>DATEJX010000269.1:0-42467 GCA_035277785.1 Candidatus Angelobacter sp. | reverse complement strand
AAGGACCAGGACTATCACACTGTGGAAGAGCAGTTCCATGAGGCAGTATTTACACACGCTTCGACTTCTCCCAATCTTCAGATCATTGCTTCTCTGGATGTGGCAAGACGGCAGATGGAACTGGAAGGATACGAGCTCGTAAACCGTGCCATCCAGTTGGCGCTGGACATTCGGCGCGAGGTCAACTCTCACCCGCTGGTCTCCAGATATTTCCATGTCCTTGGAGTTGATGAGATGATTCCGGCTGAATTCAGAACCTCAGGATTCAAGGATTACTCCACGCCGGGAGCTAACTGGGCAACCGCAGTCAAGGCGCTGCGTGAAGATGAGTTCGCGGTGGATGTTACACGTCTCACGCTGGTCTGCGGTACTGCCGGATTTGATGGCACACAATTCAAAAATATTCTAGCGGCGGAGTATGACATTCAACTCAACAAGACGTCGCGCAACAGCGTGCTGCTGCAAACCAACATTAACAATACACGCAGCGATGTTGCCCACCTGATCAAGGTCCTGGTGGAAATCTCGCAGAAAATCGACAAGAAACTTGCCCAGGCGAGCCAGCAAGAGCGTGACGCCTTCAGCGCGCGTGTGAAGTCGCTCATGCAAGATGTTCCTGATCTTCCCAACTTCACCTGCTTCCATGACAGCTTCCGCGAAAACCCGGCGAGCATCACAAGCGAAGGCAACATGCGCGCGGGTTTCTTCGGGGCTTATCGCGAAGAACAATGCGAGCATCTGAAGCTCTTCAGTCCGGAAATCGACCAGCGCATCGAGAAAGGCCCAGCTCTGGTATCAGCCAATTTTGTGATTCCATATCCGCCCGGCTTCCCGATCATGGTGCCTGGCCAGATCATCAATGCAGAAACCATCAACTTCATGAGAAAACTCGATGTTAAAGAGATCCATGGATTCTCGGCTGCGCTCGGACTGAAGCTGCTGAAAGCGTCTTTCCTTGAAGAAGCAAAACGGCCACGCGTGCCCGCCGGAGAAAAGCGTACAAAAGAAAAGGCCGCAGCCTAGGAGAACTCCGGACGCGAAGACTGGCCTTCCCTTTGCCATGTCTACGTTCGGGGTTCGTCCTCAGGATGAAAATTGCACGCTATGCTCTCGGAAGGCAACGCACGAAGGCGACTCGAGCAACTCCCCTGGCACTTTCACGCCGCTGTTTGCTTAATGGCTCTTTCGAAAGATCTGTGCGTGTAAAGCTTCGGAATCAATTCTTCTTCCTTTGTTGTGTACACTCGGCGCACTTATCCACACGGTCCACCTGAGCCCGGAAATCGGGACGGAAAAGAAGAAGATAATGATGAAGCGCTCGTTGTCGGGTTAGTCGAAACCTTGCATGGCTCCCAAAGCTGATATCAAGGCGAGCAACCGAGACATCCGAAGCGGCGAGGCGCACTGGCGTGGAGAGAGGTTTGTGGAGACTTCACGTCAGCGAGGATGCTCTCGGTTGCTCCCGAGGATAATAGGGCCCATATATAGACAGAAGATACCGGTAAAATTACCTGTTCCAGTTGCCCTCATTGAGAAAGGCTGCTATTTCTGACAGTTTACGCTCGATACGCTGGAGAATAGCCTGCATCCATATGCGGGCCGAAACTCCCCTTTGGCACGCGCCGCCTCTAGATGGCTGCTTGGAGAATCAATTCTCGCACCTCGCTTCCGGCAGTCATCAAGGGCGGCATATAAAAGGTACGATCCTGAGTTTTTTCTGCGATCGCGCCCACTAGATCTCTCACGCAAGCACGCGATGATTCGGGACAGATGACTGACGGGATTCTTCTTCAGGCGTTCTTGCCACTTCAAAATGCATCAGCCCAGAGATCATTGCAGACCGATTCGCCCGTCCGTTAGTCCCTACGGTACGCGTAGAGAAGTTCTCGCTGCCGCTTTTGTCAGTTCCCGACATATGCAGAGCCCGTTAGGCTCATCGAATGGAGCGGCTGATTCGCACTTTCACCTTGAGCATAGTTTTGTTGTTTTCCTGGAATTTTGTCCATTCACAAGAATCATCGTCAACAATGCGTCCGAAGATTGGGCTCGTTCTTGAAGGCGGGAGTGCCCTGGGGCTCGCTCATATCGGCGTGCTGCGATGGTTGGAAGAACACCATATACCAGTCAGCTACGTTGCCGGCACAAGCATGGGAGGCTTGGTGGGAGGAATGTACGCCACCGGGCTATCCGCGGATGAGCTGCAAGGATTGATAGAAACAATCAACTGGGATGAGCTCCTGCAAGGCCAGACTCCATACCAGGAGCTTTCGTTTCGCCGCAAGGAAGACGCTTTTGAATATCCCAATCGACTGGAGTTCGGGTTAAAAAAAGGATTGCGCTTTCCCGAGGGCTTCAATGCCGGACAGGAAGTTATTTCCATTCTCGACCGCGTGGCACTCCCCTACTCCAACCTCCGCGACTTTAACGAACTTCCGACGCCATTCGCCTGTGTTGCCACCGACCTTGTGAACTCACAAAAAATTGTTTTCCGGCGCGGATCGCTATCCATTGCTCTGCGCTCCACCATGTCGTTGCCAGGACTTTTTACTCCCGTCCGCTGGGGAGGGTACATCCTGGTTGATGGCGGATTGCTCGACAACCTGCCCGTTGACGTGGCAAAAAGTATGGGAGCCAATGTTGTTCTGGCGGTTCACCTTGAATCCGCCAAACTGGATCCTGGTGCAGTTCTCTCGTCCTTTGGTGTGCTCAGCAATTCTACGAGCGTCACCATCGCTGCCAACGAACTCAGGAGTATCGAGAAGGCTGACATACTTATTTCTGTGCCGCTTCAGACATACCGTTCCCTCGGTTTCAAGGAATCCGAAGCGATTATCAAAGCAGGCTACGACGCTGCAGAAGCGAAAGCGCAGGTTTTAAAAACGCTTTCAGTCGACGATACAACGTGGAAGGAATATCTCGCCCAACGTGCTGCCCGTCGCCGGACCGCTCCCAACCCAGAGTTCATAAAGGTGACAGGCACGAGCCCCGAAGTTGCCAAAGCGCTGGAAAGCAAGCTGCAGGAGAACGTAGACAAACCTGTTGACAGCGAACGATTGCAACATCAATTTACGGAGATGATCGGCCAGGGGCGCCTTGCGAGTCTCAGCTATGAAATGGTAGAGATGAACGAGCAGCGTGGCCTCCTGGTCAGCGCCATTGAAAAACCCTATTCGCCGCCTATCGTTCAGCCCTTGATCCTGTTGGATGGGGCCAACTTTTCCGGGATTAACTTCAGCATGGGTGCGCGAATCACATTTCCAGATTTTGGCTCCTATCGCACCGAATTGCGTAACGACGTGATGATCGGGACCAACTATCATTTCGCCAGCCAGTATTACCGGCCATTTTCAACAACAAGCCGATGGTTTGCAGCCCCAAATATTTTTGCGGATCATCGTCAACTCCCTTTTTACAAGCGCGATGATTTTCTCGCGCAGTATAGCAGGACATTTACAGGCGGCGGCGTTGATGTGGGCTACGAATTTTCGCAAGTCGCTCAAGTCTCATTTGGATATACTGTCGCGTACCAGAAATTCGTGCCAAAAATAGGCGATCCTACACTCCTGGCAAATGTAGCAGGGCGATTTGGTTCAAGCAGCCTTCGCTTGTTCCTCAATGATGTCGATAACCCTGTCATTCCCCGTAGAGGCCAGTATGCGCTCGCGAGTTGGTCGTGGGTGGACGCCAATCCCGGCGCCGCACACGCCTTCCCCCTCAGCGAAGGCTCTGCTGCCAAATTCATTCAGTTGGATAACCCATCCTCTATTTACGTTGGCGCTCACGGAGGTACCACCTTTGGAAATGCGCTTGTGGGAGTACCTGCATTCTCGTTAGGTGGAGAAAACGTGTTTGTCGCCTACGGAGAAAACGAAATACTTACAAACCAGTACTACCAGTTCCAGGCAGGATACCTGCGTAGAATCATCAAAATTCCTGTGTTATTGGGCGACGCAGTGTATCTCAATACTCTGGCTGAAGGAGGCAAGATCTTTGCCGGTCCATTTAATTCGCAGGTTCCCGTAGATGGAGCCGTGGCACTGATCATCAACACAATTTTTGGCCCACTTGAGGCTGGCGGCGCTATCGGAGCTACTGGCCATCGCCGAGTGTACTTTCGATTGGGCCGGATCTTCTAAGGGGCCTAAGGCGTAAGTAGCACGGCAGTACACTATTCACCACGCGTTCAGAAAGTTGTACGATTTAAGCCCAGCACGGGCAACCGGACACCAGCTTGAGAATTTTGTATTTTGTGTCCGGATGGGGGTGCCATGATTGGGCTTTTCGAAAGGGCTGGCATTTCTCCAGCCGGAACTCGAAGGCTTTTAATTCATCTTTCCATCGTTTTTGCCGTTGTTGCGGCATATTTTCTTGCGGGCAAGCTCGGCCAAGCCACCACGAACATCAGAAGCGGCAATGTTGGACCAGTTTGGCCTGCATATGGAATTGCACTCGCTGCGCTACTCGTGTGCGGATATCGCATCTGGGTAGCGATCGCGGCAAGCGCATTTCTTGTCGCATTTTTGACGCCAGTGCCTGCCGTAGTTGCCCTGGGCCAGGCAGGGTCAGCAACCATAGCAGCCGTAACCGGCACTTTTCTCCTTCGCCGGGTCCGCTTTCAGCATAGCTTTGCACGATTGCAGGACGCGCTGGTGTTGATTCTCCTTGGTGCATTCGGCAGCGCTCTGGTGAGCGCCTCTCTGGGCACTCTGGTCCTGTACGGCACACAAATGCGATCTTATTCAGGGATAGGATCAGCGTGGTTGATCTACTGGTTGGGAGACAGTACTGGCGTGTTGCTGGTCACCCCTTTGGTGCTGACCCTTCCAACTCTGCTTCGGCAACGTTCCTTGCGCTGGTGGATAGAATTTGCCGGACTCATTGTGCTTTTGATATTGGCTTCAATGGCAATCTTTTCGGACGTATTCTTACATCCTGTAACCCTCCACGTTCTGGCGTTTGCGGTACTTCCATTTGTGATGTGGGCCGCGATCCGACTCAGCACGTGTGCAGCGATGCTTGCAAACCTCATCATCGCTGCGATCGGAACGATTGAAACCGCGCTCGGATCCGGCCCATTTGCACGTTATACGCCTTTTACTAATGCCGTTTTGCTCGATGTTTTTTTCATCATTCTTTCAGCCTCTGGAATGATGTTGGCTTCAGTGATCGCGGAACGCGAACAGGCGCAAAAAGAACGCGAGCGTCTGGTCCGCGAAAAGACGGCCGCGGAGATGCGACTCCGACTTGCAGCGATCGTAGAATCCTCCGATGACGCGATCATAGGCTGTGACCTCAAAGGGATACTAACTGGCTGGAATAAGGGGGCTGAGCAGCTATATGGCTACGCAGCTCATGAAGTCGTCGGTCAACCGATTTCGCTTCTGATGTCCGCGGACCAAGTCCATGATTCCCGCAATATCATGGAAAAAGTAAAGAACGGCATTGCGGTCAGGCATTATGAAACAGTGCGACGGAAGAAAGACGGAACCTGTCTGCAGGTGTCACTCACAGCGTCGCCAATCTTCAGCGCTGATGATCACGTGGTTGGAGTTTCATCGATTGAGCGAGACATTACCGAAAGCAAACGGCAGGAACAGGTTCTGCGCAAGAGTGAGGAGCGGTTTCGCCTTGCTGTCCATGCAGGACGAATGTTCGCCTATGAGTGGGACCCGGCCACAGACATTATTTTTCGTTCAGCGGAGTCAACTCAGATACTTGGCATCGATGAATCCATACAGATCACAGGCAAGCGCGCCATAGCTTCCGTTCATCCGGAAGACCAGGAAGAGCTCAGGGCTGTTTTCGCAGCGCTGTCCCCCCGAGATCCATATCTTAAATTTAGCTGCCGCATTCTGCTAAAGAACACACCGATATGGATTGAACAATGCAGCGTCGCGCATTTTGACGAACAAGGCCGCATAACAAGAATTGTAGGTATGGCAGCCGACATCACAGAACGCAAACAGGCCGAAGAGGCTTTGGCATTGGCAAAAAGGAAGCTGATTGAAGCTCAGGAGGAGGAACGCACACGGATTGCTCGCGAACTTCATGACGATATTGGCCAGCGTCTGGCATTACTCACCATCGAACTGGAACAACTTGAACTCAACTCTCCTCGCTTCAGCAGTGAGTTCTCACAGTCTGTGGCTGCTTTAGGGCAGCAGGCGAAGGATATCGCTAATGATATCCAGTCTCTATCGCATGAGCTGCACTCGGCGAAACTTGAATATCTTGGCATCACCGCTGCGGTACGCGGCTTCTGCCGCGATTTTGCCAAAAACCAGCGAGTGAACATCGATTGCGAGATAAACGACTTGCCGGCGGAAGTTGAACCTGCTGTCTCGCTGTGTCTTTTTCGTGTGTTGCAGGAGGCGCTGCACAATTCGCTGAAACACAGCGGAGCAGGCCATTTCGAGGTGCGCTTGTGGTCCACAAAAGACAAGATCCATCTCACAATTCGCGACTCAGGGGCAGGATTTGACCGCAACAGGTTTGGCCAGAGCAGAGGGCTGGGACTGATAAGCATGGAAGAACGCGTGAAATTGCTGAAGGGAAAATTCTCTATAGAGTCAAAACCCCATCGGGGCACTACGGTGCACGTTCAGGTACCAGTTGTTGCAGGAAAGTCCACCATCCGAGTAGCAGGATAAACACCGTAACCCAATTGATCACCGCTGCCAATTTACAGACAGTCGAGCTATTGCTGCATCAAGTGACGATGTGCGCAAAATATCTTCTGTAGAGCCCTACGCCAACTTCCGCCGCCTCTGCAACTCTATTTTCACAGCATACGTCTAAGCTTAGAAAATGTTAATATTCAGTCGACGCTTCTGCCGGTTGATCGTCACCGTTTAGATTTGGAGGAGACCGCCTCGTGGCAGTACTGAGGAGAATAGAGGCAAGAAAGGTTGTCGGTTGCCGAGGCGCAACCAGTCCTTAGGATTAGCGGAATGCGACCTGATCTAGAGACGACAACTTTGCATTGAAATAAGGGTTGGATACCTTAAAAGCCAAATGAAGATGCGCATCGTAGTGGCCGATGACAATGAACGCATGCTGGCGGCACTTGTTTCCGCGCTGTCGCTCGATTTTGATGTAGTCGGTACAGCAGCGGATGGATGTTCGGCTCTTGAGCAAGTTGAGACTCTGCGACCAACAGTGGCGGTGCTGGATCTCAATATGCCTGGCCTTAACGGCATTGAAGTGACCAGGGCCATGGTGCGTAAGCGCATCACGTCCAGCGTAGTAATTTGCTCTGTTGAGAGCGACCTCGAATTGATTGAGGCTGCGCAAATTGCCGGAGCCCTGGGGTACGTGCTAAAGCCACAAGTTCATAGTGACCTGGTTAACGCGGTCAAGTTAGCGGGTTGCGGAGAACGGTTTGTGTCCTCCCTGGTGCCGATCGAAGCGTAAGAATCCCCTCTTACTGTTCCAATGACTCTCGAATAGCAGAGATCAACCGGAAACCGGCATGCATTTTTGAAACAACGCCCACCGCGCCCGCCTCAAACGCCTGTTCCCTGAATGTGGGCGAATCACTGGCTGTAACGAAGATGACGCGTGTGCTGGGCGACAGGCGCAGGATCTCAGCCATGGTTTGGATCCCGTCCAGGACGGGCATGTCGAAGTCGAGCAGAACAACATCTGGCCGCAACTCAATTAGTCGCGTCAATGCCTCCAATCCATTTACTGCAGTGCCAACGACTCGCATCGCAGGGCTTTGGCGAAGGATGGACACAACTGACTTGTGCCAGGGGAGATAATCATCAACAACAAGAATCCGAACTTCCGACAAGACCCGACTCCTCAGCTTGAATTTCGCAGCCTCGGAATGTCCTGACTGCTAAAGCCGTTTGAGGAAATTGTTTCGTGCCCTAAATTCGTTTGTCGTTGCGTGCGCGCAATATATGCACCTCTTTTGTTGATTTTGAACGCGAAATTCAAAGTGTCGGGAAACGCACTTCTCCAGTTTTCAAGGCTGGTCGGGAGCTTTTTAGCGGTCCAAACTCAGGCTATATCTGACGCACACTATGGAAGGCTATGACATGTGGTAGGTCGCTGTCTGTTTTGACAGTCGCGCATCGCGAATTGCACGCGATAGAAAGAGTGAATGTGAGGATTGCCGCCATCGATATAAGTGGCCGGTATGGATATTTCGGGCTCGTTGTGAGGAAAGGAGCTCTCATGTTTCGCCATACGAAGTCATGTCTCATAATTGCATCGCTTCTGGTCGTATTTGTTGCAACCGCTGTCAGTGACTCGGAGCCGAAGCCAGAAACCATTCAAGCCCAGGTGTTTGGAACGACCACGATGGCGGGCCGTAACTTCGGAATCACGATTATCATCGAAGGTTATTCAACTCCGGCTGAGCAAAAAACGCTGATTGATGCCTTCACAAAAGGGGGCAATGAGAAGTTGGTAGATGCGCTCAGCCGCATGAAATCAAAGGGTCGCGTGAGGCTTAGCTCCGGAGGCGTAGGGTACCAGATCGCGTACATTAGAAGTATTGAGACTCCGAACGGCCGGACCATCCGCATGATCACAGACCGGCCAATCAACATCGCTGAGGCAATGTTCAGCAGCCGCAGCGAAGACTACGATATCTCGCTGATCGAGATCCATCTCAGCAATGATAAGTCGAAGAGCACTGGAAATCTGGTTGCCGGTGGCCGCTTCAGGGTAGACAAGAAAAAGCAGCAGATCGAGTTCGAAAGTTACCATGCCACACCCTGGCGTCTGGCCGGAATCATGGAGCGCTGAGGGGCCGGATCATTCCTTTCCGGCGCAGCGTTTCGATGCCAGCTTCTACCCCACACCTGTTTTCTTGTGCGCGGCAGGACGAATTACAGGTGAGTCTTTGCGGAATAGCCTGCCGATGCGATTCGCTGGTCCCCGCACAATGAAGTAAGGAACGATCGCTAATACGAAGGCAACCACCAGAGTTTCGCCGGGATAAAGTGTACCCTGTTCGTAGAGCTGGTAGCCCACGTCGAGCACAACGGCAAATATAAATACTCTGCCCACACGCTTCCATGCTTCACGCAGGAGCTCTTTACGGTGATGTGAGCTCAGAAACATACTCCAGAGGTACGCGGGCCTGCCTGCCCTTCCATCCTTGATCCCGCCATAGATTCCGAAGATGGCCGCCATCATCGGTTGAACGATAAGTCGGAAGTGCAGCGGCCCGTCAAATCGTCCCAGGAGGTTTCTAACGAATCTCAACCACATTTCTTCCATCACTTTTCCTTTTCTCATCCCCAGCCGGTGCTTCGAAATGGCGGGCATGCCGCGGGCGAACAATGTTGATCCACATGTCTGGCGGTATTCAATGGATGTGCGGAGTTTCTCTTCTTTGAATCCCCTTGAATCCCCTTAAAACACTGGCTAATGTCTTCAAAACATTCCAGCCATTAACTCAGCAACGCGATGATGAGGGTTCCGCAGGTTGTAAGCAGGATGTGTCCGAACGCGACAGTGCCTGAATAGCCCAAAACGGCTACGGTGCTGTCTGCTTTTTCCTGTACGGCAGCAAGGCCGGCTGTCATCGTTTGTGCGCCGGACAATCCCCCAAGCAGAAGAACTGGATTGAGCTTGAGAACATACCTGCCGAATAGAAGTCCCGTTAGCAAAGGCATGATGGTGACAACCATTCCCCCGAGCAGCAGCACATATCCCACATCCTTGAGTGCAGTAACGAATACTGGGCCGGCTTTGAGTCCGATCATCGCGACGAACGCAGCCAATCCCATAGAACGCATGAAGAGGATTGCGCCGTCGGGAATCCGGCCAAACCACGGAACCACAGAGCGAGCCCAACCGACCAGCAATCCGGCCAGAAGCGTTCCCACACTCGTGCCGATATTGATTCTCAGCTGTCCTATCGGAATGGTTATGATTGCGCCAGCCAATACTCCGACGAATATGGCCAGACTCATGGTCGCAAGGTCACTCTCCTGGACAGGGCTCAGAACGACTCCGGCAATCTTTGCGAAGGCGTCGACAGCCGGCTCGGTTCCAGTCACGTGCAGGGTATCGCCACGTTCAACAACGGTATTCAGACCAACCGGAATGTCTTGTGAATTTCTTGTGATGCCGCGAAGGAGAACGCTTCGGGTTTCATCAACAGTCACCACGATCTCTTCCAGCGTCTTTCCAATCAGCTGTTTCCCCGTCACATAAATGCCGAACGAAGCAACAGCTATGTCCAGCAGTTCCGGATCAGCAACCTCGGGTGCGGCAGTTCCGACTACGTTTACAAGAACATCGGTACGTCCCAACAGCGCTACCCTGTCGCCAGCCTCAAAAACGGTGGCCGGAGCGGGCTTAAAGACTTCCCCGTTCCGCCGGATACGTTCAGCAAACACGCGGGCGCCTTTCACGGAATGTTCAGCCTGGTCCACGGTTTTTCCAATAATTGCAGCTCCGGTGGGTATGGTGTATGCGCGCATCGTCACCGGTTGCCAGGCGGGACTGATTCCAAGCTTGGTTCGCTTGATACCAAGGCTTGCTTCGAGTCTTTTAGACTCGTCACGCAAATCAACCCTGAGCAGCTTCGGCCCCAGGCTGCTCACAAACCAGATCAGCCCAGCAGTGCCGAAGATGTAGCAAACTGCGTCGGCCACCGCGATATGGCTGATCAGGTGTTGTTTTTGCGGGTCAGGCATGGCGAGGTTTCGAATGGCTTCACTGGCAGTGCCAATTGCTGGTGACTCCGTCAGAGATCCTGAGAGCAGCCCTGCAGCAAACCCCAGGTCAAGCTTCAGCAGGCGTGCCACGGCATAAGCGGTCATGAGACCCACAAAAGGCATGAACACACCCAGCACCGCCCATCGCCAGCCATCCCCTTTCATGCTGTGAAAAAAACTCGGCCCTACCGAGTAACCGATTCCAAAGAGAAAGAGCAGAAAAAAGATCGATTTTGCAGTCTCTGAAACAGGTACGTGGAAAAAATTCCCAACGAGGATGCCACCCAGCAAGGAACCGGTCACCGCTCCTAGCCCTGCCCCTCGGAACTTCAGAGCGCCGATGAGATAGCCAATCCCAATCGCGAGATAAACGGGCATCTCCGGATATTTCTCGAAGAGGTGTCCCAGCCATTCCATAGCGTCCTCCAACGAAGGCTCCGAGACCTGAGCAAAGACACGTGTGCAGCTTGCAGAACGGGAGTCCGTAAGCTATCAAACTCAATATGTATTCAGTAGGGCTGTTCGGGGAACCAGTACTTTTACCAGTTCAGTTGTGCTGCCGGGCCGACAAGAATCAGTTTAGAACGCGGCATCGGGAAACCCTGGAGACTGTGCAAACAGGTGCGTGACCGAACCTGGGTTTCTGGCAGGAGGGGCGAAATGCAGGCAATCCTTTGTCAGCAATGTCCAAGGCAGCAGCTCTGGGCGGCTGCTCTTTTATCTTTGATTGCCCTGTTCTCGCTCACCGGGTGCGAGAAGAAGACGGAAGCGGCTCCGCCTCCTCCTCCGGAGGTGCAAGTCACCAGCGTTGAGCAAAAGGATGTGCCGATCTACGGCGAGTGGGTTGCAACTCTGGATGGATATGTCAATGCCGACATCAGGCCCCAGGTGACCGGGTACCTGCTGAAGCAGAACTACCAGGAGGGAATGGTGGTGCACAAAGGCGAGGTGTTGTTCGAAATCGATCCCCGTCCTTTCCAGGCGGCTTTGCAACAGACACTAGGGCAGCAGGCGCAAGCAGAGGCCCAACTCGGCAAGACCGCATTGGATGTGCAACGTGATACGCCGCTCGCCAAGCAGAGTGCAATCCCCCAGGCACAACTCGATAATGACATCCAGGCCAACGCTGCGGCCAAAGCGACTGTCGATGCGACAAAGGCACAAGTGGAACAGGCTCGTCTGAACCTGGAATTCACAAAAGTCCGTTCTCTGGTTGACGGAATCGCGGGGCTGGCAAAAGGGCAAATTGGCGACCTGGTCAGTCCAACAACAGTCCTCACCACCGTGTCACAGGTTCAGCCGATCAAAGCATATTTTTCCATCAGTGAGCAGGAGTATCTGCCGTTTGCATCACGCATCAGCGAAGTGGTCAGCGGAAAGCGTGTTGCCGGAAAAACCAAAGCACTGGAGTTGATCCTGGCAGACGGCAGCGTCTATCCGAGCAAAGGCTCTATTCTCCTCGCCGATCGTCAGGTAGATCAAAAAACCGGCACCATACGATTTGCCGCTGCATTTGACAATCACGCCGGCGTTCTCCGGCCAGGACAGTTCGCGCGAGTCCGAATTCCAACCTCTCTGGCCAAAGGGGCACTCCTGGTGCCACAACGGGCGGTGACAGAAACCCAGGGTACTTATTCGGTTGTAGTTGTCACGCCTGATAACAAGGCAACGATCCGGCCAGTGAACGTGGCACAAACGGTAGGTGATATGTGGATCATTAAAGAGGGCGTCGAGCCGTCGGATCGAGTAATTGTTGAGGGCTTCCAGAAGGTGCGCGAAGGATCGCCTGTCATTGCTAAACAGTTCCAACCTTCAGGACAAGGCAAATAGTCATGGCAAATTTCTTTATTCGCCGCCCCATCGTAGCCATCGTCATTTCTATTCTCATGGTGATCATCGGCGTTATATCCATGCTGCGACTTCCGACGGCACAGTTTCCTAATATTGCACCTCCTGAAATCCAGGTGAAGGCCACCTATCCTGGAGCGGATGCGGAAACTGTTGAGCAATCCGTGGCAACGCCCATCGAACAACAAATGAGCGGCGTGGACAACATGAATTACATGTACTCCACCAACGCCAACAACGGAGCCATGACGCTCACGGTCAACTTCGACATCAAGACGGACCCAAGCACCGACCAGATCCTGGCCCAGATGCGTACCAACCAGGCGAACTCGCAGTTGCCCGTGGACGTCGTCAACTATGGGGTCACAGTACAAAAGTCGACGGCAGCGCCATTGATGCTGGTAAACCTGATTTCGCCCAAAGGGACCTACGACAACATCTTTCTGGCAAATTATGCCTATGTGAATTTGAACGACCAACTCACACGCGTTCCCGGCATTGCCAGCGTGACTGTATTCGGAGCGGGACAGTACGCCATGCGTTGCTGGATAAAACCGGATCGACTGGCGAAACTTGGAGTCACCGTCCCTGAATTGATCAAAGCCATTCAGACGCAGAACACTGTCAATCCTGCCGGTCAGATTGGCGGAGAGCCTGTGCCCAAAGGTCAGGATTTTACCTATGCAGTGCGCGCAGAAGGACGGCTGCCGTCCCCGGAAGAATTCGGCAACATTGTGGTGCGTGCAAACCCGGACGGATCCATCCTCTATATGAAGGATGTTGCCCGGATTGAACTGGGAGCGCAGACGTACAACATCATTGGCCGATACAACGGGAAGCCGGCGGCTGTCCTTGCCATCTACCAGCTGCCGGGAACCAATGCGGTGCAGGCGGCAGCTGGGGTGCGAAAATTGATGGCCGAAGCGAAGGCCCGGTTCCCGCAGGACCTTGATTATGCAATTGCGCTTGATACCACGCTGGCTGTAACTGAGGGGCTTAGAGAAATACAGAAAACGTTATTCGAAGCAATCATTCTGGTCATCATTGTTGTCTACATCTTCCTGCAAGGCTGGCGAGCCACCTTGATCCCATTGCTCGCGGTTCCTGTTTCTCTGGTGGGAACGTTTGTCATTTTCCCAATGCTCGGTTTTTCGATTAACACGTTGTCGCTCTTTGGATTGGTGCTGGCGATAGGGCTCGTCGTCGATGATGCAATCGTGGTTGTGGAGGCCGTGGAGCACCACATCGAGCATGGCATGTCGCCCAAAGAGGCGGCTTATAAGGCCATGGAAGAAGTTTCAGGACCCGTGATAGCGATTGCACTCATCCTGGCCGCGGTGTTCGTGCCGACAGCGTTCATTCCCGGCATCACCGGACGGTTGTACCAGCAGTTCGCGATCACAATTGCTATTTCGGTCCTGATCTCAGCGTTCAATGCACTATCGCTGAGCCCGGCACTTTCAGCAATGCTGCTGCGGCGCAGGAGAGAGACGCGTGGACCGCTGGGAGTTTTCTTCCGCTGGTTCAACCGCGTATTTGGGCGCACCACTGATGGATATGTCAGCGTCTGTGGCGGCATGATCCGCAAGGCCGGAATCAGCATGCTGTCTCTCGTGGGCGTCACAGTGTTGGCCATGTGGTTCGGTTCGCGTTTACCCAAAAGCTTCCTCCCAGACGAAGACCAGGGCTTCGTATACGCCGGACTGCAACTACCCAATGCCGCGTCACTGCAGCGGAATGACGAAGCCTCGCGCAGGATCGAAGACATTGTCACGAAGACCCATGGCGTTGAAGGCGTGACGTCAGTGATCGGCTACAGCATGTTGAGCGGCGTGCAAAATACTTTCAGTTCGTTTTATTTCATCACTCTCAAAGAATGGGCGGAACGAAAGGCGCCGGAGGAGCAGTACGAAGCCATCAAGAAACACCTGAATACGGAGCTGACCAAAGTAGACCAGGGACTTGCATTCTCGTTCCCGCCTCCGGCCATTCCAGGTGTGGGAACTTCCGGCGGCTTCAGCTTCCTGCTGGAAGATCGTTCCGGCGGGAAGCCGGAAGTTCTCAACAAGAATCTAGCTCAGTTCATGGCTGCCGCACGCAAGCGGCCTGAACTTGCGGGTATTAGCACCACGGCCTTGCCTACCATTCCGCAGGTCTTTGTCGATGTGGACCGCCCCAAGGTGATTGCCCAAGGTGTCCAACTCTCTGATGTGTACAAGACACTGCAGATGTTTATGGGCGGAGTCCTGGTGAACTACTTCAATCGCTTTGGACGACAATGGCAGGTCTATCTCCAGGCAGAAGGAGACTACCGAACCAACGCAGAAAACGTGGGACAGTTTTATGTAACCAATACCACGGGCCAGCCTGTACCGATGGCTGCCCTGACTCACGTGAGGCCCAACACCGGCCCTGAATTTACAATGCGTTACAACCTTTACCGATGCGCGCAGATCAACGGCAGTGCTGCCCCGGGGTACAGCTCAGCGCAAGCAACAAAAGCACTCGAAGAAGTGTTTGCGCAGACCATGCCAGCTGAAATGGGCTACGACTATCTTGGCATGTCGTTCCAGGAGAAGAAGGCGGCTGAGGGCGTCTCGGCGGGAGTGATCTTCACCATGTCACTCCTCTTTGTGTTCCTGATTCTGGCAGCCCAATATGAAAGCTGGTCATTGCCATTCAGCGTGCTCTTGGGAACACCTATCGCAGTGTTGGGAGCCTTTATGTTTCTTTACCTGCGCGGGTTGGAGAACAACGTCTATGCGCAGATTGGGCTGGTCATGCTGATCGGTCTGGCCGCCAAGAACGCAATTTTGATCGTGGAATTCGCCAAGATGGAATTTGAGAACGGCAAATCGATTGAGGAAGCGGCCTTGTCCGGAGCTCGACTGCGCTTGCGGCCCATTTTAATGACAGCGTTTGCCTTCATCCTTGGTTGTGTTCCGTTGTGGACTGCCACGGGTGCGGGCGCAATTTCACGCCGGGTGCTTGGCAGCGCAGTGATTGGCGGCATGCTTGCAGCTTCAGTCATAGCCATATTTCTTATTCCGGTGAGCTTCGACGTGGTTGAACGCCTGGCGCACCGAACCAAGAAAAAAGGAGACGAGCCGCCAGTCCCGACTAAACTAGCGGAGCGCAAGGAGGCAGCGTGAGGATGTTGAAATCCATTTATTCCGCCTTTCTTTGCACCTTGCTTTTACTGCCAGGCTGTAGCGTAGGACCAAATTACAGGCGGCCGAAGATTGACACACCTTCAGTTTACCGGGGCGCCGACCAGCACCAACTTCAGACTGCCCCATCTCTTGGCAACGAAAAGTGGTGGACTGTCTTCCAGGATTTGCAGTTACAAGAACTGATTCGCACCGCGCTTAAGGAAAATTATGACATCCGCATTGCGGCAGCGCGTGTGCTGCAGGCACAGGCGCTGCTCGGCATCACACGCGCGGACCAGTTTCCCACGATTACGGGAAGCGTAGCTGGCGTAAACGAGCGTGTGCAACGGACGGTCCAGGGACCTGAGGTGAATACCAGTTCAATGGCCGTGAGCCTCTCATTATTCTGGGAACTCGATTTCTGGGGCAAATTCCGGCGTGCCACTGAGGCTGCCCGAGCCGACCTGCTGGCCACAGAATGGGGGCAGCGGGCTGTGATGAGCAGCCTTGTGAGCGACGTCGCATCAGCATATTTCCAGCTGCGCGAACTTGATTTGGAGTTGGAGATTTCCAAACAGACGCTGGCAGCGAGGGAGGAGTCGTTGCGGCTGGTCAAGGTGCGCGCCGCCGGTGGTGTCACCTCCATGATGGATGTTCGGCAGTCGGAGCAACTCGTCTATTTCGCTGCTGCATCCATTCCCGACCTGGAGCGGCAGATTGAGCAGCAGGAAAACTTTCTTAGTATCTTGATCGGCAAGAACCCGGGCCCGATCGTTCGTGGCAAGCCGCTCGTCGACAATGCCATTGCTCCTACCGTACCCGCGGGACTGCCCTCTGAGCTACTGGAGAGACGTCCTGATATTCAGGCGGCAGAGCAGCTTCTGGTTGCAGCGAACGCGCGCATCGGGGTTGCTAAAGCCGCGTACTTCCCTTCGATTGCCCTCACCGGAGTGGGAGGGTATCAGAGTTCAGCATTGACGTCTCTGGCTTCAGCTTCGTCGGGATTCTGGAGCGCGGGTGCTCAGGCTGTACAGACGATTTTTGCGGGCGGCAGAATCCGATCCGGGGTGAAACTGTCTGAAGCGCAGCAAGTGGAAGCAGCGCTCATTTATCAGCAGACGATTCAACAGGCTCTCCGTAACGTCTCCGACTCGCTTATTGCGTACAGTAAGAATCAGGAGTCCAGGCAACAGCAGGAATTACTTGCCAACGCTGCAGAAGACGCCACGCGCCTCTCTGATGTGCGTTATCGTGGCGGAGCAGCAAGTTATCTTGAAGTCCTCGACAGCGATACCCGATACTTCACCGCACGCTTGAATCTTGCCCAGGCTGAACTCAACGAACGATTAGCGCTTGTGCAAGTCTACAACGCTTTGGGAGGAGGATGGGAGCAGTAGAAAGCCGCTTTTCATACTGGTCCGTGTCCGCGATGGCTCAAGCAGCCCCAAGCCGAAACGGTTTCATGCGGCTTCTTCTCTCTTTAGACTCTCACCTCCCTGGCTCGTATGGCATTTTTCTTGTGCTGGTTATTTTTGTCAGCGGCCATTTAGAAGCACAGCCCGCAAAGTCGCTTTTTACTTCGCAACGCGCAACTGCTCCGGCTGAGAAAACAGCAACGCCGACTCCCACCCCCTCGCCTACTCCTGTTAAGGTGATTCCTTTGCCGCAAATTGCAGATGAGGCAGAGAAGCTGGACGGACTTTTACTCGAAGTCTCACAAAGTCTTATGTCCGTTCCGGGTCAGTCACTCACCGATTCTGAAGGCAGAGCGCGTGCTGAAGAAGTCCAGCAGAGGTCTCATCAAGTGCAAGACTTGCTCTCCGGCATACCGAACATCATGCAGTTACAGGATGAAGGCCGCTACTGGAGAGCACTGGCCGAAGAATATGCAATCCAGCGAAGGTCACTGACCGCGCGAGCTGCCGCGGTTGAAAAGCAAATCGGAGTGCTTGATGCCGAGAACTCGCGTTGGAAGGCTACGCTTGAGCAGGTCCGTGGGACCGCCGGCCTCGGCCTTGTGGCAGGCAGCGTACAGCGGGAAGTGGATGCAATACAGAGCCTTCGTTCCCAGGCGCAGCAGCAGCTCAACCATATCCTCACTCTGCAAAATCAGGTTGCTGAGCAGGACCGCGAGATCATAGGTGTACTTCAGCGATTGAATGAGGCGCGAGAAAGACTGCGTGACCGCCTTCTGGAGAGAGACAGCTATCCTTTGTGGGCGCAGCGGGATCGGGCCGTCTCTGATCAATCGATCAGTACAGCGATCTACGCTTCCGGAAGGCGCGCTTTCACTGGCACCGCTCGTTTCGCGCGGGCCAGCGAGCTTCAACTTGTCGGCACAGGCGTAATTTACATAATCGCATTGCTCATCGCTTTCCAGTGCAGACGTCAGGCGAGACGCGCGGATGCAACGGTCAGCCTGGGCGTGCAACGGTTGTTCGGGCGGCCTTTTTCTGTCGCGCTTCTGGCGAGTCTGTTAACAACCGTGGGAATCATGAACACCGGGCCCACCGGTGTGTCGTTTGTTATCTGCCTGGTGTATATCGTTCCGGTGTTGCGTCTCCTTCCTGCTTTGATTGCGCCTGAGATGCGAAAGCTCCTGTTAGCGATTTGCATTTTCTATTTCTTGCAGTGGGCTTATCTTATCCTGCAGTTTGGAGCCGTGTTCAAGCGCGAGCTTCTTGTGGCAATCATCCTTGCAGCAATTTCTCTCTTTACGTGGCTGACGCGCCCCGCCCTGCTCAGGATGCAGCCATTTTTGAGGTGGCCACGCAGGCTTTTCATTGTCGGAATTCGAATTGGCATTGCGGTGTTGGCGCTATCTCTCGTGGCGAACATTGTGGGATTTGTTTCTCTTTCACAGATTCTTGGAGCTGGAACTCTGTTTTCGGCATTTACGTTTGCGTTGCTGTATACGGTCGTCAAGCTCTTTGATGGGGCCATAGCAATCGCGGTAAACAGCAAGTGGTTCCAGTCACTGCCTGAAACGCGCGCGGAGGCAGTGGAGCGATTAGGGAAACGCATTCTTGTCCTCTGTGCCACCCTGACCTGGTTGAATGTCAACCTTTATCTTTTCGCCGCGCGGGATATCGTTTTGCGCTCGATTAAGGAGGTCCTCCACTATCCGATTGGATTCGGAAAAGTCCATGTAACCCTGGATGGCATCCTGACCCTGTTTTTGCTCCTACTGCTCGGTTATGTTGTTTCCAACATCGCAAAATTCATCCTGGAGGACGTTTTACTGCCGCCGCTATCGTTGCGGGGAGGGCTGGCCTTTGCCATCTCAAGGGTCACTTATTATGTTCTATTGACGAGTATGTTTTTCGCCGCCCTGACCAATGCAGGAGTGGAGCTCAATAAATTCACCGTGATCACCGGCGCTATCGGACTTGGCGTCGGTTTCGGGCTGCAAAACATCGTCAGCAATTTTGCATCTGGCCTCATTATTTTGTTCGAACGTCCCTTTCGAGTCGGGGATACCGTGGAAGCTGCCGGCGTGGCCGGTACTGTAAGACGCATCGGCGCCCGATCCACAACAGTCCTGACAGCTCAATATGCGGAAGCGATTGTTCCCAACAGCAATCTCCTTGCCAACGAGGTTATCAACTGGACTCTGACTTCCGCGCGGCGTCGAGTTGAAGTGCCTCTCGGAGTCGCTTATGGAACGGATCCTCAATTGGCTCTCCGACTACTGATTGAAGTGGCGGAAGCGAATCCACGAATTTTGAAAGACCCCAGGCCCGAAGCCTTCTTTTTGGGCTTTGGAGACAGTGCCTTGAACCTCGAGCTCAGATTTTGGGCCGCTCAATCTATCTGGTTTGAATTAAAAAGTGAGGTCGGGCTGGCGATATTCCAAACATTACACCGAGCGGGAATTGAAATTCCATTTCCACAAAGAGAGGTTCACTTTCACAGTATCGAAGCCGAAATCAAGGACAAACAGGAAGCTCTGCCGATGACACTGCCAAAGAAGATCGTTGCAGGCAAGTGATGGTTCCACTATTTTGAGTGCGGTCAGTGCCGGAATTCCTCGAGGCCGTTTGCAGCCCATTGCACCTGACCAGCCAACTTCCTTGCTGATCATCAGGCACAGCGCGCTGCTGTTGACTCTTCCAGCGGAATTTTTGCCCGTATCGTTGTGCCTCGGCTTGGGGCTGATTCAATCATGATTGTTCCACTTACCAGGTGCACACGTTCCTGCATGCTGATGAGGCCTAGTCCGCTTCCCGCCGCCACTGACTCAACATCGAACCCCGTACCAGAGTCCCTGATTGTCAATTCAACAGAATCAGAGCCTCCGTGCAGTTGGACGAAAATCCGTTGTGCCCCGCTGTACTTGACTGCATTATGTAGCCCTTCCTGTAGTATGCGGTAGAGGCAAAGAGAAATACCGTGCGGAAGGACATACGAAACATTGGTTGCAAATTCTATTGCCGTACGATTCTGGCGGCCGAATTCTGCGCAAAGACTTTTCATAGCAGCGCTAATTCCCAGTATTTCCAGCTTTGAAGAATGCAATGTGCGCGACAGGGCTTGAATACTGGTTGCAGTTGCTTCCGCAAACTGTGCCAGATATTCAATATCCTGATGCAATTGGTCCCCGGACAAGCCGGGGTTCTCTTCGAGTCTTTTCAACTCAACTGCCAGCAATGAAATTCGCTGTCCAATATCATCATGAAGTTCTCTGGCAATCCTGATCCTTTCTTCTTCCTGCGCTTGAATGAGACGGCCGCTAACCGCTCGCAGAGCTTCTTCTGTATTTTTTCTGTTGGTCACATCAAGAACAACACCGATCATCTGCATGGGCTTGCCGGCGCCGTCAAAAGCGTGTCCCCACATTTCCACCGAGTGAATCGTACCGTCAGCCCACAACACTCGATAGGCAAACGAAAAAGGGAGGCTTCCATGTTGAAATTGCGGCCACTCCTGGTGGACGCGTTCACGTTCATCCGGATGGACGGTGCTCCAAAACACATCGAATGTAACTTCTGAGACGGAAGGTAAGCCAAGAATCGATCTCGTGCCGGCATTGACGGTGAAACGCTCTGTTTCGCTATTCCAAGACCAGCATCCAAGGCTAGCGGCCTCAAACACCAGGTTGAATTCCTCATCGTCTCTCACAAGGGCCTCACTAGCTTGTCTCGACTCGTTGACACCTCTTATCAAGCGCAGCATTCTACTCGGGATTTTACTCGGGCCGCGGTCATGGAATGTCATAGCGGCTTCGAGAATAATGAATTTTGTGAGGTACAGCCCTGCATACCGCCGCCAGTACGATGCGGAACCCTCACAGTGGTTCTAAAGTAATCATCACTTGCGCTACAGGGATCAGCAATGTAGTGGAGTTCAGCCTGACAAAAGTTGCAATGTGCCTGGTGGATACCTCGCTTGATGCCGGCATCGAGTGAAACAGGGAAAGAACGAAGGCAGTCCTCACATGTGACCAGAACATACCATGTTCCGGAGCTATCCCTGGTAATCGGTCGCCCCCAAACAGGCGTAAGCCGCCTGGGATGGCGGGATGTCTCAAATGAACATTTCGAGATGATATTCGCCACAATTTGAAAAAGAATGGCCGGAGTTCGTTGCCCTTTCGCATAAAACGCATCTGCCATCACACCCTCGGGAACATCCTCTCCGGAATGAGCTCCGCTCATAGCAACCACCCCAATTTCAGGAAACCGACGACGAACGATCGAGAGAAACTCGCGCCCAGACATTGTCGGAAGATCCAGGTCGCACAATAGCAATGCCGGAGGCCTTGTTTTGAGCTGCTGGAGCGCCTGTATTCCATTTGGCGCCGTAGTCAGATGGTAGCCTGCTGACATAAGCAAAAGACTCAGAGTGGCACGGACTCCGCAGTCGTCATCAACTACCAGGATATGAGATCGGCGCGCGCAAGGAGCGTGCTGTGAATGAAAGTCGACATGAGAATGAGCGTTCAATGCCGCACCAGATATCTGCTCGGTCGCCATGATTAATCCTTCTAAACCAGTTCTCGGTTCCGAACAACGCTCTCACCTTGCACGACTTTGACTGCTTTGTTTCTCTGTTCGCGTCCGCGCTTGCCAGGACGCGTAGCCAAGAGTGTGAGCTTTGCATTTGCAAACCTTGTTTACACTGAGGGGAGTCCATGCCAAACTGGCAAAAATAACAGAAAACCGCAAAAACAGAGATCCAACATGAAATTTGCATTCAGAACCAGCTCCAAATAAGACTCCGCTCAGGCAGAGATCATCTGCGGCCTGAGAGACAAGGGCGCGCGGCATGAGAGCGTTCAATTCCCATTTTGGAACGCCATTTTCCCGTATACACGGGCGCACCTGCCACGAGATGCCAGCACAGATCCCCCTACCATCCAACCATTCACACACGTGACTTCAAGTGCTCGCTTTGAAATGTCACGCGGGGTTCTAAAGCTTGCATGATCATTCTAGACATTATGCAAGCCTCGTCTTACGTTACCAATACCCTGTATATAGCACGCTGGTTTGATCCTTATGCCGAACAATACCCTCGAAGAGGGATGCGCTGACACTTTTGACAGTTTCGCCTTGCTTCGGCTGGAAAGATGATCGGTACTGATCCGAGCTGCAGAGGGTACAGGAATCGGAGCACCCCCTTAACAGGAGACTTGGACAATGACAAAAGTCCCGCTCGTAATTGTGAGCTTCCTCTGTACCAGCGCTTTTGCTCAGGAATTGCCGCGAACAAAAAGTTATCTGGGCTATTCATTTACCCGAGTTAATGAGCATGATTGAATGATTTACGGGAGAGCTCGCTTATGAATTTCGCAATTGTGAATTCTGTAGATGTATGTCGGCACATTTCAACGGAAGAACTGCATGACTATACCAAAAGCATACTATCAAGCGTTCTCCCGGCCGGCATACTCATGCCACCCATACTGATTATGCAGGTGTCAGAATGCGTAGCAGAAATGGTCGGAATCAAGCAGACAGGCGTAATACGGCACAATCATAGCACCTCTGAGGACTTGCGGTCCTACTACGAGATATGGCTGGTTGGGAGCGCAACACTTGGTGACTACATTCTTGCCCTGCAGGGCATTATCGATGAAGAGAGGTCTTGTGGCAGTCCGCGGGGCCGCCTGCTGGCAAGTTAAGCATTTGCAGGAAAACGCTCCGCCAAATACCAGAGGCAAGAGCGAAAGTTTCAAAGAGGTGAGAGACAAGTTGACACTTCTCTGCATGGAGACATAGATGCGACGCTCTTTTCTTTATATCTGGGCCGCTCATGCTTTTTTGTGCATGGTGTTGATGGTCTCCACTGTTGCTCAATCGGGTTTGGGCGCGGCCCCTGAAAGCAGTCCGTCAAAAATGTCTGCTGCTTCTGGATTTGATCCTGACAAAGCATCGTCTGAACTGAACCATCACATTGCAGGACTGTTCCTCATTGCGATCGGGGTAAGCATCATCGCGAGTGAACGTTATCAGAAGGCGCGATGGCTGCGCTGGTTGGCGCCCCTGCTCTTCGCCATGGCGGGCTTGTTTCTTCTCGCGTGGAGCGATGACGAGATCTGGCCTCGAGGGAACCTGAGCTGGACCTGGTTATTGAGTCATGATGCGGAGGCCCGCCAGCACAAACTCTACGGCCTGCTTCTCCTGACCATTGGAGCCGTTCAGGCCATGCAGCTCATTCCCAGAATGCAGAAGAGATCATTGAGGATCGTATTTCCCATATTGTGTGCAATAGGCGGCGTCTCGCTCATATTCCACCACCATAGCAATGAGGGTATCAGCAAGTCCATCGCGCAACCAACGATCGAGCCTGTATCCAGCGAGCCCTATCGACTCGACGCGAGTAATACTCCATCTCATCACCATGAAGATCACAGCCACATCGCCAGTCCTTCGGCCGCTCGAGCCCAGTTTTCCGACGTAGCCGGCCCGCATTCTCATGAGCATTCCGGCGTTCCAGAGAAAATCAAGAATCAGCACGCATGGTTCGCGGTTGTTGGATTCTGGATAGCCCTCTTCAAGCTGATGTACGATTACACGCGGCCAACCGCTGGAATCCGGCGCTACCTGTGGCCAAACAGTGTAATAGTTTTAGGTTTTCTGCTTTTGCTCTATACGGAATAGCAACGATCGATCGTCCCGCCAGCCATTTCAAAAGAAGTCGCTGCCTCACGCCACGTGTGTCTCGGCTGAACCTTGAGAGTCGTTAGTGTCAGACCTTAATGATTTTGTCCGCGCCAGAGTTGCTTCCACGCATCGACCCAGTTCAGGAAACGCAAATGGCTTCTCCAGAACGGCGCTTTCGCTGTCCAATTGGCCGACATCCATAAAACCGGAGATCAAGACCGCACCAACACTCGGTTGCTGCTTTCGAATTTCACGGGCCAGATCGTCTCCTCTTATTCCAGGCATAATAATGTCGGTTACTAAAAGAGCAACAGAGTGGTGATGTTCGCGAAAGATGCGCAAAGCCTCTTCTCCGTCCGCCGCTTCCAATACTGTATAGCCGAGCCCTTCCAGGTACTCACGGGTCATTGTTCTAATTGGCCGCTCGTCTTCCACCAACAATATCGTCGCATTGCCACGGCCCGGGGTATTGTCCAGCAGCCGAGGTATCTCTTCAATCGACGCAGTATAAAGGGGCAGATAAATACGAAAGGTCGTACCATGGCCGGGCTCGCTTTCAACAGTGATATGCCCATTCGCTTGCTCGACAATTCCATAGGCCATTGCGAGACCGAGCCCAGTACCTTTACCGATTCCCTTGGTTGTGAAAAATGGTTCAAAAATGCGTTCTTTTATTTCCTGAGACATGCCTGCACCCGTATCGGTGACTTCAAGCACCACAAAACTACTTGGCCCGTCCGGTAGCACCGCATCCGCAGGCAGAGCCTCAGCAGTCGTGGTCAACGAGAGAATTCCTCCCTCGGGCATTGCATCACGCGCATTGAGAGCGAGGTTCATGATCATTAACTGGAGTTGCGAGGGATCTACATGGACAATGAGGTTTTCGCCACGGCTATTTATTACGAGTTGGATGCTCCCCGTGAGCAACGGACGCAGCATGCCCGCCAGTTCTGAGATGGTCGCATTCAGGTCGACTGCCTGCGGCTGGATGGGGTGCTTGCGACTGAATGCCAGTAATTGGCGTGTTAAAGCTGTGGCCCTCTTGGTAGCGTCGACTAGTTGCTCACAGCAAGCATGGTCTTGCGGCGGAAGATCAGGGTCACTCCGCAGTTGGTCGGCACATCCGGAGATAATCATCAGCACATTGTTGAAATCATGCGCGACCCCTCCCGCAAGTCTGCCGATTGCTTCCATCTTCTGCGACTGGCGCAATTCTTCTTCAAGACGACGAGCCTGGGTGACGTCACGAAAACTCCATACCCTCCCCATCGCCGTATCGTTCACACGCTGTGGCTGCGAATACCGTTCGAAGATGCGGCCATCCTTAAGTTTGAGCTGTTTAAAGCT
Source organism: Candidatus Angelobacter sp. (assembly GCA_035277785.1). Lineage (GTDB taxonomy): Bacteria > Acidobacteriota > Terriglobia > Terriglobales > Acidobacteriaceae > Angelobacter. The sequence goes on along the minus strand of DATEJX010000269.1, from coordinate 17,327 downwards.
GACTGTCTCAGGATCGGCTTCCATGACCTCCAATTCCTCGAGAAACTCGCTTGACGATTCCAATTGCGGCACAACAGAGGAAAGAAGCTCTCCAGTTCTTAGTCCAGTCACAGCAATCCGCGGAATGTGCCACATATCCAGGAACTTCTGATTGAAACTGGTAATCCGCCCTTCATTGGAGACAACCAGGATGCCATCGACGGTGGATTCCAAAGTAGCGTTCAGCAGGGAAACGGAGTGCTCTAACTGAGTTTGAACATACCGACGCTCCTGGTTTTCAATACGCAATGCTGCGTTCGCTTTGGCGAGCTCAATCGTACGCTGCTCAACGCGGCTCTCAAAATCTATATTGGCGTGTCTGATTGCCTGCTCTGCCTCCATGCGAAAGCGCAAGTCACGTGCAGTAAAAATGACTCCCTTCATAGCAGGGTCTCTAAGCTGGTTGTTGGCTATGATTTCAAATGGTATCCACTGATTTTTGTGATCCTTTATCCGCACGACAGAGGGAACAGCTTCTCCCGGTTCGCTCAGAGTCTTCGCGAACTCAGCAGCAGCCCTATCGCGATCATCGGAATGGAGGAACTCAAACACGTTATGCCCCAGGACTTCAGAAGGAGAAATTCCCAACACTCGCTGTATTTGAGGACTAATGAATTGAATCGCACCCTTGTCATCCAACACGGCGACAATTTCCGAAATCCCCTGGATAAGCAGCCGAGCTCGTTTCTCACTGGCAGCGATAACTGCCTCAATGCGCTTACGCTCGCTGATATCCCGGATGATGCTTAAAATGGCGTTGCGCCCCCAATAGTCGATGAGTGAAAGGCTGACCAACAAGTCAATCTTCTGACCGTCTTTAGCGACATCCGTTCTCTCAAACGGTCGTCCGGAGTGAAGCGCGTGCGAGTAATCCGTGTCTTCGTGAGTAAGTTCCTGCAGCATTTTGCCGATGAGTTCTTTTTTTGTATATCCATAAACTCTGCAGGCTGAGCGGTTTGCATCGATCACGCGATTGCTTGCCGGCTCGATGATGATGACCGCATCATTGACCGCCTCCAAAAGGAAGCGGCAAAGCCTCCGCGCGTCCGCAACTGCGAATTGTTTTCTGGTTCCAGTCATGTCTCGCAGAATAGTAAGATTCGCCGAGTTCTACGCTGGCGGATACTGCTAATACTGGCAGCTTCTCGGGTCTGCGCCACTGCGCTCCCCCTTTAGAGTCTGCTTCCCGGTTTCCAGGTTAAAGTGTCATTTGAGAGCTGTCTGTCCACTTAAAAACCGTTGTTCAGTGGCGCAAGAACTGACTTCTCTGATTCCAGTCCCCATAAGGTCGTCTCTGTGCTTTCAACTTGCCGACGACCTCAATGGGGACGGTCCTGCATCGCCAGGATGCCACGACTGTGGCGCCTTCCCTGCGGTCAAGTGCAAAGGCTGAATGCAAGCTTGACCCTGTTCCTTTGACTGTAGGGCATCCATTTGCGATTCCGATACTGGCAAAATTGGAGATTGCTGGATTCCAGAATCATCAATCGTGCTCTGGGAATTCAACCTAAATCGAAGAATCCCAGGGGGGCACAGCGGGCCTGTTTCTTACGCCTCAAGCAGAATCGTTCTACAGCTGCCGGTTTTGCCAGTGCCTTGAAAATAGCAGCCTGGCTCATCCATCTCTCAACAGCAAATTTAGAGCCACTCTGCTAAAAATCACAGTTGTCTGCGCATGCCCAAACTATCAGTGTTTAAAACGGGGGCAAAAGACCAATCAGATAAAGCTGAGCAAAGGCAATGCACAAACCTACGGTGCTGATCGCTGACGACCATATAACGATAGCCGACGCATTCCGGAAGCTACTTGAGCCTCTCTATGAGGTCGTGGGTTCCGTTGCTGATGGTCTTGCACTGTTGGAAAAAGCAGTCGAACTCAAGCCCGACGTGATCATTGCAGACACAGAAATGCCGCTGTTGAACGGCCTTGCTGCCGCGCAGAAGATCAGAAAGAAGGTACCAAGAACGAAGATCGTATTCGTGACAACGAGTGAAGACGGAGATCTTGCATCTGAAGCCCTCCGCAGCGGAGCTTCCGCATATCTACTTAAGAGCTCTGCTGCAGTTGAACTACTTGAGGCAATTCACGAGACGTTGCGCGGCCGGAAATATATAACACCGCTCATCCGGCGCGCCATTCAGGAAGCGTTCATTCGCTGTCCCACCCCCAAGGCGGCAGTTAAGAAACTCACAATCCGTCAAATCGAGGTTTTACAACTCCTCGCAGAAGGCCATTTAATGAAAGAGGCCGCTGCCATCCTTGGGCTTAAGCCGCGTACAGTAGCTTTTCACAAATACCGTATTATGGAGACACTTGGGATACACAGCAACGCAGAACTGATTAGATTTGCCGTTGAGAACGCATGTTGTCACCCTCAGCGCAATCCATCAGCAATCACCGACGCAAGCGCCAGGTCGGGTTTGGCGAAGTGATCTCAGGCAGAGAGAGCTGGGTCAATATAGAAAAACAAGTGTTTCCATCGTGGCTTCGAGGTGGCGCAGTTTGCACCCAGCCGTCATATCTGGCATAAGGAAGGCATTTTGGCAAAAGTCGCGGATTCCCTTTTGCGCTCCGGAAAAGCTGTTTTCCTTCGGGCACGTCCAAGTCAAACAGTGCAGATGTGGGGTTGCTATTGAGCAACGACAGGAAACCATACAACTGAAAACCTTGATCAGGACCCCAGGTGTTCGTCTTGAGACCTGGGATCAAAGCATCCAGAAGGTGTAACAGTTTATGGTTCGAGTCATGCTTGTGGATGATCAGGCGCTCTGGCGGCGCTTTGTAGCGAAGTCGCTAGAGGGGAGATCTGGAATCGATATCGTGGGTGAGGCAGGAAGCGGGTGTTCAGGACTGCAGAAGGCTATAGATCTTCAACCCGATGTAATATTCCTTGACATTGGACTATCTGACCTGAATGGCATCGATGTGGCCCGCGGAATTCTGAAGCGGCTTCCCAAGGTACGGATCATTTTCCTTACCCAGTACAGCTCACAAGATATTCTTGATGCCGCTCTGCGGGCAGGCGCTTACGGCTATGTAACGAAAGTACATGCCAATGAACTCCTGGGAGCACTCGACGCTGTTTTGAGCGGCGATGTATTTATCAGGTGCAACGTGGACCAACATGTGGCGTGAGTTTCTGAAGTGCCAAGAAAGTCGATCTTTTGAATCGATCTGCAGATGGTTGCTTTTCAGAGGCGTGATGTATGCCAGGAATCGGGTTCTCCAAACAAGACGGAACGCGAACACCTTTTGAAACCACGAGTTCCAGCAGTTGTTCGCGCCAAGTCTGGATCCGAACGCCCATTGCGGCTACAGAATGAACTCCCTTACTTCGTCTGGATCTTATCCACGATGTTGCGCCAACGACCAAAAGGCTGCACCAACTGCATTACGCGTTGATGTTGATCGAAGCTTCGGACATCACCGTTGAGGGTAATATCATGGTCGTCTACATCCGCTTTGACATGCGCCCCGTTCAAGACCATATCACTGCTCAGCGCATCGTTGATGGAGTCGCGGATTCTCCGGTTGGCTTCTGTGTGCTGTTGCTGGGCCGGGGGTTGGGCTGCTGATGACTGGGGGTTGTCATGAGCCGGTGCTGAAGCATCTGGCGTAGCCTGCTGGATTGGTTGGCTGAATAGGAGCGCCGCGGCAAATAACATGAGAGAGATAAGGGACATAGTATTCTCCTCACCTCTCTCTAAAGTCATTATGGCACGATTGACGCCCTTTCAAACCCTACTCGCCGCATAGAGCTTAAAAGGTCCGGTTCTTTCACCGGCATTAAATCTATAACGGCATTGCACCGCCGCCATGGCAACACGCGTAGAAGCGCAGCGAATTCAAAATCGGATTCCCGTGGTGATTGGAATGAACCGTATGCTGTTGTTGTTGCCGAAAGGCGCATAATGATATCTCGCCTCAAAGTAGAGCCTGTAGCGCGGCTCACCTACCGCGATCGTAAATCCCGCGCCGGCGTTACCGCCCAGAACTGCAGAAGCGAAGCTTGATGTCGGGTTGACCACCACAACGCCTGAGGAGCAGCGGTATCCCCACCACTGCCAAATGGGAGTGCAAGCAGTTCCTGGGAGAGGCGTAACACTGGTTGTAAGATCTGCATTCCTGTAGTACAGGCCTGGACCTCCGATAAAATAACCGCCAAACTTCCGCCCACGCACTTCAAAACGGTAGTTGCCGGTAAGGACGAACAAATTGCTATGACCGTTTAGTTCGCTGGACCCAAGCGCCTGCCGTAAAGGCGCAAGTGACTCGTCGGTGGAATAGAGCCAATTCCACATAAACTCACCGACAAATGCATGGTGTTGGTTAAAGTTGTAGCCCGCACCTGTGGTAATACCTGTGCCCAGGCCCGAGACGTCAGCGGTCCTGCCAACCGGCACTGTAATCGGGAAGCCGATGTTCGTGTTCACTCTGCTGTTTTCATCAAACTCTTGTGCCTCAAGAGCAAATGGCAGTATTCCTAAAATGAAAACCAATGTGAATAGAGGCGTCGTTAAACGTGGCATGGAGTTCCTTTCAAAAAGTGCAACGAGGGCTCAGTGTTTGACGCCCGACACGTTCGGCGATGTATACGAGGTGTTCATTTCAACCAACAATTTGCACCACGGCGATTCAGCGAAAAGCTGAGCATCAGGCACATACTGATTGCGTGCCCTGCTGTCACATTGTTCTGTGACCCAACGTGAGTCTCCGCAGCCGTCCCAAGGGGGACGCAGTACCGGAAGCGCTGTTGTGGAAGTTAAGCCGCAGCTTCGATGCCTTCTACTGGCACTTTTGTCAGTGAACGAAGACGCTCGGCCTCATCTCTGCGCGAACTCAACGCTGTTTACTTTGCAGGTGACGAGCGCTCTCGCACCTTAAGTCGAGTGGGCCCGAGCAGAGGCATGCAAACAAATTGACTATGGGCCGTGCTCGCAAGGGGGCGGGATGAGTCAAGCAGCCGCTTCAGCAAATTCTTCGCACGTCTCTTTCGCTTGTGCCTAGGCGCTTGTGTCTGGGCGCTTCTGTCTAAACGTTTGTGTCTGGGTGTGGAGAAATGAGCACTTCTGGAGAGATACTGGGCAACCGAGTTCGAGGCCGCAATGATCGGCGATGTCTTTCTGCTTGGCTCTTGATTCCGCTGCACGGGCTTTACAGGCAGCACGCTCCCATGACTAGACTCAGCAAATCTATTCCGCTGAATGCAAGTCTAAAGTCGCTTGCCGGAGCCATGTACAAAGCTATGTCTACTTGCTCTTCGTCCCACTCTCCGCCTGATCTTTCCCGAGATCTCCAAACGGCCACATACCTTCAGCTTTCAAGAAAACATCATTCTTCTTCTCGATGAGCATTCTCGCTGTCTTCTCTGGAGGCCACGGACTGGCCAGCCGCTCCGGACGGTCAGCAATCCAGAATGACGTGAGCGCCATCATGGTGGCGTCACGAATCAGCAGGTCGGGTTGGACCTTGTCAAAGGTATCCACAGCAGAATGGTGGGTGTACTTGTACTCGGGCGAATCCTGTCCCATGTTGATTCCGGGCAGCCCGGCCAGAATAAAGGGTCCTGCGTCAGTTCCAAACACTGGGTTGTCATCGACTTTTAGCTCGCCAAATGCCCTGGTGGAATCGGCGAACTTGTTCATCGCCGGAATCAGGTCATCATGGCCGCCCATATCAAGTCTCACCACCGGACCTTGTCCGTTATCGAGAATTACCGCAGCCACATGATCTTTCAATTCATCCTTATGCATTTTGGTGTATGCCAATGATCCGAGCAGCCCCTGCTCTTCCCCGGTAAAGAGGACAAAACGAATGGTGCGCTTGGGGCGGAAACCACTCAGCCTGATGGCTTTGGCGGCGCCCAGAGTAGTGGCCACGCCGCATCCATCGTCAGTGGCGCCGTCCGAGAGGTCCCATGAATCAAGATGTCCGCCGACAACAACAACCTGCTCCGGGTGCTCGCTGCCACGGATTTCTCCCACCACATTCGCGGAATCTACCGGTCCGCTTGTAACCTTGTTCTGCACGTCAATCTTCATGCGCAAGGTTTTACCCTGGTCCAGAAAGCGCTCCAGTTGCTGCTGGTCTTCAGCAATCATGCTGACTACTGGAATTTCAAAATAGGTGTCAAATCCAAGGGCTCCGGTGTGAGTCAATCTCATTCCCTGCGCCAGTGCTCCGCCTTGCCCGCCAATTACTGCAACAGCGTGTACCTCTTCAGCTTTCTTCAGGATGTCGGCGAACTTGAGAAATAAACCGCGCGCTTCCGGTCCCGTTGGCGGCGTCCCTTTCCGCACGATGAGCAAAATTTTTCCTGTCCATGACCCCGAGTTATTCTTGAGTTCGTCATCCACTTTCAAGAGGTTTACTGGAACGACCTCAGCTTCCACTCCGCCAGCATGCGTGGAACCAACCCAGCCCATGGAGTCCACCAGCAGACGCTTGTGGACAGGAGCGATCAGTTCAGCATTCGCAGAGCCACGGGTCCATCCACGCGAGATCTGCCACTTTTCCGCATGAACATTTTCGAGGCCAATGGCCTTCATCTTTGCCACGCCCCAGTCAACTGCCTTTGCCGCTTGCGGCGATCCGGTAACGCGAGCACCAATGTAGTCAGACAGCTCCTCCAAGTCAGTGAAGGATTCGTCGTTCATCATTCCCTGCCCAGCAATCGCGACAAGCGCAGGCATGGTGCCGTCTTTCTCTGGCGGCGCCGGCTCCGGCGATCTTGATGAATCAGAAGCCGCCAGCAATGAAATGCTGAAAACCAGGCTTAGGCAGAGTGACAAACAGGCGAAGGCAGACTTGCGCATGGAAATCTCCTGAACGTGCACAACTTTCAAACAATTATCCTCTTCCAGAGCGGAATTGTAACCTTTTGCTGGCGATGTTGGGCGGAGGTAAATGTGAAAGTGCGCGAAAGAGAAAATACCGGTTCTTCCCTTGAGAAGCGATAGAATTTGCAAGGGCCCTTTCCGGCATAAGAATTTTTGATTCGACGGCACCCGCGCTTTTGAGCAGTTGAGGATTTGCAATGACCAAAGATGAGATTTTGCAGAAGCAAAAGCAGTACCTCTTCCCTTCCATAACCACGTATTATTCCGACCCGCTGGTAACCGACCATGCCAGCATGCAATACATCTGGGATGTGGAGGGCAGGAAGTATCTGGATTTTTTCGGAGGCATCGTTACCATTTCCGTAGGCCATTGCAACCCTCGCATCACCAGCAAGGTGAAAGAGCAGGTGGATAAACTTCAGCATGCCTCCACTGTTTTCCCCAATGAGGCAGTCGTGGCTCTGGCAGAAAAGCTGGCACAAATAACGCCGGGCGAGATCAACCAGACGTTCCCTTCCAACAGCGGCACGGAGGCGAACGAAACCGCGATTCAAATTGCGCGCATGTACACCGGACAGTTTGAGATTGTGGGCCTGCGGCACGGCTATAGCGGACGATCCAACCTCGCACAGTCGCTTGCCGGGCAGAGTACCTGGCGCAGATCTCTGCCGGCGCCGGCGCCGGGTTTCGTTCATGCTCTCAATCCTTATTGCTATCGCTGCCCGCTGGGTAAGACGTACCCCAGTTGCGAGGTGGCATGTGCCAAGGACGTTGAAGCCGTAATCCAGACCACGACCTCAGGACAAATCGCAGCCTTTCTGGCCGAACCCATCCAGGGTGTGGCTGGCTTTGTAACGCCGCCGAAGGAATATTTCAAAATCGTCTTCAAAATTGTGAAGGATTACGGTGGTCTGTTCATCGCGGATGAGGTGCAGACTGCCTGGGGTCGAACAGGCAAACGTTGGTTCGGCATCGAGCAGTGGGAGGTTACACCCGATATCATCACATCCGCAAAAGGACTGGGGAACGGCGTCCCGATTGGCGTCACCATGACACGCCCAGAGATTGCAGCCAGCTTTAAGGGATTGCAGATCTCCACTTTCGGCGGCAATCCGGTAACGTCTGTGGCGGCCAAGGCGGTGATCGACCTAATTGAAGAAGACCGCCTGATGGAAAACGCACATACGGTGGGCAACTACTTCCGCCAGGGTTTGGAATCATTGAAAGAAAAATTCCCCCAGGTAGGCGATGTTCGCGGCATGGGCCTGATGCAGGCACTGGAGTTCGTCAAGGACCCGGTCAGCAAGGAGCCTGATCCTGGCGCAACCAATAAGTTCATGGAAGAGTGCCGTAAGCGTGGCCTTCTTGTGGGCAAGGGTGGGCTCTACGGCAATGTAGTGCGTACGTCACCGCCTTTGAACATTACGAAATCGGATGTGGACGAGGCCATCCGGATCATGGACCAGGCGCTCACGGTCATGTCGCCGGCGCTGGCAGGAGCAGCAAACTCACGCTGACTTGCAGGGCTGCTGTAATATGTTTGTACTAAGGAAGGGACTATGCCCACAATGGTCTATTGCACAGCATGCGGTAAACAGATCCATCAGTCCGCAATGAGTTGTCCGGCGTGTGGAGCAGTACAACAGAGCAGGCCCGCTGTAGCCGCGGTGGCGATGCCGGCCATGGCATCGGCTACTGACAAGCGAATTCTTCCCGCGTTTTTGCTCTGCTTTTTTGTGGGACTCTTTGGCGCACACCGTTTTTATGTCGGCAAAGTAGGCACCGGCATCGCGCAGATTTTCACCATCGGTGGCCTGGGAATCTGGACTCTGATCGACTTGATCATGATCCTTACCAGCAGCTTTACCGACAAAAATGGAGTGCGAATCACACAGTGGACATAAAAGCGGGCCTCTGAGACTTGTCACTGAAGTCCCGCAAAGTTGACCGTTATCGCGAACGACAGCATTGCTTTCATCCCTGGAATCACACCCGCAAAGGAAGTTTTCCGCCCTCGGCTTTCCAGTGCCGGCCGCGACGCTGCGCCACTTCTCCTCATCTACACTAATAAGGAGCGAGGAGGAGAACCATGAGCGCTGAGCGGGCAATCGAAATCAGCAGGAACAGTCTGGCCAGCATCAACCCTGCGACGGAGGAGTTGCTGCGAGACTATGAACAGCATACTGACCAGATGGTGGAGAAGAAACTGCAGCTTGCGGAACATTGCTTTTCTTCCTTTCGCAAAATGGGCCTTCGCAAAACTGGGTTTGCCAAGCGCGCTTCCATGATGATGCGGGCAGCGGAGATTCTGGAGAAAGAGAAGCAGACGTTCGGGCGGCTGATGACCCAGGAGATGGGCAAGACGCTGGCATCAGCGATTCAGGAAGCAGAAAAGTGCGCTTTCGGCTGCCGGTACTATGCTGAAAACGCCGAGCGCTTTCTGGCCGAAGAGCAGGCCCAGACCAGTGCTACGCGAAGCTTTGTACGATATCAGCCTCTGGGGCCGGTGCTGGCTGTGATGCCATGGAATTTCCCCTTCTGGCAGGTATTTCGCTTTGCCGCTCCCGCACTGATGGCGGGCAATGTCGGCCTGCTGAAACATGCATCGAATGTTCCCCAGTGTGCGCTGGCCATTGAGGAAATCTTTCGCAATGCCGGCTTCCCTGAAGGCGCTTTTCAAACTCTGCTGATTGACTCAAAGCGTGTCCCCGGTCTGATTGCAGATCCTCGCATTGCCGCTGTGACGCTTACCGGAAGCGTAGGAGCGGGAAGCAGTGTGGCCGAAACCGCAGGCAAGCAGATTAAGAAGGCAGTGCTTGAACTCGGTGGAAGCGATCCTTTTATCGTGATGCCAAGCGCCAATCTCGACAAGGCGATTGAGACGGCGGTGCAAGCCAGAATCATCAACAATGGCCAGTCGTGCATTGCGGCCAAACGGTTTATTGTCGATCATCGAATTGCTGAGGAGTTCGAGGAGAAGTTTGTACAAAAAATGAAGTCTCTGAAAGTGGGCGATCCCATGAATCCCGCAACTAACGTAGGCCCTCTGGCTACGGAAGATGGGCTCAAGACTCTGGAAGCTCAGGTGAAGGAAACAGTGCAGATGGGCGCCCGGGTTTTGCTCGGAGGCAAACGGCTGAACCGAAAAGGATATTTCTTTGAGCCAACGGTGCTTGCTGATATTCCAGCCGGCTCACCCGTTTGGGAAGACGAACTCTTTGGCCCGGTGGCATCTCTTTTTCGCTGCAATGGGATGGAAGAGGCCGTCCAGATTGCCAATGGTACGAAATTTGGTTTGGGCGCCTCTGCCTGGACCAATGATGAAGCCGAGCGTGAGCTGTTTATCAATGAAATTCAATCCGGGCTGGCGTTCATCAATGCCATGGTCGCGTCCGATCCTCGCATTCCTTTCGGCGGAATCAAGCAGTCTGGCTACGGCCGAGAGCTGAGCTATCACGGAATTCGCGAGTTCGTGAACGTGAAGAGCGTGTCAATTTACGAGCTGAAAGAAAACAGGAGCAGGACGGAATAGCGTTGCGGGTTATTCGAAAGTAAAACAGCGCACCGGCAAAGCCGGTGCGCTGGTGTTTTATGGAGCGGGCTGGAACCTAGAACTGCAGTTTCACCGCCAGCTGTATTTGTCTTGAGGACCCTGAGTCGCCGGTTGGGAAACGGGTGCTGGTGATAGTGGAAAAGCTGCCGAACTGGTTGCCCGGGTTGCTCTTTGTCGGGTCAGACGCCAATGGAACGAGTGGCTGCAGCGACGCGGCCAGAAAACCTCCGGACCCTCCAGGCTGGCCGTAGTTCGGGTGGTTGAGCACATCGAATGCGTCGGCGCGAATCTGGAGATTCAACCTCTCGGTGATCTTCGTGTTTTTAGCCAAGCTCAAGTCCACATTTGTGAATCCGGGTCCGTAGACGCTATTGCGGCCCACATTGCCAAACGTCTGAGTACCGGCAACGCAGGTTGGTGTTGTTGTCGTAGTTGCCACAGGGCCCAAGGTGCAAGGAACCGACAACACATTCGGATTCGATATCCACTGTCCTAACGGGTTGCCGCTGGTCTGTATTGGACCACTGGCATTAAGAGTTATCGTGTTGCCAACACCATTGAAGCTAGACGAGTTGAACGCAACCAGGTTAAACGGGTTACCGGTTTGCCAAGTGACGACGGGCGCGATTTCCCAGCCGCTGACCAGGCGATTGCCCTTGAAGGGCAGATCATAGATGGCATTGGCAACGAAACGATGACGAGCATCGAAGTCAGAGCTGCCGCGGCTAAGGAAGATGTCATTGCTGTTTTGGGCCTGAATACCAGCGTTATTCCGGGAAACATCATCAATGGAGTGCGAGTATGTATACGATCCATTGAACTGCAACCCGTGCGACATCCGTTGCGTGGCCGTTACCCAGAGAGCGTTATAGATTGAGTTACTCCCGCTCTCGCGCTCGGTAATCGAAGCCGCGAGCGGTGAACCCGGGAAGTTTGGACTGTTAGGAGACAGACGCTGGAAGGGCAGCTGGATATTGGTTGCTCCGGTCCCTACCTGTCCGAGCACAGCGGTCTGGTTGACATTGATGTCATTTTCCAGGTGCGTTCCCTTGTTTCCAAAATAACCAACCATGATTGATGAGCTGTTGGTTACCTGTTGCTGGATATTCAGATTCCAGGATTGCACATTGGCATTCACGAAATTCGGATTCACAAAAAGCGGCGCAACGCTTGCTGGAACCGGGTTGTTGTAAATGCCAGTTGTCTGGGCAAATGTCTGTGCAGTACTGATGCTGAGTGGAATCGCGAAGTTCTGGTTGTTGTTAACCAGACCAGTCACGACGCCGGTGATCGGTTGATCGACCTGATAGGCATAGCCTGACCTCACCACTGTCTTTCCGTCATGGCGAACATCCCAGGCAAATCCAATGCGAGGCTGGAAGTTCTTGTTGTTTTGACCGTAAGGGTCGCTGACGGGTACCAGCATGCTACCCGTTGCTCCGCCCGGGACAAAATTCACAAAACGATCACTGGCTTCACTGGGCGTCATATTCCATCCGTAACGGAGGCCCAGTTCCAGAGTCAGGTAAGGCTTGAACTTGAAGCTGTCCATGGCATAGAAGTCAAGCGCGTTCTGAGTGATCCGGTTCGCGACGTTGCCAACGGTACGGGCTGATGAATCCACCTGTCCATTGATGAAGTCGTTCGCGTTATTGAACACCAGCTGTCCGGGATCGCTATTGAAATTGTCATTTCTGAAGTCGCGGAATTCGCCTCCAAACTTCAGAGAATGCCGTCCCATGACGTAGCTCACGTTATCAGAGAAAACCGTGGTTGTATCACCGCGTCCTTGCGGGAAATTCCTTTCCGAACCAAACAATAAGCCGATGCCGCCGATGCTGATTGTCGGCATGAATTGTTCGTTAGGCCCGAGGACACTTCCCAGACCGAGCGAGTTAGGATCTGTGGTGTTATTGGGAATAAACGTAAGGTGAATGCGGTTCAACCCGATATTTGCTTCGTTGACGAAAGAAGGGCTGAAAACGTGCGACTCACCAATTGTCAGGACCGAGCGTTTCCCCTCTCGGGTATCGCCGTATCCAGGCAAATTGGTGCCGGCCGTCGCTTCCTGGCGAAGATCATGTTGATAAACGTAGTATCCGTGTAAGCGGTCAGCTTCACTGAAATTGTGGTTGATGTCAGCTGTGCCCTGATCAATGTTGACGGGAGCAGTTGCAGAACCCAGGAATGCCGGTGCGCCGCCCAGAGTACCGTTGGCTGCGGGAACCAATGCGGCAATTGCCTGGACAGTGGGATTGTTGCTGGTCTGAATTGCGGTAAGGTTCGCAGGCGTAAATACGTTGGTTGCGGTAGTCAGCCCCTGGCGGTGGCGTTCTCCCTCATAGGTCAGGAAGAAATAAGTCTTATCTTTCTTGATCGGACCACCGATATCACCGCCAAATTGATTGCGCTTGAAAGGCGACATCGGATTGGGGGCTCCGGTACTCGTTGTGACACGATTGAAGGCGTTGCGCGCATCGAAGAAGTCATTGCGAATATAGTCGTACAACTCTCCGTGGAAATTGTTTGTGCCAGAGCGCGATGCGATGGTCACAATAGCGCCAGCATTGCGGCCGTATTCCGCGCTATACGTGGAATTATCCACTTTGAATTCCGCGACCGTGTTGATTGTCGGCTGGAACGTGACCTGGTTCTGGACCATATCGTTTAGGTTGATGCCATTCACCATCCAATTGACCGCATCTTCACGCATACCAGCCGTATTCACGGCAAATGCGCCTTGCCCGCGGAGAGGAGCAGTAAGGAAGCCGTTCTGTGGTGCTGTCACCGTACCAGGAATCAGCAATGCAAGGTCAACAAAGTGGCGACCGTTCAGCGGCAGTTCCTGCACCGTGCGTTGATCGATGGTCTGACCAACTGTAATTGTGGTGGACTCAATCACAGGCGCCGCGGCTTCCACGGTCACCACTTCAGACGAACTCGCCACCTTCAGGCTGAAGTTCTGGACCACATTCTGGCTGACCTGAATGGTCACGCCGTTTGCCTGCTGAGTAGCAAAGCCTTTCGACTCGACTGTAACCGTGTATGGGGCAGGGGGCAGAGCCGGCACTTCATAATCACCGGCCGCATTAGTTACCGTTGAACGCTCGATGCCAAGGTTTGTGTTCTTCACCATGACCTTGGCTCCCACGATCGCCGCCCCGCTCGAGTCAGTGACCGTGCCTTTGATACTTGCCGTGGTTTGCCCAAATGACGCTACGGTGAAGGCACACAAAATCACCAGCAGCAGCCAGGGGGAAAAGGCTACCTTTCTTGACATCTCTCGCTCCTCCTTTTGGAAAGCACTGCAGAAACCTAAAGTGAAAATGACTGTTTGATGTTGAAGTATTGCAATTCAACAACGCTCGCATTATTTAACTGGAACAGGTCTCCGGCAGCTTGGTGGTATATAGTTGCACCCAATCTTCCAGATTTGAAAGACGAGGAGAGCACAAGAAATCAAGCAGTTAGCTCAAGATCGGGTGACGATGTCTATGAAATTTGGGAGAAAAAATGAGAGTGTTTCCCGAATTAGGGACTAAACCAGAGGAAAATCTGTATTCCTGAACTTTACTTTTGTTAAGTCTGGCATTGCGTTTACTGCGGTGGCCGTTTCGGCTGCGGGAGTCTGTGCGTGTTGGTGATGCGCGGCCTAACATCATTATCCGCGGCCTGCGCGGAATCGGGATGATTAAGTTCCACCGTCAATGGCCTTTGCAGGACCATTTCCAGCGAAGTGCCCTGTTCGATACGAACGTCCTGACCGCGAGTGAACAAGACCTCGCCGAGTCCAACCGCAGCTCCTGCTAATCCGCCAATGGCTGCTCCCTTTCCGGTGCCGCTTGCCACGGTGCCAACTACTGCGCCCGTGGCTCCGGTTTTGGCGACAGTCCCCGTATCTCTACCTTTTTGGCTGTTAGCCTTCACGGTGCCTTCTTCGTCGCTAACGGTTGAGTTTGTAGCGCCGGGCTCGTTCTTGAGCGCTCCAGGGAGGTCAACGGTATACCCATTGGGAAAAATCATGGTATCGAAGTGAAACAGGATCTGCGCCCGACCCTTGATGCGGCCAGCGCGCTCAACATGGGCAATCTCGCCTTTTACATATGTACCGGCCGGAATTACCACAACGTTGTCCTGAGTGACCGGAAAGGAAGTTTGGCAGTACACGCCATCGCCGACATGCGCGCTCTTTGTATCGATGGGGCTTTTGAGCTGGAGCAACACTTTGGTGCCTGAAGGAACTGTGATGGCGCGCGCCGAAGGCTGCGCAGCCAAAGTAGCCTGAGCAGGGTTCAATTCCTGGTTTGACGATGAACCATTAGGCGTATCGGCCTGACCGAAAGCAGCCACAGTCATGGCCCCGGAAAGCAGGAAGGCAGCAAAGATGCGCATGGGACTTATCTCCGCTTTTTCAGATCTGAATTGTATGGCCTGAGCTGATGATTATAGATGCATCCAGCTACTCACCTCGCTGCCTGATTTCAAACTTGTGGTGTCGTTACTTTCCCCTTGGCTCGAACGCGTACGTCGCTTCCATTTCTCTGATGATGTCGCTGGCAGCCTTTGCCGGATCGTTGGCGTGGGTGATTGGACGTCCGACGACCACATGGGTAGCGCCTGAGGAGATGGCTTCGCCGGGGGTGGCAACTCGCTGCTGATCATTCAGGGCAGCTCCGCGAGGGCGTACCCCGGGGGTGACAATAGCAAACCCTTCGCCCAACGATTGCCTTATCTGCGCGGCCTCCCTGGGAGATGTAACAACGCCGCTGAAACCTGCTGTTTTCGCCATGGCGGCCACCCGCAAAACCTGGTCGACAACCCGTCCTGCGACTCCAATTTCCTGCAGGTCTTCATCGTTCATGCTGGTAAGCACGGTCACAGCCAGCAGCTTGAGGCGTCCAGATGCAGCTTCAGCGGCAGCCTTCAACATGTTCGCTCCACCCGAGCCATGAATCGTAAGCATGTACACGCCGAGCTCAGCTGCCTGCCTCACTGCCAGGCCAACAGTATTGGGGATGTCATGGAATTTGAGATCGAGGAATACCTTGCGTCCGGATGCAACCAGTTCGCGCACAAGCCCCGGACCTTCCGCCGTAAACAGCTGCAGGCCGACTTTATAGATACCGGCCGCAGCCCCAATGCGCAGGACAAGATCGCGCGCTTCCCTTGCGCAGGAAACGTCCAGAGCGACAATAAGGCGGTCCCGCATAGTGGTGGATGCGGGCGCAGCTATGGCCGGGGTTTGTGGGGACATGCTCCTCAGTATAGTCCCGAACGGATCAGTTCGCTCCGAATCCCTCATTTGCAGCGGAAGCGACAGCCGGGGGATCGATCAGGTCAATACGGACCGGCTCCACTCCGTCTCGGAAGTTCAGCATGCGGGCGGCGCTATAGCTGAGGTCCATGATTCGGCTACCGACATACGGACCACGATCATTGACCCGGACGATGATCCACTTCCCATTTCTGAGGTTCGTGACCTTAACGTAGCTTCCCAGCGGGAGCTTCTTATGGGCAGCGGTCAGCTCGAACATGTCAAAGTCCTCGCCGCTGGCCGTGGTCCTGCCGTGAAACTGCTTTCCGTACCAGGAAGCCATGCCCACCTGGTAGGGTTTTGCTGCCTGCTTGCGCTTCTTTGCTGTGGCCGTTTTTGAGGGTTGATTGCTCCTTAGGGTCTTTGCACTGTTAGTGACCTTGGGGTCGGTCGAGGTTTTGGCTTGGGGCTTCAGGTGGTCGTGAACGGGAGCCGCCCCCAGGTTGGTAGCTAGATAGCAAGCTACCGCCAGGATGGACAGTACTCGAGTCATGCACACTCCTTGACTGCGTATTTTTTAGGGTCCCCCAACTACTCGTCATGGTTCGCTAATTGTATGATTTTGCTGGATAAAATAGCAATCGCCTTATATTCACCACAAACATTTAGTGTTGCTTTTCTGACACATCCATGCTAGCCGTTTTTAGATCTGCTCCCGCTGACTTCCTCGTTGCAGCTTGTGTCTTTGATGTACTCAGTGCCACTGTCGTTAGCTTTCGTTACAAAAATAATGCAAGATTTTAATGCATATGCACTTCAATCCTCCGCTGTCCGGCTCTGCAGCTTCACGGTTATCCCCTGTTACACTGGTAAGTTAGGAGGGCTCTGAGGCGTGCAGGACGTATACATTTTATCGGCGGTTCGGACCCCCATCGGCAAGTTCGGGGGCAAGCTGGCGGGGTTCACTTCCCCTGATTTGGGGGTGGTGGCGGCCCAAGCCGCCATGCAAAAAGCAGGGGTAGACGGCAGCCAGATAGAGGAGACCATCTTCGGCTCCGCCCGGCAGGCCGGCAACGGACCCAATCCGGCGCGCCAGATCTCTGTTCGTAGCGGCGTACCCCAGGAGTCTCCGGCCTATACGGTCAATCAGGCCTGCGCGTCTGGGATGAAGGCCATTGCTCTCGGCTTCCAGGAGATTGCCTCCGGCAATATGGATTGCGTTCTGGCTGGTGGCACCGAATCCATGTCACGCGTTCCCTACTATCTGGACGGTGGGCGGTGGGGCTACCGGCTGGGAAACCAGGAGCTGGTGGATGGCATGTACCGCGACGGCTTCCTGTGCAGGATCTGCAATATGGTGATGGGTGAAACCGCCGAGATCCTTGCGGAGCAGTACAAGATCGGAAGAGATGAACAGGACCAATTCGCCCTGCGTTCGCAGCAAAAAGCAGAAAGCGCCATTAAGGCGGGCAGGTTTAACGACGAAATTGCGCCAGTGACTATTAAAGGTAAAAAGGGAGATGAAGTCTTTTCCCAAGACGAACACCCTTTTCTGGGAGCTACGCTGGAGAAAATGGCCAAGCTGGCGCCTGTCTTCTCAAGAACCGGCAGCGTCACGGCCGGAAACTCATCCGGAATCAC
>DATEJX010000268.1:0-13714 GCA_035277785.1 Candidatus Angelobacter sp. | reverse complement strand
GGTGTTCAACGTCAATGAAAAGCTTGCTGGCTGGATCGCTTCTGGCAGTGATTCCTTTTGCGTTCCCGGAGAAGACTTCCACGCTGGTACCGCCGCCGGCAAAATCAGCCACGAGACCGGCATTATTGATCACTGGATCGCCAAATTGAAAGAAATCGGAAATATTCGTATCGATGAGGTCAGCTATGCTCGGGGACCTGTTTCCGCTTGCCTCGTCTTCCTGACTAATTGGTTTTGCGAGAAAAACTCCGGCGCTCCGGTCGTTGCGAACTCCTTCAAAGACGATCTCGCCAGATGCATTGATGGCAACAGCGCCAAAGGTCTGGAAGTCTGAAGTCAATGTATCGAGTACAGTGGTGAGGCCCGCGCCATTTCCGGTGAAGATGACGTTCGATTTGAAGCCGCTTCTAAAGGCTTGAAAGGCGACTGTTCCAGAGGCGTTGATTGAAGGTGTACCAAGACCGAACCCAGGAAAGCCCTGCACGTCAGAATTCACAATCGTCTTTGTTGCGACTCCGTCGCTGGTAAATATACCTGCGGCTCGTCCCGTGTTGAGGATGGCCCGGAATCCGACAATGCCTGCGTCGTTGATCACCACGTCATCTGTGAAAAATGCAAAAGGGGCAGTAGCGGTGGAAGCAATTTCATTCATGCTGCCACGCTTCCATTTGAAGACTTTCTGGTCGGATCCCCGTGTGGCTACGAATGCGACCGAACCCTGGTTGTTAATTGCCGGGAATTGCGACAAATCCGAAAGGCCCTGAGTGCTATCCGCGACATTCACAAATTCAACGTGAACCTGTTGAGGATTCTCAGCAAGAGCCTGCCCCGCGCACGGCAGGAGCAAGAGCCCCAGTGCCAGAAGGGCAGAGTTGATGGCAGCCAGGGCTGCAGGTTGTCTTGTGTTTTGTTTGGCTGCCCCGCCAAGGTGACGGGCAGCCCTCATTGCTATGTTCATGACTTTCTCCTTATGTGTTGCGCCCCGGTTGTCGAACCTTAGGGCGCTAAAAGAATTCATATCTGGTGGTTTTTGTGTGAACCGCTTTGTTTTTGCGAAAGAAAAAATAGTCTGCGCTGTAGGGAACAAGCGCTTGCTTGCCGACATCGCCGGCAACTGAACAGCCCTGTGTGGGAATTGATCCTCCTTGAGTGTTCAGCCGCTGGATGAAAGTGGTCTGGCTCATCAGCGCGCCGCCATCGGGTCCGGTGGCCGATCCGATGGACTGCAGCAGGAGACAGGCAATCGCGCCGTCATGGGGGCAGGACGCGTCAGATCCAGAGGCGATGGAATTCAGCGTTTGTCCCCACACTTTGCTGCTGTCCGCGGAGCTCTGCCAGGTGGGACTGCCGAAGGGCAGCGGATCTGGCGCGAACTCGTTGGGATTTGAGTTCAGGCTCAAGAAGTGCGTAACGATCTGACGCACATGCCCTGGTGCGCCGATAAAAAGAGTGGCTTCGGGGCGGCTGCCGCTGACCATCCATGAAGTACCACTGGCGCCGGGCAGGCAGATGTAACCCTGGGTTCCCACTGCATGGCCAACCAGAAATAACCGATTGCCGGGCGGCGGAGTAATGATGGCCGGAGTGGCCGGCGAACTAAGTTTCTGCCCTGACGCCCAGCTGGCCATGCCAAACGCCCAGATCAGTAGCGCGAGCCCGCCTGCCAATAGCACATAAATTTTGCTTTTCTCTGCCGGGTGCGGATCAAGGTGATAGCTCATTTGCGAAATGCTCCTCCTGGGCTTGCGAGGCGGGAGTGGTTGCCCGCCACCTCGCAGTTGTTGTGGTTTTGGGTGACTTTGACGAACAGTTACTTTGCGTCCAGGTCAACCCGTGGAATCCCGGCGGCAAACCAAACGCCTACCCTATTGCGAATGAGCAACACGGGAGAGTCGCAGGGAGACGGAGGAGCGGGCGAGAGGAAGTCGTCGATCCTGAAGTCGCCGTCGGCCTCAAGAGCCACGCCGGCCGGATTGGAGTCATGGGCCGTGGCTGTGTTTGCCGCTCCGCAAAATAATGTTGCGTGGACGCTCTGCCCGGCATTGGTTCCAATGCCGTTGCCTGACGCCAGGAGCAGACCGCGCCCCACAACCTTGATGTGCCCATCGGGAAAGACCACCGCCTGAAGATCAGCGATTCTCCATGGGCCGGCCGGAGAGACGTTGCGAACGATATTGAGGGTGGCCGCGCCATTCGCGGCTACGCCGGTAACGGGGATGACTCCGATGCCGCCCTTGAATTTCACGAGCGGAGCCAAATCGTCTGTTGTGCTTTGCGCGGCGGCCAAGCCGCTGATTGCAATGGCTGTAAGCGCAACCAGCAATCCACGAATGATGCTCTGCGAGGCCTTGCCTCGCGTGAACTTGTTAGTGCAAATGGTGTTCAAAACTTTCTCCTTTATTAGCTGTTTAATCGGGCCTTGTTGCGGCCGGGCTGGTGCGCAGATTGTTGCGGTGTCTTACTCATACCGCTAGAATCGTTCTGCAAAGCCGGCCGAATCCCGGGGCCCCAAGGTGCAAGCTAGCCAGCACTGTTCAAATTCGTCCTTAGCTGTGCGTCAGGAAATTCCAGTAAAATTCCAAGGAAATTCCAAAGACTGCTATGCCCGCGGAAATAAAGGCCTTCTACGATTTCGGCAAATTCCGCTGCAACCCCAGCGAACAGCTTCTGTTGTGCGAGGGCAAGCCGGTTCCGCTGCCGCCGAAGACATTTGAGATCCTTGTGGCCCTCATCCAGAACAGCGGCAGACTTGTAACCAAGGAACAACTCATGCGGATGGTGTGGCCTGACAGTTTCGTCGAGGAGGCCAACCTCAGCGTCAACATCTCCGCCCTGCGCCGCGTCCTGGGCGAGACTCCGGATGGACAGCAATTCATTGAAACTGTGCCCAAACGGGGATACCGATTTATTGCGCCGGTTACACAGAACCTGGCCGCAGCAGCAGCCGTGCCAGCGGTGCAAGTGCCTTCCGTTCAGCAGGAAGACGAGTTGCCCCTGGTTCCGCCTCTGCCCAGCCGGTCCCGGCAGGTGCCGCGCTGGTGGCTGGCAGTAGGGGGCCTGGCGCTCATCGCGATCGTTTCGGCCGTGATGATTTTTCACCGCCCAGCAAAGCTGAGCGAAAAAGACCGAGTTGTGCTGGCTGAGTTTGCGAATACCACTGGAGATCCGGTCTTTGACGATGCGTTGCGGCAGGGGCTCTCTTCACAGCTGGAGCAATCGCCGTACTTGAACCTGCTCTCAGACGATCGCATCGCGCAAACCCTGGCCCTTATGGCCAAGCCCAAAGGCACACGCCTGACGCAAGAACTGGCCCGAGAGGTTTGCCAGCGCACGGCGAGCGCAGCCGCCCTGAACGGGACGGTTACGCAAATCGGCACTCAATATCTGCTCACCCTGAAGGCGATCAATTGCAGTAACGGAGAATCGCTGGGCAGCACACAGGCGCAGGCGATCGATAAGAACCATGTGCTCGAGGCACTGGGGAAGCTGGCTTCTGAGATTCGAAATCAGTTGGGCGAATCGCTTGCGTCCGTACAGAAATATGATGTCCCGCCGGAGAACGTGACCACACCATCGCTGGATGCGCTCAAAGCCTACAGCCTGGGAAGACACGCGATGGAGGAGAACAGCGATTACGCCACAGCCGTCCCGTTATTTCAGAGGGCCATCGGCCTGGATCCGAATTTTGCCATGGCATATGCCAGACTGGGGACGAGCTACGTTGACCTGAACGAGACCGCCCTGGGCGCTGAAGCCGCACGGCGCGCGTATGAATTGAAGACGCGCGTGAGCGAACGGGAAAATTTCTACATTACCGAACACTACGAACTTCTGGTCACTGGAAATCTGGATGCGGCGCGCAAGGTAGACGAGTTATCCGCGGAAGCATATCCGCACGACACTTCGTACACCAACCTTGGCATCATCTACAGCGAGCTAGGCGAGTATGAAAAAGCCGTGGCAGCATTTGAAAGGGCCTTGAGCCTCAACCCAGAGACGGGAAACAGATACGCGAATCTTCTAAGCGGATATGTGCAGGTGAACCGCCCGGACAAGGCCATAGCGGCGGCCCAGGAAGCGCAACGACGGCACATCGATTACCCGGATGTTCACGTGAACCTTTACTGGGCGGCTTTTTTACAGCGCGACACTGCGGGCATGGAGCGTGAAGCGACGGCCGTGATGGGCAAGCCGGGTCATGAAGACCAGATGCTCAATAACGAAGCTGATACAGCGCTCTACTTTGGCCAACTCAACAAATCACGCGCGCTGACGCAACGAGCGGTGGAAGCTGCGCAGAAGGCGGAAGAGAAGGAAGCGCCGGCGCTCTACCTGGCGGATGCAGGGGTTCGGGAAGCGCTGGTGGGCAACAACGGTGCTGCGAGCAAGCAGGCGCGGGCTGCACTGGCAATCTCAAGAAGCAGAGACAGTGAAGGTTTGTCTGCGATTGCGCTGGCGCTGGCAGGAGATTCCCAGCGAGCCACTCAACTGGCAGACGACCTGGGAAAGCGCTTTCCCTACGATACGATTGTGCAATCAAACTATTTACCTACCATCCATGCCGCGATTTTGCTGGTTGCACACGACCATGACAGGGCCCTGGAAGCACTGGCGGCAGCGACGCCTCATGAACTCGGGGGCAATATTGAGACCCTGAATTTCGTCCTTTACCCAATTTACGTAAGGGGTCAGGTGTACGTGGCGGCGAAGCAAGGCGCGGCTGCCGCGATTGAATTTCAGAAGATCATCGATCACCCGGGCGCCGTTCGGAGTGAACCCATCGGCGCATTGGCCCGCCTGCAACTAGGACGAGCGTTGGCTTTGTCAGGAAACAAACCGGGGGCAACGGTTGCCTATCGGGAGTTCCTGGTTCTTTGGAAAGACGCTGATCCCGATCTTCCACTCCTCAAACAAGCCAAAACGGAATACTTGAAGCTGCAGTAGGAGTTCAGTCTCACTGGTGGCGCAGAGCAATGATGGGATCGGTACGCATGGCGCGGCGCGCGGGAACGTAGCAGGCAAGAAACGCGACGGCAAGCACCAGGCCTGCTACAGCGACAAAGGTCAGCGGATCTGTGGCGCTGATTCCGAAGAGCTGACTGGATAGCGCGCGCGTGAGAAGCAAGGATGCGACAAGGCCGATGGCAAGCCCCAGAGCCGCGAGCGTGAGCCCCTGGCGCAGGACAAGGCGCAAGACGTCAAGCGGATTGGCTCCCAGGGCGATCCGGATGCCGACTTCATGTGTGCGCTGGCGCGTGGTATAGGCGAGCACGCCATAGATTCCGATTCCCGCCAAAATGAGCGCGAGAGCTCCGAAGCCGCCCACAAAAGTTCCGGCGAGACGCTCCGTCGTGGTGCTGAGTTGGACGCGCGAATCGAGAGTGGTGAGATTGAAAAGCGGCATTTCAGCATCGAGCGAATGGACCGCGGCTTGAACCGGGCCAACAGAAGCCAGAGGATCCCCAGGCACGCGAACATAAATCGCACAGCGGCGGTTGTAGTCCTGGAAAAACGGAAGATAGAGGAAGGGCTGCGCCTGCTGTCCGAGTTCGTTGTAGTCACTATTGCCGGCGACGCCGACGACGGTATACCAGGTGCCCGCGGCCTGCACTTTTTCTCCGATGGCCTGCTGGTGCGGCCAATAACGTTTGGCAAAGGCGGCATTGACGACAGCAACCGGCTGAGAACCATCAATGTCAGAGGTGGTGAATTCGCGCCCGGAGATCAGGGGAATCTGCATGGTGTGGAGATAGCGGGGCGCGATGTCTGCGTATTCAATGTCCATCGATTCGTGAGGCTGAGGAACGTAGCCTTCGATCTGTACCGAGTAACTGCTGATATCAAAGCCCAGCGGAATCCAACCGGCGATGGTGGCGGATTCGACTCCGGGAATTTCCTGGAGCTTGTCATACAGCTGACGATGAAATTGCATGCCTGACTTCCGGTCGTAACCAAGACCGCTGAGATCGTAGCTGTCGAGGAGGACATGGTGCGGATTGAATCCCGGATCGAAATGCTGGGCCTGCTGGACACTGCGCATGAAAAGACCGGCGCAAACAAGCAATAGAAGGGACATGGCGACCTGGGCAACAACAAGGATGCTGGAAAGGCGCCCCTTGTGTACGCCACCTGAGGCGCTGCCGCCGTCTTCCTTGAGAACATTCGCCGGCTGTAAACGAGAAGAGCGGAGCGCAGGCAAAATGCCGAAAATGACTCCGGTGAGAATGGAGATGACGAATGTGGCAAAGAGAACGGTGCGGTCGGCGGTGACGGTCATGGCGAGCGGGATTTCCGGGACAGGCGGAACGAACCCACCGAGCATGCCTGCGGTCCAGACTGTGAGCAGCATGGCGATGCCACCGCCGCAAATGGAAAGGATGAGGCTTTCAGCCAGCAACTGGCGAATAAGACGCCCGCGCGTAGCACCGATGGAGAGACGAATGGCCATTTCGCGGCGTCGCGAGACAGAACGAACCAGCAGCAGATTGGCGACATTGGCACAGGCCAGCAGGAGCACGACTCCGGAGATGGCTAAAAGAAGGAAAAGTATCGTGTGGAGGTAATAATTTGCCCCAAAGGGCGCACGCCACAACGGACTGACGATAATTTCTGATTTGCCGACATGCTCTTTGGGAAATTGCGCGGCGATCTGGCGCATGAGAATATTCAAGTCCGACTGAGCCTGAGTGACGCTTACGTCAGGCTTGAGATGGCCAATGCAGAGAAGCCAGGCAGAGCCGCGTTGGTGCAGGAGAAAATCGGTAGCATCCACGCTATAGAAATCTCCCACCATTGTGAGCGGAACCCACAGATCGTAGTTCAGCCCAGTCTGGGTCCCTACGAATCCCTTTGGCGCTACGCCAACGATTTGAAATGGATGGCGATCAATCTGGACAGTTTGACCGATGACGGACGGATCGGCGCCAAAATGCGTTTGCCAGAGTTGATGGCTGATGACGACGACGGGAGCACCGCCCGGTTGAGTGTCTTCCGCGGGAAGGAAGCCCCGGCCGAGAACTGGACGAACGCCTAGAGAATCAAAGTAATTCGCAGAAGCAAGGATTCCCCAGAGGCGCTCAGGGCGGCCGTTCGAGGTGAGACTCATGGGAGTGTTGGAAGCCGCAACGAAACTGGAGAGGGACTGATTACGGTCACGCAAATCCCGGTAGTCTGCATAGGAGAGCGGATTTTGCTCCCGGCCATTGATGGAGACAGCCACGTAACGGCTGGCATGCCTGACTCCCGGAATCGGGTTGAGCACAGTGGAGTTAATCCAGCTGAATATTGTGGAATTGGCACCTATGCCGAGCGCGAGCGTCAGAATGGCGATGGTGAAAAAGCCTGGGGACTTCAAAAGAACGCGCAGACCGTAGCGCATGTCCTGGAAGAAAGTCATAGATAGCCTCAGTCTCAGAGCATGTACATGCAATCCTATACCCAATGGTGGAGATCCCTTAATGCATTTAAAAAGAGCAGGTTAGATAAACTTGACCGAGCGTGACTGTTCGATTTCGGGAAAGCGTGGCTGCAGAAGCGGACACGCCCCTGAAGGCCGGAGCGCCAGCTCAAGCACGTTATAACTGTAGCTGGCCGTTCCTGCCTGATCCGTGACCACTAGTTAGCTTGCCTTTGACTCGCAATGGTTATTTTCTCAATCAACGTCAATGCACACAGTGTCTGTTTCGGGTTGCCCGTTTTCCGCCTCAAGCATTCCCAACCTTGGCGTCCAACAGCTGTTGGCACTCCGATAACGCACGCTTCATTAAGAGTATGTCCCGATCGCCTCGCCATCCCTTTTCCTCGCAAAGCGCTTCCACCGTCCTGCCCGTGGCGAGAGCGGCTGCGAGCAGTTCGTGTAGCGGCAAGCTCGAGCTTGCTTCAAGGATCAGGCCACTATTTGCGTCTCGGAAGCCTTTCATGACCGCTGTCGTCCTATTGAGCAAAGAGAGTTTGACTAAAAACGGGCCATCCATAAACCAAGCTTCTGACTTTGGAGCCAACTCCTTTCCAACTGTCGCTATCGCCTTAAGCCATGCAGTCAAAAAAGGAATGACCATGTCTGTCCATTTCCTACCGGGGAAGAAACCTCCTTGGTGTTCGAAATAGACTTCACCCCAAACGGTCCCTGAGGCAGATTTAGTCAGCGTTGCAAGATTTACGATAAGGTTCAAATGGTCACCACTTCGGCCAGGAAAACCGAGGACAGTCCCCGGCTTTTACTGAATAGAATCACCTGAGATTCACGTGGTTGGCGAAAACAGGCGATAACACTTGCATCCGGGTCACTGGTGAAAAGGCGATTTCTCGACAGTTTATTTGGTAAATCAATCGTCGGCTCTGGGGTCTATGTGGGCAGAGGGAACAAGGGAGCTGGCGCCGTTTTTCACGACTTTCAAGTAGATCAGCTGTTTTGTTCCATCCTTCCGACCGACCAACTGAATCACGAGTTGCGCGGCTTTCAACACGCCATAACCCCGGAAGGCCGGACATTGCCGCTTTCGGGTAAAGGGCGTCAATAGCGGACCGGATTTCATCTTCCGATATTGATTTATCGTAGACGGCGGTAAGCCCCACTACCTCGCCATTTACAAAGTCGGTAAGCACCTGTGCGGGATAAACCACGCCGCCATCACCTGAATCCTGTTTCCACAACTGTGAGCACTGCGCCGAACGGCAATGAATCAATTCGGGGTTTGGCAATACTATCTTGCGCGTACGGTCGCCCGCCTGCGCGCTCGCGCACAGCGAGGCCAACAAGCACACCATGGCAGCGATGACCCGATATCCAGTGTTCATTACCATGCCTCCGGCCCTGTGAAAGCATCTTCCCGCAGCGCCGATTATCTCGGCGCGTCCAGCAGCACGCAAGGTTACTGACGATAAGAGACATTTGCCTCAGGAGAGAACGAATGGGAATTTTTCCTACGGCGAAATATATAAAACCCACGGGACCAGCGGACTGATTACCGCAACCTTCCTCAAAACCGGGTGAAAGCTTGGCCACTGCCGTAAGCGGACCGAGAATCTGCGTTATATGCACCGCAATGGAGTGAAAGAGGCGCGCCCGAATTCCGGCAACCGGTGGCTAAAAAGAGAGCAGGGGCGGGTTGCGCCCGCCCTTGCTTGTTTGTTGTTACTGAACCGTAAAGGTGACGCGGTCCACGTCGTTTGCGGTTCGGGTTGTGCCGGGTACGATTCCGGACACGCTGGTGATGAGAACGTTCTTTCCAGTGACGAGCGGCGTTGTGCCGGGTGAGAAGATGGCCGTCATCTGATTGGCGTTGGGTCCGGGAGCAAAGAGCGGAGTCACGTCGGTTCCATTCAGCGTAGCGCTGAAGGTTGTGGGATCCACGGTTTCGCCGTTGATGCCAAACTGGATGACCACACCTACCGGCGCGGTTTTGGTATCCCCGCTGGCAAGGTTCAAGAACACCAGGAAGGTATCCACGGCCGGGCGTCGCCCACCGAAAAAGATCTGAGAGTTGTCCAGAGAAACCGGACCGGTTGTACTGCCGCTGAAACTGTCAGCGGTCAAAGGCGGCACCTCCTGGCCTTCCTGGGGAAGGTCGTCAAGATCCGTGCCCACCTGGGTGAGCAGCGTGTCGCCCTGGGCGAAGAAGGTCACGGTGCCCGGCGGGTCCGGGCTGACCAACTGAAATCCGCCGAGAGCGGTACCCGGCGCGATGACAAACGGGCTGGGTGGAACGTTGCCAGTGTCAACGTAATCAGGAGGCAGAGTGCCCACGTCCGTAGCGGCCCAACTGATCAGGGGCTGATCATCGTGTACCACTGAGCTCCAGCCCGTCGGCGAGGTTGAGCTGTTAGCAGCGCCGTCTAACTGCAGCGCGAACAGCCATGCAGGCTGCACACTGGCGGCGGAATTTGTAAGCGTATAGGTGTAGGTGTAAAGCCCGGCGGTGGAGTCATAGGTGACAGTGGGATTCACTGTGACGGAAAGCTGATTGGCCGGAGTGGGGGAAACCAGGACTTGCGCTCTTGCCGCAGGCAACAGGAGAACAAGAGCCAGGAATGCAGCAGCGACGAACAGGTTCTTGCTTTTGATATCGATCATTTTTCTCTCCTTGTAATTTCTCGGTTATTGGCGCAAATGCCAGTGGTCGCCTTCCACAATGATCAGCGAGATACCGGAAGCGTAGATGAGCTGACGCGCGCGCCGCCGCTGGTTCACCGGCGGGAAGCGCAGGTCGCCATCGTTGCCGAGCCGATGCGAAACATGCGGCTTGGACCAGCCGCCGCTGATATCGAAAAGGCCGCCTGTTACGAGGCTCATATCGTTGTAAGCGAGAGGATTGTTGGGGAACACCGCGACATAGGAATTGGCAAGGTTGACCAGAGTGGCGTTCATGGTGGCAGTGCCGTAGTGATTATCGCCATGGTTTGCGGTCTGCCCGACAAGGGAATAATTTGCGCCCGCCGGAAGCGAAACCAGCCCGCTAATCTGGACTCCGATGGTGAAGGTGGAAGGAACCAGCGCATTGCCATTGGGGTCAGTGCCGGTCAGGGTGACGTCAATAATGCCCGACACTTCCGGCGAGGTATAGGTGGTGTTCAGGCCGCTGGTTCCAGTGTTTCCCGAGGAAGGCTGGAACTGGCCCTTGGGGCGGGTAGAACTATCGTGATTGTGGCCGCCGGAAAAGGCTTCCGGCTTGTGCGTAATGGTGACGTTGCAGTTGTTGATGATGGCCCCGGTGAAGAGGTCAATGCAGGAGATGGTCAACGGCAAAGTCTGAACATTTGGGTTGAGCTTGCTGGAGGTCACGCTGGGAGGCATGGTGAACGTTGTGTTGGCGGCAGATTGAAGCGGCGCCTGGCCGGACGGGCCCGACTGGCTCAGTTGCACGGTGATGCCCACGTTGCTTTGCGCCATCGCCGGCGCGGCGAATGCAGCAGCCACGAATATCAGCAGAAGTCTTCGCATCAGCATAGAGAGATATCCTCCTTTGTTGCTTGTTAACGGCCGGAAGATCGGCCCAGTGGCAGAACTGCTCCTGAGTGCTTTGAGGAACTCAGTTGAGGCTAACGGTTAATGAATGGGCACGAAATTTGCGAATTCCGCAGGCGAACTAGTCGCCTGCCGGGACCTTCATCCATTTGCCGCCGCTTGAATACCACAGCAGCGAAGCTTTTCCCGTGAATGAATCTAGAATGGCGTCGTGATTCGCGTGAGCGAAGTGCTTGCGGACCTGTTTGGCTGTGGCGACCGTCAGCAGGCGCGAATACCCGATCTTACGGCCCTCGTCCACAACCTGCAGATACTGGGAATCGGGCTCATCTCCGATGCTATCCACCCGGGCGGAATGGCCGCGGAAGATGAGGATTGAGGACCGTCTTCGATGCGAACAAAGCACGGCCCAATCCGCCGTACCGGAGGAAACAAAGTGGCCGCTGAGCACGTTCTTTTTTTCCGCGCCGGCCGGATAAGGCTGCGGAATCGTACAGCCCCGCTGAGCAAGGGCTACGCGGACGTGATCAGGAAGATTGGGGAAAGCGTCAGGTTTGAGGCGAACGACCGTTTCATCAGCGCGGCTCCAGTCTTCCCGAGTAAGCTGCGCGGCAAGGAACGGAACAGCGAGAGAAACCAGGAACACGATCCCAACGATACGCACTCTTCCTCCATCAACGAACACATGGTCTTCTATGACGAGTGGCGTTTGCTAACCTTCTCGATATCCTGGGTGGGTGCATGATGATCTCATGATCAAGCGAAAACTGCAGTGGAAATCACAACCAATTTAATTTTATTTTCCCATTCTGGAACCAGCGCGAAGAGCCGACGGGCGATCCACCCTTTCGCCGATTTTGGCGAAAGGGGGAAATCGGGTGATCTTGTGATCCGGTGATCGCAAAAACCAAAAGGCATTTACAGCAAAGGACGCGACGAGCGCGACGGATCGCAAAATCACAAATCCACAGCCAAGGGCGACTGTGCCACACATGTATGTTCCAAGTCTGCAGCGCGGGAATATAGGAGCGCAGATAAGAGTGTCTGAGCCACACGCCGGCTGCCAAAGATTGGCGAATTGAAAAGCGGCAACGGAAAGAAACGCTTTACCGCAACGAGCGCGAAGGTCGCAACGGAAAAGAGGACCTTACTCGGCAGATCGCGGAGTGCGCAGAGGAAGCGGAGACGTGATCCACAGCTTTGCCGAGATAACAGTCGGAAAGGCATTTCACTTCTTCGTCACTGTCACGGAAGTCTTGAAGATTGCCCCCGAGGCGTCGCGGCCCTGCACGGTGATCCTGTGTGTTCCCACACTCAGAGGCAAGGAGGTATCAATGGTGCTTGCGGAGGCGTTCGCTTTCCAGGAGCCGTCGATATAGATCTGCGTGAGAGTTACAGCGTAACCGGAGAATGCGCTGCCAACCACGTGAACGGTTGAGGTGGTAATGGTGCTTGCGGCGAGCGGGCTGCCGACGGAGACGAACTGAGGATTCACGGTGACTGTCTTGCTGGTGGTGGAGGACGCGCCGTTATTGTCCGTAACTGTGGCGGTGACCGTGTATGTCCCGGCGAGTTTGTATTGATGTGAGGCGCTGGCGGCGGCCACTGGGGCGCTGCCGTCGCCAAAGTTGATGCTGGTGGAGGCGATGGTCCCATCAGGGTCGCTGGAGCCTGAGGTGCTGGCGGCAACGGAGCCTCCTACAAGCAGCGAGGTCGCACTGGTGCTGAGGGCTGCGGTGGGCGGCTGGTTGCTGACGACGTTGATGGAGAGCGAGTCCATGAAGTTGCGGCCGGAGGCGTCCCAGCCCTTGACGATAAGGCTGTGGGCACCCGAGGTCATTGGCAGCAGCGTGTCCAGGCTGGCTGACTTGATCTGGTAAGTGAGTTTGCCATCAAGGTAGATCTGCATGGCGGTGACGGTATAGCCGGAGAAACCGCTGGCCACCACATGCACCGGCGAACTCAGCGGTGCCGTGGCAGCGCTTGCGAGATTGGCCGGGCTGGTGACGATGACTTCCGGAGCTTTTACCACCACTGTGGTGCTGGTGGAGGTGGATGCGCCCAGATTATCTGTAACTACAGCGGTCACGGTGTAAGTCCCGGCGGCGGAATAGGTATGCGAAGCCGAAGTGGATTTTACGGCGGCGGTGCCGTCGCCAAAATTGATGGTGGAAGCGGCGATGGTTCCATCAGGATCAGACGATCCGGCAGTGCTGGCGTTGACTGTGACTGGTCCATAGGCCGAAGCGGGAGTCACGGAGAGCAGGGCGATGGGCGGCTTGTTGGCTAACGAAGTCACTTTCACGATAGCGCTGGCGCTTGCGGTGGCGCCCAGATTGTCCGTGACGGTGGCGGTCACAGTATAAGACCCGGCGGCGCTGTAAATGTGCGACGCGCTGATGGCGTTTGCGGGGGCGCTGCCATCGCCAAAATTGATGGAGGTGCTTACGATGCTTCCATCTGAGTCAGTGGATCCCGCAGCCGAAGCTGTGACAGCGAGCGGCGCGCTGCCGGAAAGCGGCGTAAGGCTGAGCGCAGCCACAGGAGGCTTATTGGGAACGGTCAACTGCACGCCGACAGACATCTTGTTGGTAAGGGAGGGCTTGCCGATGGCTTTGACGAAGACGATGTAGTTTCCGGCGTCGAGCGAGAATTGGGCCAGGTTCATGGTGCGCGTGGCGGCCGAGGCGTCGGCCAGCCACATGAGGTTCTGGCCATCCTGGGAAACGAAGATGGAGAAATGATCGATGG
>DATEJX010000267.1:0-3544 GCA_035277785.1 Candidatus Angelobacter sp. | reverse complement strand
TCCTCAAGCCGAGCCAACCCGCGAGTGTAAAGCGCGATTCCTCGTTCGGCCAGGTTCCTGGCGCGCAAAATGCGCCGGTGCGCGAGCACCAGAATGATGAAACCGGCAATAGCGGCTATCAGCCAGGCAGGATTAGGTCTGCCGGATTTGCCCATCGTCCAGCATAAGATGACGATTACCGCAAAAACTGCAACCCGGGCGTTTCCTGTCCATATGTGCAGCCCGTGCAGCCTATCAGATTGTGCTTTATGCCACTGGAGACGCCGGGAATACTGTTCAACCGGAGCAGGAGACGGGTCAGTTTTGGTGACTGTGTTTTGAATGCTTTCGCCGGGCACGACCTCTTTTATATTCACTTAGAACTGAAACAGCAACGTGCTTGTGACAGCATCGCTTTGCCCCTGTGACAGCCTGTCACAGGCCTTTACTGCCGCCCCGAGTTGCAAACTCATTTTTCAGCAACTTACAGGGCACCACGTTTGGCAGCCAGGCTGCTATATAGAAAGGCAGACGGAAAGCTAAACGGGGCGCAAGCGGATTAGACCAGTATTTGGGTCTGACAAAGAGGTGGGTGCTGGCGCTGGTAGCAATGAGCCAATGCTGTAGGCGAGGAGAAGGGAAGAGTCGTCTGAGAGCGCTTTGATGATTCAACTTTGGTTCGCGACCGGACCTCCCTTCTGCCCCTCGCGGTGATGAGATTAGAAGTGCAGTAATACGAGATGTGTTCTGTGGATAGATCCTCTTGTGTGTGTTAGAGATAACCTCCTTCTTTCAGGTGTGGGAAAACAATACTGACTCCGGGCGGCCAACCAGCCGCCCGTTTTTTGTTACTGCCAGGTTTTTCTGATGGGATGTGCCTCAGTATTGAACACTACTTTATTGAGATCAAGCGTGCTGCGCGGCGCGAACGTCAGATAAAGGTACTTGAGAGTTTCCGCCAGAAAGTAACTCTCCATTTTGTCCTCCTTCTCAAAGGAGGTCACGTTGCGCAAATTGGCATAACCATTGTCCGCTTTGCAATAGTGGGAGAGCGCGCCAAGAAAAGTTGACGCCATATCCGTGTATCGATCGTCGTTGGTGTAAAAGTGCAGGTAATACGCCGATTCCATGATTTCGGGACGCAGAGGATACTGGGGTGAGACAATTTTCATCACCGAATAATCGATTTCTTCAGGCTCAATACCCCAGGTAGTCCACATCTTGTAGGCGGAATCTTCCAGACGGCGGGCTTTTTGAATCTCACCGGAACGCGCAAGCACAGCCGGGAAAAAAGCATCCAGGGCGCCAAAGTGAGTGGAAACTCGTTTTCCCGTATTCATATCCACCTGGGCGTACCAGAGCCCTGCCTTGGTATCATCGGCGAGATATTTGTTAACAGCCTTGATGCTTTCTTTCCACATGCGTTGGCAGTCTTTGTCGCCGAAAAGCAACCCACACTTTAGAAGATATTCGTAATAGGAATCGATGCCTCCACTGATATGGCTTGTGGTGTCAACCCATTGGCCGGTTTCCACGTTGATGGTGGAACCGACCAGCCCGATTTTCGACCTTCTGCTGTAAAGCTGTGTGAGAGCCCGCTTGGCTTTGTCATAAAAGATGGGCTTGGCTGTAAGCTTGCTTAGAGTCCCGAACTCAATCAGCAACGTTCCGATTTCAGCGGGGTTGCTGACCGCACCGCTCGTTTTGCCTGTTTTCAGATTCACGTACATGTAAGGCATTCCGGTGGGCGAGTTGAACGCAGGCAACAGCCGGTTCCCAAGGTCTTCAGCCAGGCTCAACAGCCGTTTATCACCGGTAAGTTGATAACTGCTGAGCAGGCCACCCAACATGCGAATGGTGATTTCAAAATTCTTGACTTCGATGTCCTGGTCAAAGGAGAGCTTGGTATCAATCAATTGCCGTGTCTTGTCAGCTTCGTCATTCAGGCCCATCAGAATCATGGTGTCCAGAGCATCCACGGGCGTCATGAGAAGGGGTGTTCGATACCAATCGTGAGACGTGCGGCTCAGTGGCTTGAGTTCGTCGTGTCCCCATGCGAACTGTTTGTAGGCATTCCAGGAGTAAAGAAATTCCTGCCGGACTTGCCTTGCCATGGGCCCGGGATCTGACGGAATTTCAATTCCCTGGCCGGCGACGGCCAGAGGCGCTGCGATAACGGTGGCGAGGACGCAAGCCGCATAGAAGAATCTGTGCATGATTGCTCCGCAATGAACAGGGCTGAAAGAACCCAACCATCATAACGCAGGGCAACATCGCCGTGGATACGTCAAAGAGCCAACAAAAGATCCTGCCATTGGGGCTACTTCAGGCGCCAAAATGCCCAATGTAGAGTCCGCCGATGGCAGGATTGCTGCTTGCTATCCAGGTCTTCTTCAGAACTGTACAGTCACTTATTAATGTCCTGTCCAGCCTCAAGCTTCTTGATCAAACCTTGCACTTGTGGCTTGATCTGGTCAGGGGAGCCGGCCAGCGAAGCACGCATTTCTTTGGCGGCATCCTGGAACTTTCCTTCCGCGCTGGCCAGGCGTGCCGCTTCGTTGTGCGCCGTCCAATGATCAGGATTCTTTTTGATGTTGGCCCGGAAAACGGAGAAGGCCTCATCCTGCTTGCCTTGCGATTGGAGGGTCCGGCCATAGATATGCAGCTGCACCGGTGTGGCGATGGCCATTGCCTTATCGCGTGTTGCTGAGGCGTCCTGTTTGCGATTGAGTTCGTCCAGGATCTGTGACTTGGTCAGGAGATTGTCGAACCTCTCCTCCATTTGAATCGACCGGTCAGAGTATTTCAGGGCTTCTTCCAGGTTCGTCTTGTTATTGGCAAAATAGGTGGCTGCATCGTCCCAGGATTGATAGTTGTATTGCGCCAATCCTCTGAACTGGTTGTGCAGACTGTCAACGACAATGTGGCCGGTATCCACGCCCACGGTGAAGGGAACCGCAAGCTTCTCCCAACGCAGGGTTACGGTGGCGGCATTCGGTTTGGGATCATCAAAATCGTACGTGAGAGCTTCATGGAAATCAGTTGATTGTGGCTTTGCAGTCACCCGAAGAGCGTCTTCTTTGGGATCATAGGTAAAGCTGCCCCATGCGTTTGACATTTTTGAGAAAATGACTGTCCATTCGTTTTCTGTGGGGATCATATGGAGGCCATAGATTCCCGCTGCCAGGGGCTTACCCTGAACTGTGACAGGGTCAGAGAACTCGATGGTTGTATTCTCGTTCGCTCCGGCGCGCCAGACCTCTCCGTAGGGTACAAGGCCGCCCCAGACCTTGCGGTTATTCACCAGAGGTCTGTGATAGTTGATGGTGATGTTTGTTAAACCAACCCGCTGCATTAACGTGGCATGCTGGCTTGCCCGCGGGAGGTCAACCAGAGCTGATTGCGCGGCGCTGGATGCCGCAAGCATCAGTGTTGCGAACGCCATGATGACTGTGAGCCGATAGTTCCGCATAAGGAACTCCTCCCATTGCAAGAGATTGTAAGACCGGGAAATGGTACGGGAACTTAGACGGGGCCAGCCGCGAGATGTGAGCATTCGGCCGGG
>DATEJX010000266.1:0-4213 GCA_035277785.1 Candidatus Angelobacter sp. | reverse complement strand
GATGAAAGATCCCTTCATTTCGCGACGACGCTTCCTCAAAACTGCCGGAATTGCTGCCGGCGCATTTGTTATGCCGGACGTGAGCAGCCTTGCTGAGAAACCTGGCAATGCGCACAGCCACAAAATTCTGGAGCCCGATGCTGCCCAATCTTCCCGTGCTGAGCCGACCGACGTAAAGGCGGATTACACGCTGCGGATCCGCACCGTTCCAATTGAGATCGCGCCCAACAAGATCATCACTCTCGCCACCTACAACAATCAGTTTCCCGGCCCGCTGCTTCGCTTGAAGGAAGGTCAGCAGGTCACAGTTGACGTGATCAATGACACTGACACTCCAGAACAGTTGCACTGGCACGGCCAGACCATTCCCAGTGACGTGGACGGAGCAGCCGAAGAAGGCACGCCCTTCATTCCTCCGCACGGCAGCCGCCGCATTGTGTTCACGCCGAGTCCGGCGGGATTCCGCTTTTACCACACTCATGTTCGCGGCGGATCGAATCTTTATTCCAGCACTTACAGCGGCATGTTCGGGCCGGTTTACATCGAGCCTAAAAATGAGCCCGGCAATTACGATCGAGAAGTGTTTCTCACCCTTAAAGAGTTCGAGCCCACGTTCAGCCGCGGCGGTGACATGCCGCAGAATTTCCTTTCGCCCGCAACCAAAGTGAAGAAGCTCAAAGACCAGGGCGAAACCGCAATGAAAGCCTCACTCGCCAAAGGCATGCCTCATGGATATGAAGTCGGCTATGGCTCGTTCACCATCAACGGCCGCATGCTCGGCCACGGTGAGCCTATTCGCGTCAAGCGTGGTGAGCGCGTGCTGTTTCACGTGCTGAACGGCAGCGCCACAGAGATCCGCAGCCTCGCCTTGCCCGGACACACATTTCATGTTGTCGCCATGGACGGCAATCCCGTTCCCAATCCAGTCTCTGTCCCTGTCCTCTGGCTGGGGACAGCCGAAAGGATCTCCGCCATCGTCACCATGAACCATCCCGGTACGTGGATCATGGGCGATACCGCCAACGACGACCGCCGAAACGGCATGGGCATTGTGGTGGAATACGCCGGCAGCAAAACCAAACCGCAATGGACGCCTCCTCCGGCAAGCTTCAAGTGGAATTACACGCGCTTCGCCAAACCAGGCGCCCCCGCCTTGCAACCTGCCGCCGCGCAGCCTGACGAAACTTTTGAAATGCTCTTCGCCAAGGACAACGCCGCTGAAAACGGCTTCAACCGCTGGACCATCAACGGCGTCGCCTATCCCATGACTAACGCGCCTGCCCCGCCTGCTTTCCATCTCAAGCAGGGACGCCGCTATCGCCTGATGATGCGCAATGCCAGTGACGATATTCACCCCATCCACCTGCATCGCCACATCTTTGAACTCGCCAGCGTAGCCGGCACGCCGACCTCCGGCATCATGAAAGACGTGGTCATGGTGGACGGCTATCAGGAGGTCGCAATCGATTTCGTGGCCAACAACCCTGGCCTCACGTTGTTTCACTGCCATCAGCAGTTGCACATGGACTTTGGCTTCATGAGCCTGTTCGACTACGTCTCATAAGCTGGTTCCTGTGCGACAGTTCCGGACTGCGATTTGTACCAACGGTCCTATTTACTGTTGCTCACAACACCAGTCGGATGTGAGGAACAGAACCCGGTGGTTGATTCCAGCGGAAAAGCACAGATGCATCCAGTGGAACACTGGAGACTACTGGTGCAGCTTCCCTTGCAGGCGGCAAAGCCGGTGCTGCCAGCCTTCAACTGGACCGCGGAAACCGTTCCCGCGCCGATTACGGCCGTAACCAGCAAGGCAAGCAAACTCTTTCTTGTAAGTTTCAACATTGAGAGGCTCTCCCTTCGCGTCAGAATCCTGAATGGGTGGCGGCAGCAGAAGCGGCCCTGCTCCCGGAAAGGCGCTGTTTCAGTTCGGAAACGTCAGTATCTTTCAGCACACCGGTCCATACTTTTTCCACTTTGCCGGAAGCATCCACCAGAATCGTCTGCGGCGTGAGCTGTAAGCGATAGTCAACGCGGGACAGCGGATCTACCTTGGCAATCACCGGCATTCCGGCCATCGCATGTTGGGAATCAAAGTCATCCGTTGTGCTGGAAGTCACGTCCACGCCCACCGGACGCACCACTGAGCCATCCAGCGATTTGATCACCTCCGCCCACTTCGGCCAGTTCTGTTCGCAGAAGGGGCAGGTGGGAGAAAACACCAGCACCAGCACCTGGCGTGAATCATTTCCGTAATGGACCGCAACGGGTTTTCCGTCCGGATCAAACCCTTTGAGGTCCGGCATCTGGGCGCCCGCTGTCGCCTGCAGGACGGGCGGCGGAACGCTCAGGCGCGACTTCAATTCCCGGTTCTGATAGACGAGCGCAATGTTCAGACCCAGCAGCAGAACACAACATCCAGAGATAACGTAGCTCCACTTCATAGCGACTCCCGCAGAGAGGGATACTAGCAAACCCCGCGCGAGGCTGAATGGAACCGGGAAACCTTTTCTGTTATCAAGTGCCATTTTGGAACCGCATGGACCCAATGTTCCCGTGCCTCGCCGCTTCCCCAGCCCACATCGAGCAGCGCTACATGTGATCTAAGTGACTCCTTAGAAGCAGCTACCCTGGCTAAAGGCAAGAACAGTGGTCGCCAGATTCACGCTGATCATGCAGGTAAGTAGTTTGGTTTCCAATCTGTATTGATCAGCGTTCATCTGTGGCCCCTGAGCGGCACATATCCCCAGGTCCGGACTCATCCCGATTCATCCCCACTGATCGCCGGGGATGAGGTCTTTGATCCCGGGCGATGGATTAGGCAGAGGGTCAGGGTGGCTCCCTCTCTGATCACGACGACGTCGGGCAATCACGCGCGATCACGGCAATTGAAGCGGGGTACCCTCCCCCGTCAACCCCGAATCTAAAGGACTTACGCGCAGTCACCCCGGGGTTAACGCCAGCCGCAAACGCCAAAAAACACAAAATGCCAGCACCCCTCATTCAGGGCCTGGC
The DNA here is from genome assembly GCA_035277785.1 of Candidatus Angelobacter sp. GTDB lineage: Bacteria > Acidobacteriota > Terriglobia > Terriglobales > Acidobacteriaceae > Angelobacter. Next base: position 1,198 of record DATEJX010000266.1, on the reverse strand, counting down.
GGCATCAGCAAATTAAATTGTCAAAGAGCATGCCGGACGCGCTCAGCGCTCCAGCTACTCTGAAATCCTAGCTGAAATTGTGGCGAAAGTCCAACGAATTTTCGCCGTTGTCAATCGTCCTGCTAAAACCCGAACCCGCATTTCCCGGCCCAACTTTCGGTCAAGTCCTGCCAGCATGGATTGAGCTTCTCAAACTAGGCGATCTACTTTTTTCGCTGCCAGTGCAGAGTCGAACCGGCTATACGTTTACCTCCTCACAACTGCCCATTCCTGATTAACTATGGCTTTCCAAGCCAACCATACATACAAACTAAGAATAAAACTTAATAAACTACAAACTAAAGTACAGTGAACTAAAAATAGATTGTAGTTCATCTAGCTGGTCTGTACACTCCACCGAACTGACAGGCAGTTTTCTCCAGGGATAAAGAAGAAGGTAGTCGCAAAATTCAAGGAAGAGAGACTACCAATGATCGCAGGCCTTCGGTTTCACGTAATTATTCTGCTTTCTTTTTTCCGCTGTATTGTCGTCCCCGCACGTAAACAACCGAAAGCCGTCAGACCGTTCTCGGCGGTTGCAGCATTGCTGATGCTGATTTTCTTGTCCGGAATTTTGCGGGCGCAGGCGCCAACGTTTTTCTCGGCGACTTCGTTGAACTCTGATACGCCCGGTCTCCTTCAGCTACAGACAAACTGGCTCACCCGGCAAGACTATTTTTCTTCCGATCTCAACAATCAACCTCCGGGTGAATACCTGCTGCAGGCTTTTGATACCCCAACCGGGCTGCCAAATTCAGCATATGTTCTCACGGGAGCATCAGTGGATCTGTGGATGTCGCAGCCAACAGGCGCCACAGGAGCCTTGTTCCCGGAAGTCAAGCTCTTCCTCAATGGTCCCGCAGGAACACCGGTCTGTACAATGACGAGCAACACCGCCCTCGTTGCTTCCATGAACGCGTCGCTTTCGCTGGGTTGCTCCGCGAGCGCGCCAGTGCCCGTGACGCCATCTGATCGTTATTACCTCTGGGTCGGATTCACCTCAACAGCGACCCCCGCTGTATCCACCCAGGTCGAGATGGCTGTGGGAAATGTCTTCCGCGGCTCTCCCCGCACTGACCTGGGACTTTCTCTGGCGGCTATCCCGAACATCGGCGGAATCACCCCAGGCGCCGGCCCTGTCGGAACACTGGTCAAGATA
>DATEJX010000265.1:0-2405 GCA_035277785.1 Candidatus Angelobacter sp. | reverse complement strand
CTGGTTGTTGTCCATTCCATCCAGAATGTAGTTGTTCGTCTGTTCGCGGTTGCCGTTCACATACGGTCTTCCTACTTGAAACGTCGATTGTCCGGAAACAAATGCGCCCGGATTCGTGCTGACCGCGCCCGGCGTAAGCAGCGTGAGCTGGTTATAGTTCCGGGTGATGAGCGGCAGATTCTCAGTGGCAACGGAATCAATGTGCGTACTTATTGCCGTTGTATCGGTATTCAGTAGCGGCGGGGCCGCGCTCACCTCGACAGTCTCGCTGGCCTGGCCCACTTTCATCTCAAAATTGATTCGCGCAACCTGGTTCAATACAAGATCGAAGGCCGGCTTTACTGCAGTTTGAAACCCCTTCTGCTCGACCCTCACTTCGTATCTGCCGATTGGTACGCGCTCAATACGGAACGAACCTGTCTCGTCCGTCTTGCCTGAGAACACGGTTCCTCGCCTTACTTCTCTCGCACTCACGGAAGCGCCAGACAGCGCCGCTCCGGTTGGGTCCAGCACAGTGCCCACGATGGAGCCGGTGACTTCCTGCCCTGACGCTGCCGGCGTAAGCAGCAGGATGAAAACAGATAAACAAAGGATGAGAGCGCTCGCACAGAACGCCCCGGAGAAGTTGTTTTTTGAAAAAGCAATCTTCAGCGAACAGCAGGTTGACTGGAGACCCGATAGCGAAATCCTGGTGCGCGACATTTGACCTCCAAAAGTGTGGGTGTGAGTCACACCCTGCGGTACTGGGCGTTTTATTGAACAGCGAACTTGTTTATTGAAACGATTTCATAAACACGGCTCGAAATTTTCCCAGACCCGCCTCGACCGTGTCAAGGGGGTTGAGAAATTTTTTGTTTCCAGGGATGTTGACGGACAAGTTTCTAAGGGCGGGCTTAGACAGCCATGGAGCAGCAGCGGCCCGGTCGCAGGATTACAGGCAGCCGAGCGGCGCCCAGAAGCCCTGCACGGTCCTGAAGCATTGCAGGAACCACTTCTGTGGCGCGGTGCGTGCTCTTCTGTTCTTCCCCAGCTCGGAAGACAATGGATCGAGTCCTGAGTTGTTCGAACATAGCGGGAGCGAACTGGTCCCACGCACGAGCAACGCCTCCTCCAATGACATAGAGCGGAAGATTGAAAGCATTGATCAGGTTAGCGAGAGCAATGCCCAGCGCTGAACCGGCCATGGCGAAAATTCGCATGGCTGCCGGATCTCCGGCCTGGGCGCAGGCATAGACGGTGCGGGCTGTCAGGGCTGAGTCCTGGCTCCGCGCCGCAGCCAATGCGGGCGACTCCCCCGAATCAGCCGCTTCCATCGCGGCCCTCCGGATGGCGGTGGCAGAAGCGTATTGTTCTAGACAACCATGATTCCCACAGGCGCAGGGCTTCCCTTCAGGAATCACCGTCATGTGGCCGATCTCACCCGCCATCCCCAGCACGCCGTGCCAGGGCTTCCCATTCACGACAAAACCGCCACCTACTCCCGTCCCCAGCGTGATCATGCACAGGTCATCAACGTGGCTTCCCGCGCCCAACCACTTTTCGCCCAATGCGGCGCAATTGGCATCGTTATCAAGGAATACGGCCGAATCAAGGCGCTGAGACAAATCATCTCGCACGTCGTAGGACTGCCAGCCTGGCAAGTTCGCCGCTGAGTGCAGCCTCCCGGTTTCAACGTCGATAATACCGGGCAGCCCAATGCCCACTCCCAGAAAAGCGTGCGAACGGGCATATTTCCTGCGCAAAAGAGCGGTTGCGGCCGTGATGTCAGTGATCACATGTTCTCGGCCGCGACTGACCTGGGTAAGAGTAGAAAGAACTTCGAGTTGGCGCCCGTCCTCATCGATCGCGGCAACACGCAGGTTTGTGCCTCCCAGATCAATCCCGATGGTGAACGCCGGCATCAGTCACCTCTGACGGTAGAATTATAGCGAAACGTTTCAATAAAACAAGTAGCATCCTGAGCCGGAAATAACTAAAATTTATTGAACGGATGGTCGCAGCTAATGCGAGAATAGCCACACTTGCCCTGTTTGCAGTGTTCGTGAATGTCCCCGGTAAAGAGAAGAGATGAAAAAGCTGACCTCAAAGAAGGCGTCTGTGACAATTCGGGACGTAGCCCGCGAAAGCGGTTTTGCCGCCAGTACGGTCTCAATTGTCCTGAATAACGCTCCCCTGGCGCGCTATATTCCGCCGGCCACCAAGGCCCGCATTCAAAAAGCCGCAAAGAACCTGGGCTATCACCCCAACATCTTCGCCAAATCCCTGCGCAGCAAGCGAAACCACACCGTGGGAGTCATTCTTTTCGATATCACCGATCCATACTGCACATTGATCCTGCGAGGCATCGAGAAATCGCTCTATCAGCAATCGTATCTTGCTATCCTCGCCGACGCTCACAATGAGCG
>DATEJX010000264.1:0-4889 GCA_035277785.1 Candidatus Angelobacter sp. | reverse complement strand
ATGGCATCGCCCAAGAAGATCCGCGAGATCATGGCGGAGGTTTCTATTCCGGTGATGGCCAAGTGCCGCATCGGACATTTTGCCGAGGCACAGATCCTGCAGGAACTGGGTGTGGATTACATTGACGAGTCAGAAGTGCTGACTCCGGCAGACGAAGCCCACCACGTGGACAAGCATGCTTTTAAGACACCTTTTGTTTGTGGGGCGCGGAATCTCGGTGAGGCGTTGCGCCGCATAGCGGAAGGCGCGGCGATGATCCGCACCAAAGGCGAAGCCGGCACAGGCGATGTGGTACACGCTGTGAAACACATGCGTCAGATTGTCCGTGAAATGAAGCAGTTAACAGTATTGTCCGAAGAAGAACTTTATAGCCAAGCCAAGGAACTCCAGGCTCCCTACGAGGTGGTCAAGCTGGTTGCGAAACAAGGCAAACTCCCCGTCCCTAACTTTTCGGCCGGCGGGATAGCCACTCCGGCGGATGCTGCACTGGTTCGCCAGTTGGGGGCCGAAGCCGTGTTTGTCGGCTCGGGAATCTTCATGGCCGATTCCATCAACTTCTGCGATGCGACTGAAGCTGAAAAGCGCGCCCGGGCAATTGTCCGGGCGACCACGCACTTTGATGATCCTAAAGTTTTACTTGAAGTCAGTGAGGACCTCACGGGAGCGATGAAGGGGCTGGCCGTAGCAGCAATGTCCGAGGCGGACATGCTGCAGACCCGAGGCTGGTGAACTCATTTGGTAATTGGGTGATTTGGTAATTGGGTAATTTCATCCAATCGGCTGCAAATTACTCGATTACCAGATTACCCAATTACCAAATCAATGAGAGTCGGCGTTCTCGCAATCCAGGGTGACTATGAAGCACACAGGGCTCGCCTTGAGCAACTGGGCGCAGATGTCACGCTGGTGCGCAAGGCCGAGCAGTTGAGCGCAATCGATGCCATCGTGATTCCCGGCGGTGAATCCAGTACTTTTCTCAACTTCCTTGTCGAACGAGGGTTCCTTACCAGACTTAAAGAGTTCGTCAGCACGAAACCTACTTTCGGCACCTGCGCAGGCGCCATCCTGCTGGCAAAGGAGGTTGAAAATCCGCCGCAGCAATCTCTGGGCGCTCTGGATATCCGTATTCGCCGCAATGCTTATGGCCGGCAGATCGACAGCTCCATTCGCGAGGTGGATACCAAACTCACAGGCGGACCGCTGGAGATGGTTTTCATCCGCGCACCCAAGATTGTGGAAGCAGGAAAAGACGTAGAGGTGCTGGCCAGTGAGAGCGGTGATCCCGTGTTGGTTCGGCAGGGCAAGATCATGGCGGCAACCTTCCATCCTGAACTTTCTTCTGACACTCGCGTTCACCAGGAATTCTTGAAGCTGGTGAGCAATGGAGACAGGCCAAAGTAATGGCTGTTGCACTTGTAGCCGTGCTGCTGCTCGTGACCCTGGGCTGCATTTACCTGTTTGTTGCCCATCCATGGTGGTTCCCTGCCGGCGTTTCCGCGTATGCAGCAAGCGTGGACCACGAGTTCAATACCGCATTCTGGTTATTGGGCGGACTTTTCGTTCTGGCGCAGGTAGCTCTAGCAATATTCATCTTCCGTGCCTGGAGGAAAAATAAATCCAGCTACTACGTGGGCAATTGGCGGCTGGAGCTGGGGTGGACGCTGGCCGTTGCTGCTCTTTTTTTCTGGTTTCATTTTTCCGGCGGAGAGGTCTGGTCCAACATGCGGCTGCATGAGCCCGAGCCTCAGGCATTGCAGGTGGAAGTAACCGGCGCGCAATTCCAGTGGTATTTTCGTTATCCCGGCGCGGACGGAATTTTTGGCCGCGTAGATCCACAGAAGTATTCGAAGCCGGAAGAAGGAAACGGATTGGGCATTGATCCCAACGATCCAGCGGGACGCGACGATGTGGTTTCGACATCACTGATGCTGCCTGTGAACCGTGATGTGGAGCTTGATCTGCGAGGACAGGACGTGATCCATAGTTTGTTCATCCCGGCAATGCGATTCAAACAGGATACGGTTCCGGGAATGACGATCCAGACACGGCTTCATCCCACTCAGTTGGGAAATTTTGAAATCGCCTGTGCAGAGTTGTGCGGCACAGGACATTACCGTATGCGGGCGCTGGCGCGAGTTGTGACGGAACAGCAATTCGCCGCATGGCTCAAAGCACGCGAAGCACAGCAATAAGTTTCTGGAATCGCATGCAGGAACCCTCTCCCATCACCGCCGCTTCCGCGAGCAGCAGTTTCCTGCGCCGTTATGCGTTCAGCACCGACCACAAAGTTATTGGGCTGCAGTACTTCTTTCTGTCGCTGGCTGCGGTGCTGACGGGCACGTTCCTCTCGTTGCTGATGCGCATCCACCTAGTCTGGCCTAAGGCTGTGATTCCCTTGCTGGGGGAGATCAAGCCGGAAGATTATCTAGGCTACCTGACGATCCACGGAACGCTGATGGTTTTCTTTGTGCTGTCCACTGTGCCGCAAAGCGGATTTGGCACTTACTTTTTGCCGCTTGAACTCGGCACATCAGAGATGGCGTTTCCATGGTTAAACATGCTTGGCTTCTGGACGACCTTGATCTCGTTCTTTGTCCTGATCTCGGCGTTTTTCGTGCCGGGAGGCGCTTCTGTTGCCGGCTGGACGCAATATACGCCGCTGAGTGCCATTGCTGCCGCAGGACCAGGTCAGGGAGCGGGAACGGACCTTTGGCTGGTAAGCATCGGCCTGTTCTGTATGGGCACGGTGATGAGCGCAATCAACTTTGTCACCACTACTGTGAAGCAACGCGCAAAGGGGATGAACTGGCTGCGTATGCCGCTTCCCTGCTGGAGCTGGTTTGTGACCGCTATTCTCAGCCTGCTGGCTTTCAGCATCCTGCTGGCTGCACTTTTGCTGTTGATGCTGGACCGTCATGCAGGAACCAATTTCTTTGTTCCGGGCGGCTTGATGGTCAGCGGCAGAGCGATTACGGATCACAAAGGCGGCTCACCATTGTTGTGGCAGCACTTGTTCTGGTTTTTTGGGCACCCGGAGGTTTACATCGCCATCCTGCCCGGAATGGGCGTTACGTCACATCTGTTATCCGTCTTCAGCCGCAAACCGGTGTTCGGCTACAAGGCAATGGTTGGGGCGACGATTGCGATCGGCGCCATGGGCTTTATGGTGTGGGGACATCACATGTTTGTGAGCGGGATGAATCCCTATGCGGGGTTTGCCTTCTCCACGCTTACCACCGCGATTGCCGTGCCTTCAGCCATCAAAGTTTTCAACTGGCTGGCCACGATTTACGGAGGCAAGATCCGCTTCAGCACGCCGTTCCTGTTCTCCGCCGGATTCGTTTCGTTGTTCATTACGGGAGGACTCACAGGGCCTTTGCTTGCGCAGCCGTCGCTCGATATCTACCTGCACGACACCTACTTTGTGGTGGCACATTTCCATCTCATCATGGCCATGGCGGGACTGTTTGCCGTTTTTGCAGCCACGCATTTCTGGTTTCCCAAGATGTTTGGACGAATGATGAGCGAGCGTCTGGGAGCGATCCATTTCTGGATTACCTTTATTGGGGCTTATGCAATCTTCATGCCTATGCACCTTCTGGGAGCAGCGGGACACCCAAGGCGCTACTCCGAACTGACAGGCGTACAATATGTCTCTGCCATGGAGCCGCTGCAAAGGTTCATCACTATGGCGGCCATGGTTACGATTGCAGGGCAGGTCATTTTTCTGGTGAATTTGTTCTGGAGCATGTTCAAAGGACGCAAGGCCAGTGCAAATCCGTGGGACTGCACAACCCTGGAATGGACGCTGCCGTCGCCGGTTCCGGCCCAGGGATTCGGGCAGGCGAGCGCCATAGTGAACCACGGTCCTTACGAATACAGCGCTCCCGGTGTGGAAACTGACTTCCTGCCCCAGGATGCGCCAGCCAGCCAGAGCAGTTGAAGCCCATCTGAAGCTATATGACAATCGCCGGCGAACACGTTGACATAGAACGCAAGCCCAAATTAGGAGGCGGCGGACCCGGCAAGATCCCGCATCGTCGCGGGTATGGCGGCGGTGATGATGGAGACCACAATGAGCCGGGTGGATGGCCGTCACGCAGAGAAAAATTGCGGCGCTATCGCGTGGGAATGCTTCTCTGCATCATTTCGGTTTCCACGCTCTTCATTTGTCTTACTGCCGTTTACGTGATGCGCCAGAGCATGGGCCGTTATGATCCCGGCCGCAAGGAGTTCATCAGTGATTGGCGTCCGCTGCACCTGCCGTACCAGCAACTCTGGACCAATACTGCGCTTCTGCTCCTGAGCAGCATTACGCTGGAGCTTGCCCGCAGACGGATGAATCGGGAATCAGAATTTTATGTCCTTGGAATTCAGGCCCCAAGAACGAAACGCGATTTGCCCTGGCTGGGAATCACGCTTTTTCTGGCATTCGGGTTTCTGGCGGGACAGACTATGGTGTGGAGCAGCCTGAGGTCGCAAGGATTGTTTCTCCGGTCCAGTCCCAGCAGCTCGTTCTTCTTTGTTCTGACCGGGACACACGCTGTCCATCTGGCTGGAGGCATCATTGCGCTGCTCTTTGCCGGCTGGGGAGCGTGGGTCAAGCACAGGTTTGAGTCGCGCCAGCTGGTGGTGGAAGTTACAAGCTGGTACTGGCACTTTATGGGACTGCTGTGGCTGTACATCTTTGGGCTGCTGCATTTCGCCCGCGGATAGGCGCGCAGAGTTCAGTATTCAGCGGCTTCCTGGCCAGCGGCAGGCTTTTTGACACGAACCACGGTGATTTTGCTGAAGCCTTCCTCGAATGTGGGAGCCTTCAATTTGGCAGCCATGCGTTGAACCAGCTCTTCCTTAACCTGCCGTTCGCGCTTGCGGTTGCGTTCCAGGCA
>DATEJX010000263.1:0-11476 GCA_035277785.1 Candidatus Angelobacter sp. | reverse complement strand
CAATCTCTTCTTCCAGGATCGCCTTGCGTGAAACCACAATATTGCCGCGCTTCTTGTTCAGCTTGATCACGCGGACTTCAATTTCCTGCCCTTTCAGCGTGTCCAGGTTGCGCACCGGATGCACATCAACCTGTGATCCCGGCATGAAAGCCTTCACGCCGATATCCACTGAAACCCCGCCTTTGACCCGCTCTACAATCGTCCCCTTGACGGCTTCCTTGGAGTGGTAAGCCTTCTCAATGTTCTCCCATACCCGCACCCGCTGTGCCCGCTCGTGCGAGAGAAGGACTGATCCTTCCTCGTTCTCGCCGCGCTGCACCATCACTTCTATGGGGTCGCCCGGCTGGAACTTGATGTTTCCGTGCGCGTCTGTGACTTCCGCAATCGGCACCAGGCCTTCTGACTTGAAGCCAATATCGACGACAACATGCGTGGGAGTGATCTTGATTACGGTGCCTTTGAAGACATTGTCTTCGCTTGGCGCCGGCTCTGTTTCAAGGGTGTACGACTCGAGAGCGGCTGCAAAATCTTCCATGTGGGTTTCTTCTTTTTGAGCAGAACCCGCGATGGGCTGCTCAGTGGATTCGACTTGAGAGTTATTACCGGACATAGTTGTAGGTTGTTTTCGTAGGACTTCTTGCGGGCCGGATGAACTCGTGGTCTCAGCGTCAGATTCGGGTGGTAATTTCCTGGCTGTTTGCTCGACCGACATTCTTCTACCCTACCGGACCTTGAACACGCCGGGACTCAATCGTGAGAATCGTTGGACGTGCTGAAGGATTAGACTGGCGTGACTGGCTCCTTAGTTTTGCCCCACGGAGCTTCAAAAACCAGCGGCCGGATCTTATGGCAGTCCTGATCATGCCAAAAGACTCCTTCGACTATAGCAACGGGCCAAAGCACTGTCAAACCCCAACTCCCGGGCCTGAAAAGCCTTATGGCCCTTGGTGATCTGGTATCTTCAGTCTTGACATGGACTTCATTTTTACCCCCTGGCGCTATGCCTATGTCACCGGGGCTGACAAGGCCCAGGAGTGCGTTTTCTGCGCCGCTCTCACCTGCGGAGATGACCGTAAGGCCGGCATCATTCACCGGGGTCAGGACTGCTTCGTAATCCTCAATACCTATCCCTATACGTCCGGCCACGTAATGGTGGTCCCCTACCAGCACACAGATCAGCTGCAAAAACTTGACACTCCCGCAGCCCATGAGATGTTCGATCTGGCCTGCCGCCTGGAAGGCATCCTGCGCGAGCTCTACCAGCCGGATGGACTCAATATGGGTATCAATTTGGGCAAAGCCGCCGGCGCGGGGGTGGCCGGCCATCTTCACATGCACGTTTTGCCCCGCTGGGTGGCTGATGCCAACTTCATGTCTGTGGTGGGCGAAACACGCGTTCTGCCGGAAGACCTGGAAACCACATACGCACGAATTCGCTCTCGTTTTACCAGTTAGGTCGAATCAGTGAATATCATTGCGATCAGTGTTGATCAGCGGTGAGGTTTTTCGTCACCCTCCAGCACTGGATTCCCAGACCGCACTCCCACTTTTCCCTGCATCTCATCCCTCAGACACGATTTTTCTATCCACTGAGGAGTTCACATGCCACACTACGGCACTCTGCACGAGACCAGATTTGAAGATGCGGAAGATATCCGCGGAGCCGAAGTCTACGGCGTTAACGATGAAAAACTGGGGACCATTGATGATGTGATCTTCAATCATTCCAGCGGTGACATCCGCTACGTGGTGGTCGATACCGGAGGCTGGCTGCGCAGCAAAAAATTCCTGGTTCCGGCCGCCCGCATCCAGCCTTATGGCAACCATGAAGATAAGTTCTATGCTGAGCTGGATCAGGAGCGTATTCAGATGCTGCCTGAATACGATGAGAAGAAACTTAAGTCTGAAAATGAATGGGCAGACTACGAAACGCAGTATGAGGAAGGCTGGAAGAGTGGCACCGTCATGTACAACGAGCGCACGGGGCGCGTAATTACACCCCCTGCAGATCAGGTGCAGGGCACGCGCACCACCCCTCTGAGCGAACAGGGCAGGCAAAGCCTGCAGCGCGATTTCACGCCGGAAAAGCAAGGCAAACGTGACGATTTCCTGGGTGTAGCTCCCAGCAGAGATGATGTAACTCTTCGTCCCAGAAAGCCATCCATTGCGGGAAGAGAAGATGCAATCCTGGCGGAGCAGGAACAGAGAACGCGCTCGGGCATCGGCGACCGCGGCCCGCTGGAGAGTTCACGCATTCCCGATACCGAAGGCCTGAAAGAACCTGGTGTATATCGCGTGGATGCTGTACCGGAACAGGAGAAAGAGTCCGATCTCAATGAGCCGCTCAACGCCAATTACGGTCCGCGTATGACACGCTTCCAGAAAAACTTGCGTCAGGACCGTGACCGGGTAGTGGGCAACTGCCCGCTGTGCGGCAGCCAGAAGAAAGTGGCATAGTCCGCAACGCGATTACATGACGCCTGCGAATAAATCGCCCGCTGACCCGCAAAACGTATTGGCCGCGAATCAACGCGAACATGCGCGAATTGCCCCTTAATTCGTGTTCATTCGCGTAATTCGCGGCTAAGTTTCTTTCTGATCTGCGCAAATCTGCGTTTATCTGTGGCGAATGCTTCCCCGGCTTTCCGATCACGCGCGATGTCGGCGATCACGCGCGAACCGGGGCCCCAAGCAGACGCGGTTTTCGTCTGCTGGGGCGGGATCACGGCGATTACTTCAGCTCCTCAAAATCCTCTTCCCTGAACTCGCTCTCCGATTTGACTGTACGCTCAGCTTCCGCTGCTCTTAATTGCACACGCCGAATCTTGCCTGAAATAGTCTTCGGCAGATCCACAAACTCCAGTCGCCGTACACGTTTGTACGGCGCCAATGTCTTGCGGCTGTGCTGAAAAATGGAAAGTGCCACCGTACGCGAAGGCTCCAGACCGCTCCGCAAAGTGACGTAAGCCTTTACTACCGCCATTCGGATGGGATCGGGCGACGGCACTACAGCGCACTCCACCACATCCGGGTGCTCGATCAGGGCGCTCTCCACCTCGAACGGGCTGATGCGGTAATCAGAGGCCTTGAATACGTCATCGGCGCGTCCGACGAACGTCAGGTAGCCGTCTTTGTCGCGCTGCACCACGTCACCAGTGCGGTATACAGGCCCTTCAATCGGGATGATCTTGCCGTCATCACTCTGGTAGCCGGGCATCAAACCCGCAGGCGGCGGATCCAGCCGCAAGCACAGCTCTCCCTCATCGGCCTCTTTACCTTCCGTATTGATCAGAGCGACTCGATAACCAGGCAGCGGCCTGCCCATGGAGCCGAACTTCAGCTTTTGTCCCGGGGGATTCCCCACCTGGGCCGTTGATTCGGTCTGGCCATAACCATCGCGAATGGTCAGCCCCCATGCCTTCTGCACCTGCTCAATCACTTCAGGATTCAGCGGCTCGCCCGCACTCGCCACTTCGCGCAACTTAACTTTCCAATCGCCCAGCTTTTCCGTGACCAGCATGCGCCAGACTGTCGGCGGCGCGCAGAACGTGGTCACGCCGCAACCGGTGAGAGTATCCAGAAGACCGCGAGCACTAAATCGCGACTGATTCAGCACGAAAACCGTAGCTTCGGCGTTCCAGGGAGCAAAAAAGCAGCTCCACGCGTGCTTGGCCCAGCCCGGCGACGATAAATTGCAGTGGATATCGCCCGGTTTCAGGCCAATCCAGTACATGGTGGAGAGATGGCCCACCGGATAGCTGGTGTGGCTGTGCAGCACGAGCTTGGGCTTGGATGTGGTGCCTGAAGTGAAGTAGAGCTGCATGGGATCGTCGGCGCGGGTCTCGCCATCCGGCTGGAACGCCGCCGGCGACTTGTAGCCCTGCTCGAATTCATGCCACCCGTCGGGAGCCTTCCCCACATCTGCTCCGTCCACGGAAATGCGCGTGCAATCCTTGGCTACCTCGGAGAGCTTGGGCGCGAACTCAGCAGCGCACACCACGTGTTTGATCCGTCCCCGAACAATGCGGTCGGCCAGGTCATCAGCTGTGAGCAGCGTGGTGGCGGGAATGATCACGCCGCCCAGTTTCATCACTGCCAGCATGGTTTCCCACAATGCAGCTACGTTGCCCAGCATCAGCAGCACCCGATCGCCGCGTTTAACGCCGAGGCCGCGCAGGTAGTTCGCAATCCGCGATGATCGTTCAGAAAGTTCGGCAAACGTTAGCTTGCTGGAGCGGCCATCTTCATACGCCACCCACAGCGCTGTCTGGTTCCGTTGCTCGCCCGCAGCAGTGGCGTCAAACCAGTCCAGCGCCCAGTTGAAGCGCTCCAGCCTGGGCCATTGGAAATTAGCGTACGCGGTCGCGTAATCTTCGCGATGCCGGAGCAAAAAATCACGCGCCTCACGAAAACTCTGTGTAACGTGCGATGACATCCGAGTAGGTGTGGTGGTCATGGGTTACATCCAGGGATGGACAGTACCACTATGAACCTTGAAAAGTACAACCTGTACGCCAGGTGCAGTTGGCGCATTACGCGACGCGTGCCCTGATTTTCTCCATTCCTTCAATCACTTCCAGCACCTGGGCCTCTGAGAGTTTTGCGAACTGTTGTTGATGGAGTGCGTCCAGCGGCCGAGCAAGTTGGCGCACAATGATTTTTCCCGCAAGAGTGATTGTGGTATTCACCGCTCTGCGGTCTTTACTGCTGCGTTGCCGCCGAATTAATCCGGCGTTTTCCATTCGGTCCAGCAACCGGGTAACGTCGGTATGCCGTTCCGCTAATCGCCTGCCGATGCTGGAACAGGAGCGTCCCCCTTCAACGTCGTCAAGAATGCGCAGGACGTTATATTGGACGCGGGTGATACCAAACCTTTTGCACAGTGTTTCCACTTCTCGTTCCAAAGCATCCGCTGTGCGCACAATGTTCAGGAAGGCTTCCTGATGCGGATTGCGTAACAGTGGTCTTTGCGTGAGCTGCAGCCTTGCTTGTGTGGTCATGGGCAGCGGCAGGCGCCCTAAGAGTTTAAGAAAACGCCCCGGCGCCATCTCCTTCCCGTCTTCCGTCGAGACGAATATTGTCACAACAGATGCTGGAGATTAGCTCGCTGCCGCAAGCTATTTGCAGGAGAGCAAAAAAATTTGTTGCAACATATTTCATCATCACGCTGGCTGTTGCCACTCAGGAAAACGTTCTCTACATCTTGTACGTAGTTAGCAGCCTTCCTATACTCCGCTTATATCCCCGCTCGTGCTCCTGACTTTAGAGCCGGGAAAAGTCAATCCTACGCTCGAATCCCTTCCCACAAGGAGGCTCCATGCCTACTCGCCGTGACCTGCTGAAAGCGGGACTATATAGCAGCACCGCCCTGCTCCATTTGGGAGGTCTTAGACTGGACTCATGGGCACTGGATGATCATCAAAGCCCTCAAAACCCCAGGGTCGTCCCATTCCAGGTCGATCTTCCCATTCCTCCCACGAAAACCCCTGTCTCTCCTGACACCTTACCGGGCGTCCCCTTGTTTAATGACGGTCTCCCCACAGATTACTTTTCAGTAAATGTAAGGCAGGCCTTGGTACAGATCCTGCCAGGTAAGCAAACTCTCATCTGGGGATATGATGGCATCACACCCGGCCCAACGTTGCCGGCTCGTCTGGGGCGGAGGATCGTCGTTCGCCAGACCAACAGTCTCCCTTCGAATATCAATGTGCATCACCATGGAGGCCATACCCAGTCGCTTTCAGACGGAAGCGCTCTTCCTGAGCTGGAAATTCCTCCGGGAAAATTCCGTGATTACATTTATGACAACGACGATGACGTTGGGGGAACGCATTGGTATCACGATCACACCCTGGACGTAACAGGTCACAACGTTTTCATGGGCCTGGCCGGCTTCTATATCCTTGGCAGTACGACCATCGACAATCTCAACCTTCCCGGCGGCCGTGTCGACGCAAATGTGCCCGGCGGTCCATTCGATGTTCCACTGGTCATACAGGATCGTACCTTTGACGCAAACAACCAGCTTGTCTATAACCCGTTCGACCACGATGGATTCATAGGCAACACGTTCCTGGTGAATGGCGCGGTGCAGCCGAAGTTCCGGGTGGGAAATAGGAAATATCGTTTCCGTCTACTGAATGGATCGAATGCGCGCTTTTACCAGATCTCACTCAGTTCCGGGCGTTCTTTCCAGATCATCGGCAGCGATGACGGTTTGCTGAAAGCTCCCATTGAGTCAACCTCATTCCGTTTGGGGCCCGCGGAGCGCGTGGAAATTGTGGTGGACTTTTCGTTTTACGTCCCTGGGACCAACACTCACGTATTTCTGAACAACACCATGATCCAAAAGGAGGGTCGCGGCCCGGACGGAGTGGATCCCACACAGCCCTTCCCCCTGATGCGTTTTGATGTGCTCGACACGATACCCGATAACAGTACTGTACCTGCCGTCCTGGAGACAGGCCTGCCGGTATTCAACCGCGCCGAAGTTGTGCGCAGGAGAAGTTTTGAGTTCAACCGCAGCGATGGCGCCTGGCAGGTCAACAGCAGGTTCTTTGATCCCAACCGCATCGATGCCACCGTCAAGCTGAACACCACAGAAATCTGGACCTTGAAAAACGGCGGCGGCGGGTGGTTCCATCCCATACACGTTCACCGCAACGGATTTTTTATTCTCGACCGCAACGGAGTTCCAGTTTCCGGGCATGAGTCGGGCCTGAAAGACACTTTCGTTCTCGCGGGTGGCGACCAGGTCAACGTGATCACCAAATTCACAGGCGCTAAGCAGCTTGGTAAATACGTTTTTCATTGCCACAACATCGAGCATGAAGACATGCGGATGATGGGGTTGTTCAACGTGGTCGCCTGAGCGACGGGAAAAGAGAGGAACCATGCGAACCGTCAAAACTATCTTTTTTGCTTTAGTTGCTTTCTCTGCGGTTTTGCCCGGATCGGGAAAGGACAAGCCTGGATCGCAAGGCGCAAGCGATACGTATAACTACACCGACTATAACCGGCGGGCTCTGCAGAGCCACTTCCCTGACGTGGTGCTGCTGACCCAGAACAACCAGCGCGTGCGGTTCTACAGCGATCTCATTCGAGACAAAACCGTGGTCATCCAGTTCTTCTTCACCCGCTGTGAAGCTCTGTGTCCAATGACCACTCCAACACTCGCGCGAGTGCATCATGACTTAAATCGGCGGGCCGCAGGAAAGGTCACGTTTCTTTCCATCACCGTCGACCCTGATCACGATGATCCCGCGGTGCTCAAACGCTACTCGTCCTCGTTCAGGCCGGAGTCAGGCTGGTATTTCCTGACCGGCAAAAAGCAGGATGTAGACCTCATTCGCAAGCAGCTCGGGGTCTACGATCCCGACGAAAAGAAGGTTCAGCACATGAATGTGTTGACCATTGGCAAGGAACCCTCAGCTGTATGGATGTCCATGGAAGCCTTGGCCAAGCCGAACGATATCGCAAAAACGATTCTGAGAGTGCTTGCCTGGCCCACAGCCAGCAAACCTTGAACCGCCTGAAGTGCTTTGATTCCGGCGCAGACCACCTGCGCCGGGAAATTCCAGCCGGCATTGGAAACAAAAGAATCTTTCGATTGATGCCTGGTGCCACCCTTACGGCAGCGTCTTGGCGATCTCCGGTCCCTCTTCCGGCACTGGACGCGCTGGTGCGTGCTGCAAATGGTACTTCGTGAGCCCTTCTTTCAGGCATTCAAATGCTTCTTCAGGGGTATCGCAGAAGGAGAACAGCTGTGTGTCATCGGGAGAGATCGCCCCTGCATCCGCCAGTGCTTCCAGATTGAGCACGCGGCTCCAGTACTGTTTGCCGTAAACAATCACAATGATCTTCTTGGCCAGCTTCTGCGTCTGCGCCAGCGTCAGAATCTCAAACAATTCGTCGAGTGTGCCGAACCCGCCGGGAAAGACCACCAGCGCTTTCGCCAGATAAGCAAACCAATACTTCCTCATGAAGAAGTAATGGAACTCAAAGTTCAGCTCTGGCGTGATGTACGGATTAGGAAACTGTTCGAAAGGTAAACGGATGTTCAGGCCAATAGTCTTGCCGCCCGCTTCCCGCGCACCGCGATTCGCCGCCTCCATAATTCCCGGTCCGCCACCGGAAGTCACCACAAAACGGTGGCGCTTTCCCGGAAGAGTCACCGTCCATTCCGTAAGCATGTGCGCAAGTCTGCGTGCGTCTTCGTAATAGCGTGACATCTCAACTGCCGCGTGGGCGCGCTTGAGCGCCGCCTGCAGTTCATCTCCATCTTTTGCGCCCGGTTGCGCTTCCGGGCCGGCCGGCTTGGCAGACCCTGGCTTCTCCAGGATGGTCAGCGCGTTTTCGCTCTGCAACAGGCTGGCAAAACGGGCGGATCCAAAAAAGACAACCGTATCCTGGATTTTTTCGCGGCGAAAACGGGAAAGCGGCTCAGAGTATTCGGCCAGGATACGCAGAATGCGCCCATCAGGACTGTTCAGATAGTCCGGATTGAGGTAGGCCAGCTCGGCCGGGTGCAGGGGGTGCTCAAGATCAACACCCTGGATTTCTTCCGAATTTTTCTTGCTGTCAGTCATCTGATTTGTAGTTTTGATCGGCGAGGCGAAGTCTGCTCAGCGGCGGTCATGATAACTTACCGCCTCCATAACGCCGAAGAAGATATCCACCAGGCCAAGACCGGAGATTGCGCCTCGCACAAAGCCATGCTGCAGGATTGCCTGCGCTGTTGGATACTGCAGGATCCACCCGGTATCAAACCAGTCGGTTCTCCACGGCGTAGTCAGAAGCACCATCCCCAGCATCATGCAGAAAAGCACATACACGGCGGCGAAGAGTCTTTGCAGCCATACTGGCGGCAACGGTTCCTGCTGTACCGCAGGCGGCCCAGGAGGAGTCTCGAGATTCGTGGAGATCAAATTCAAGCCGGGACTAATTAGATGCAAACGCAGATTTTCAAGATTTCAAGGTCTTGATGCGGCTGGCCACGTCGCGGAAGTCGATGTTCGATCCGTACACTTCCATGAAATTCGTCAAAGCGGACTTTCTGTCGCCGAACGCCTCGTAGGCTGCTGCCAGATCATAATAAATGGCGCAGCGGCTGGAGTCATCCAGTTCCGGGATTTTCAGGGCTTTCTGGTACCACCGAACGGCTGCCTCAGGGGCTCCTTTGTCCACCAGACACTGTGCCAGCCAGGTGTAGGCCTGAATAGGTTGTGAGAAAGTATGGCCGCTGTCGATAGCACGGCAGACTTTCTGCAACTCACCAATCGCCTCGTCCAGCAATCCCATTTCCTTGAAGGCGATTCCCAGGTTGTAGTGGGTTTCAGGATCCTCCTGCGGTTCGGCCGCTTCCGCAGTTTCCTCTTGCAGGTCGGAAAGAATATCGGCCAATACAGAACTGGCCTCTTCAATCTTTGCCCCGCCGTTGGTATGTGCGGTTCGGGTCGCTGCCGGCTGCGGCGCAGCTTTGGCCACCTGCGCGGGCATCGCCGGCTCTGCATGTGGCCGCGGCAGAAAGTCTTTGAGTTCGTCGCTTTCAAGGTCGTGAACAAAATCTGTAAGTATGTCTTCTGTGCTCTTGGCTGAAGCGACAGGCTCCAGAGCAATCGGAGAAACACGCGAAGGTTTCGCCGCAGGTGGCGCGATTTCCTCGTCAAGCTCAAGCACCGGCTCTTCCTCATGCACAATGGCCGGCTTTGGTATCGGAGGCGGAGGAACGGCAGGGGCCTTCACCGCCGGAGTCGCCTCTGAACCGGGCATGTGCGCGGCGAATGGGTCGGCCATCGCGGAGAGATTGGTTTGCGGCGCGGGCGCAGCAAACGGCGGAGGCAGGAAGCTCGCTGCTGCCTGCTCCAGCGCGGCTGATGCGGCGGAGTGTGCGGGTTCTTCAGACGTTGGACGCGACTGCTCCGCGGCAAGGGCAGCCATAAGTTCCGGAATCTTTTCCGAATCGGGCGCAATCTCGCTTAGTTCGCTGAGTGCATCGTTCGCAGCCTTCCACATTTTCTGCGAGATGAAGAACTGGACCTCTTGCACCTTATCGTCCACCGCATAGCAGACAGAGGAGCCGCCTTCAGGTTCCTTTTCCGCCATCTGCACCGGCTCGGGCTTGACCATCGCTTGTGGGATAAGCTCAGGTTCCAGCTTCGTGCCATCCTCAATCACCACTTCGTCCGCCAGCTCAACCTTGGCTGTTTGCTCATCGACCTCAACCGAGAGCATGTCCTCCCACTCGTTTGACTCTGCCGGCTCAGGCGCTTCTTGCACCGCTTCCGGCTGCGCTTCCACCGGATAAGCCTGCAGCTCAAACTCTGGAGCCGCGGGCGCCGTCTGGGGAACAACTTCTATCTCCGGCGCAGCGGCTGCCGTTTCAGGTTCCACCGGAATCGCAACATCAAAACTGAACTCCTGCACGGAAGCAGGTTCTTCCGCGCGTGCTGGTGTCGGCACGGGAATGGTGATGTTTTGCGGCGGTGGTTCGACAGCTCGCACGGGTAGTGGCTCCGCGCTCCGCATCGCTGCTGCCGCGTTCGGCCCCATTCCCGCCTTCAATCCGTATTTGCGGGCAGCTTCCTGATACTTCGCCGCTTCTGCCGTGTGTCCCAGTTCGTGATAGATATCGCTCAGGTTCCGGCAGATTCTGGAAGCGTCTCCATATCTCTCCGAGCGGGCATACAACGTGGCCAGCCGCTGATTCAGAGTGATGTCCTTGGGAGCCAGCGGCAGAGCTGCTTCCAGAGGAGCTATTGCTTTCGACGGCACGTTGTAGGAGACGTACAGCTCTGCATCCGTAAGGGCGGCCTCGATGGCAGTTTCTGTTGGTGCGTCGTATTTCTGGTGCACCACCACGGCGTTCTCGTCCAGCTCTTCCACCATGAACGCCTGCGCTGCCTCTTCAGGCGTAAGGATGCGTGTGGCTGAATCCTCGCCCAGCTTAACCAGCATCTGCCGGTGATTCTGGCTGTGCAGTGCGTTTTCCGGCTCAATCTCTGAGAGTTTCTTGTACAGGTCTCTCGCCTGTGCGTAGTCGCCCTTTTGCGCGGCCGCGTGTGCCTGCAGTTCCATCACTTCAGCGCTCGGTCCGGCACTCTCGCCAGGTTTCTGCAGCAGGCTCTGCAGACTGTTCAGCGCATCAGGGTTGTCCTTGACCTTGTTGATGAGCGAGTAGAGCGTGTTTTGCAGCTCAGCATGGTTGCCGCCAAAAAGTTTGCTGCCATTACTCTCGTAGAGTCTCACCGCGCTGTTCATCTGGTCGTGGTTCACATACCACTCAGCCAGATTGCTGAGCGCGCCGGCGTCGTTGTGCCGCTCCAGCAAAGTTTGTGCCAGGTCGTCCGCGCCTTCGATGTTGTTGGACTCCATGCGCGCACGCAGCAGCGCGCGAAGCGTATCCGGGCGCGAATTCAGGTCCGGAACCAGTTCCAGGTACTGGATGGCTGAGACATGGTCTCCTGAATCCGCAGCC
>DATEJX010000262.1:0-8518 GCA_035277785.1 Candidatus Angelobacter sp. | reverse complement strand
TACCTCATCTGGGACCGCCAGCACTACACCAGAAATCTCATAGATAAAACGCCCCTCTTCGAGTTGATGGCCATCTGCTGGGAGGTCGGGCAAGGAAGCTCCATTCACAATCATAAGGACCAGAATTGCTGGATGGCCGCGCCGCTGGGGAAACTTCTTGTCCAGAACTATCGTGTGTTGAAGCAGGACTTCGGCGCCGGAACCTGCGATCTTGAACTTGCTGATCTGGTGGAGATGAACGCTGCCAACCCGTGCGCTGTCGATCCGGCTGAGCCTGTCCACAGGGTCTTCAACCCTCCGGAGTTCAAACAACGGGCGGTGAGCCTGCACGTGTACTCACGTCCCTATGACAGCTGCATGGTCTATGACGACCAGAAGCAAAAATGCGGGGAAATCAAGCTGAGCTACACATCAGAATACGGACTTGTTCACAAATAAGGATTGCTTGCGTCTAATTCTGGTTGGGAAAACTTGATGAACCGGTCTGAGCTCTGATGTTCGCAAATCGTACGAAATGGAACCTTTCCTGCAATCGTCTGGCCATGGTGCTGGAAGATCTCCGGGGCCGAGGCTGCGAGTTGCTCGACCTCACGGCCTCCAATCCAACGGACTGTGGCTTTCAGTATGACGGCTCGTCCATTCTTAAGGCGCTGATCACGCCTGCGGTGCTTAAATATCATCCTGATCCGCGTGGACTGCAGTCTGCCCGGATTGCGGTACAGGAATATTACGAACGACGTAACGAGCGTGTGAGTGTTGATGATCTTATCCTCACCACCAGCACCAGTGAGGCTTACTCGTTTGTTTTTCGTCTGCTTTGCAACCCCGGTGATGAAGTACTGGTTCCCACGCCCAGTTATCCTCTCTTCGATTTCCTTGCCGATATCCAGGACGTAAAACTCGTCCGCTATCCGCTGGTCTATGACCACGGGTGGCAGATTGACTTTCATGCGCTGGAAACTGCAATCACTCCTCGCACGCGCGCCGTGATTGTTGTGCATCCCAATAATCCCACTGGGCACTTTAGCAAGGCCGAAGAACTCAACCGTCTCAACCAGATTTGCGCGGCGCATGATTTGGCGATCATTGCTGATGAAGTCTTTCTTGATTTTTCCCTGAACACTGGAAATCACAACAGCTTCACCCAGAACGATTTGAGCCTTACCTTTACGATGAGCGGCATTTCCAAGATCTCAGGGCTGCCACAGATGAAAGTGGCATGGCTTGCCGTGAGTGGTCCCGCAACCAAAAAGGGGGAAGCCCTCTCCCGTCTGGAGGTGATTGCCGATACTTTTCTCTCCATGAATGCGGCAATCCAGGCCGCCGCGCCAACGCTGCTGGCTCAGCGCCATGGTTTCCAACAGCAGCTCATGGCGCGAGTTCGCAGTAACGTGGCTGAGCTGGATAGGCAGCTTTCAGATCAGAAGGTATGCACGCGCCTGGAAATCGAAGGCGGCTGGTATGCGGTTATTCGGGTTCCTGCCATTCGCTCAGATGAGGAACTGGCCCTGGAACTGCTCGAAGAGGGAGTTTATCTCCATCCTGGGCATTTCTATGATTTTCCCGGAGAGGGATATCTGGTTGTGAGCCTGATCGCGCGCGAACGCACCTTCGCTGAAGGAATCGAGAAGCTCCTGGCACATTTCTGAACGTCTTAAAGCTCTCCGGAATACAGCCTGATTTCGCCCGTTCCCACATGCGCATGGAGATGATAGCTGCCTGGTCCGCGGCGCATGAATGATCGCTCAGCTCCGTTTTGAGCTACCTGGAAGGGCGGCGCATCAATGAGCCCCATGTCTACTGAGGCATCCACACGGTTGTAATTCTCCGGCTGACCTACATCAATGCTCACGTCGCCGGCGCTTGATTCAATGTCTTTGTCGCCTTCAATCCCCGCCACGCTCAGGCTGCCTCCATTGAGCCGGACCTTCAAACTGCTGTTCCGGGGCACCTGGATCACGGCAGCGTAATTTTTTGGGGCTTCCACGCGTACTGCGGCTTCACGCGAGTTCGTGTCAATTCCGAAGTGCGGTTTTTGCTGCTGCGGCTGAGACTTGCTGATCACCACTACTTTGTCGGCGACGCCAGGCTCAATGCGATAGTTGCCGGAACTGAGTTCCAGCTTCAGCACCTGGCCCGGCAATAGCTGCAGTTGCAGTCTGCCATCATTGATTTGACTCCAACCCGTGATTACCGCAAAGAAAAGCGCAAATGCCCAGAGACGTTTCATCCTTATCCTCCTGGTGCACATCGGCCGTCAACCGGTTGCGGACGCGCGAACAACCTGATCATCGGCAGCTCCTGTCATCTATTCATCCATGACGAGACTTGAGCTGCCGTGTTAACAGCAAAAGGGCCTCTTGGAAGGAGCTGCCCTTTTTTTATTAAATACGCCGAAGAGGGAACGAAGGTTCCCAACTATTTTGCGGAAGAAAGAGCGGAGCGCAGTTTGTATCGCTGGATCTTGCCAGTAGCGGTCTTGGGCAGTTCATTAACAATTTCTAAAATTTGCGGGCACTTATGAGGGGCAAGTCGGCTGGAAAGGTGATCTTTTATCTGGGTATACAGTTGCGCTGAATTATTCAACCCGAACTTCAATACTACATAAGCCGCAGGCTTGGTGAGGCCGTTGCCATCTTCAAAGCCGATGGCGGCCGCTTCCTGAACCGAGGGGTGCTCCATAAGAACGCTTTCGATTTCTATGGGACTTACCCACATGCCTTTGACCTTGAGCATGTCATCTGAGCGCCCTACATACCAGTAATAATCGTCTGCGTCGCGATAGTATTTGTCCCCGGTGCGCAACCACTCGCCCAAAATGGTCTGCTTGGTTTTTTCATGCTGGTTCCAATAGCAGGCGCAGGTGGCATCTCCCTTGATCAGCAGGTTGCCGATTTCTCCTTCGGGAAGCGGCTGGCCGTTCTCGTCTACGATGCGCGCTTCATAACCCGGAAGAATTTGGCCGCTGGATCCCGGGCGGACGGCGCCGGGCCGGTTGGCGATAAACATGTGAAGCGCCTCAGTCGAGCCGATCGCGTCCAGAATCTCTACCCCGAAGCGCTCTTTGAAGCGGTGATAAAGAGGGGCGGGCAAGGCTTCTCCAGCTGAAACTGCCCAGCGAACGCTGGTGAGATCAAACTCAGGTTCGTTGTCGCGGTTGAAAGCAAGCAGGGTGGAATAGTTGGAAGGAACGGAGAAAAAGAGTGTGGGCTTGTGCTGTTCAATAATGCCAAAAATATTCTGGGGAGAGGGAGATCCAGGCCAGAGAATGCTTGTGGCACCCACGGATAGCGGGAAGTAAAGCCCGTTGCCCAGGCCGTAGGCAAAAAACAGTTTCGCCACGCTAAAGAAGCGGTCTTGTTCGGTAATTCCCAAAACTGCTTTGGCATAGCGCTCTGCACATACCACCATGTCATGGTGAAGATGAACGCAGCCCTTGGGAAACCCAGTGCTCCCGGAAGAGTACATCCAGAAAGCAGGCTCGTCCTTGCAGGTGGCTTCAGCCTTAAGTTCAGGCGATGCCGCGGCCATCAACTTTGATAGTGAGGGAAAGCTTTGCGGCGCATTGCCGGCGACAATAATTGTTTCCAGGCGCCGTAGATTCTGTTTGGGAATGGCCTGGATCTGCGGTAAAAGGCTTTCACTTACAATCAATACTCGCGCCCGAGAATCATTCAGGATGTACTCATATTCAGCCGGCTTCAGCAGGGTATTGATGGGCAGGGCCACAGCGCCCATTTTCATGATGGCGAAGAAACAATAGGCAAAATCCGGAGTGTCCAGCAACAGCATCGCTACGCGCTCTTCCCGGTGTACACCCAGATTCTTAAGCGCGTTGCCTGCCCGATTTACGCGTTCGAAGAGTTGGCCATAGGTGACCCGGTCCTCAACGCACTCAATGGCCACCTTCCCAGAACGTCCTTCGGCCATATGCCGGTCAATGAAGTAGGTGGAGACATTGAAGGTGGTGGGCAGTTCCATGTGCATGGTCAGTAAGGAATTGTGCAACGCCAAACGGGAAATGGCAACCTGAGGATTGAACAAGGCCGCGAAGTTGGGGAAAGCTTGAACCGGCACGGGAAAGCTGTTTTTGCGGAACTTTCGCGGTCTGATTGCCGTATTCTGACCCGAGACCCGAAAATCACTGGGCCCTCGTTAATAATTCAGCTTCTCTCTCGTCATTCAAGTGAGAGGAGCACGTATACAGTGCAAGCCACAATGCAAATCTCGCAGGCGAGTATGGCAGCGATCATGGGAGAAAAGGTCGAGACGGCGCTGGAGCAGATTTTTCTCAGCCACAAAGACCTGATTTTCCGTGCGGCTTACCGTATCACCGGCAATGCCAGTGATGCGGAAGATGTGCTGCAGACCGTTTTCCTGAGGCTGGTGCGCCAGGAAGATATATCCGTCATTAAGAACCTGCCGGGATACCTGCACCGCTCCGCCGTAAACGCGGCACTCGATCTGCTGCGGAGCCGGAAAGACTCACAAACAATTTCTCTGGATGCCGATCCGCAACAGGAGCAGGCCGTATCCATGGATACGGCGGCGCGTGTGACCGAGCTGCGCGACTGGCTGCGGCAGGCCCTGGCCCGGCTTAACCCGAGATGGGCAGAGATGTTTGTGCTGCGATTTGTGGAAGACCTCAGCAATCGCGAGATTGCCGGCTTGTTGAAAACATCTCCGGCAGTGGTAGCTGTGGTGTTGCACCGTACACGTGCTCTGTTAAAGAAGGACTTTAAGTCCGTGAAGGCGAGGGAAACTCGATGAAGCGCCAGGAAGATAAACCACAAGAAATGCTGGAGCAGGCGGTGGCCGCCATACGCGCTGATCAGCCGAGCCCAGAGCTGATGCGTGCGGCTGGAGAACGGGTGTGGCAACAACTCAGCCAGAATGCCGTCGGCGTGGCGGAAGGCGAGTCTATTCGGGGATGCGCGGATGTACGCACTCTGCTGCTGCAATATCGCCGCGGAGAATTAGGCCTTGCCAGAAAGCTTCTGGTCTCCGCTCATCTCAACGAGTGTGTGGAATGCCGTCGTGAAGCCGAAATGGGCGGCGTTGGTTCGGTTCCATCACCCTGGACGCAGGCATTGCCTCGGGCGGCGAATCCGAGTTGGCGTTATGCCATGGCAGCGGCCGCCATAGTGGTACTGGCAATTGCAGGATACTTTGTCTCCGGCAAATTGCTGTCCGGACCTGCGGGTATGAGGGCGCGGGTGGAGTCGTTTGACGGCGTACTGCTGCGGGTAGGCTTCAGCGGTGAACAGCCTTTGAAGGCCGGCGAAGAGTTGGGAGAAGGGGAAGAAGTGCGCACAGGCGCGGGCGGGCACGCCATGTTGCGCCTGCGCGATGGTTCGCTGGTGGAGGTGAATGAGCGCTCGCAGTTGGGTGTGACTATGGGGCGACGCGACACTACCATTCAGCTTGATCGCGGAAAGATTATTGTTCAGGCGGCGAAGCGTAAAACCGGACATCTTTACGTCGCCGCTAATGATGTGAAAGTGGCCGTAACCGGCACTGTGTTCTCCGTCAATCATGGGATCAAGGGCTCACGGGTTTCAGTCATCGAAGGCGAAGTGCATGTTGCGGGAACCGGCTCTGATGGACTGTTCCACAATGCCGTCCTGCATCCGGGAGAGCAGATGGCGACGGAGGCCGCGCGCCCGGTACCGGTGAAGCAGGAGATTGCCTGGAGCCATGATCTTGATAAGCATCTGGCGCTGCTGGCCGAGTTCGCTCATTTGAGTAACAAGCTGCAAACTGTGCAGATGCCGGGGTTGCGCTATGAAAGCAAAATCCTGCCCAACCTGCCCGGCGATACAGTTTTGTTTGCCAGTATTCCCAATCTGGGGGATGCGGTGCAGCAGGCCAACCAGCTTTTTCAGCAGGAACTACAGACAAGCGCTGTGCTGAATGAATGGTGGCAGCAAGCCCAGTCCAGAAGGAACGGGCCGGACTTTGGCCAGATTCTGGATGAGCTTCACTCGCTCAGCCAGTATGTAGGCGATGAGATTGTGTTTTCCGTTGCAATCGATGGAAATCAATGCACTCCACTGGCAGCAGCGCCAGTGCAGAAGCCAGGGTTGAAGCAGTTCATTGAACAGGAACTCGCCAAGCGCTCGGGTGAAGCACATTACGGCGATATTCAAGTGTTGGATGAAGCAGGCTTGGCCACTGCTGCTAGTCAGAAGCGAGGCGGGCTGTACATGCTGGTGCGGCCTGATTTCGTGGCGGCGTCTCCTGATATTTCTGCTCTGCGCGCATTCAATACTTCATTGAATCAGAATGATGGAGCCGGTTTGGCATCAACTCCGTTCGGGCAACGCCTCACCGCCGAGTACCAGAACGGTGCGGGCTTGTTGTTTGGCGCCAACCTGGCGGCGATCACTGCCTATCATCAGGAGGCGCACTATTCCAATCCGCATAGGAGAGGAAATTTTGAAAAAACCGGTTTGGCGGATGTTCAATACCTGATCGCGGAACGCAAAGAGACCTCTGGCGAGCCATTGAATCGCGCCGAGCTGAGCTTCAATGGCGCACGGCACGGTCTGGCATCGTGGCTGGGTGCTCCGGCGCCAATCGGAGGATTGGACTTTGTTTCCAAAGATGCAGGCGCGGCGGCGGCATTCATTGCCAAGAGCCCGTCGCAGATGCTGGACGATATCTTGAGCATCGCTGGCGCATCCGGACAAGCGAATCTGTCCAAGGGGGAGTCGGAACTGAAAATCCAGTTCCATCAGGACCTGGCAGACACCCTGGGCGGTGAAGTAACCTTTGCGCTTGATGGACCGATTCTTCCTACGCCTTCGTGGAAGATGATCGTTGAAGTCTACAACCCGGGACGGCTGCAGGCGACCATTCAGCAACTTGTGAACGATGCCAATGATCACGCCAAGGATGCGCAGCACAAGATCGCGCTTGACCAAGAAAACGTAAACGGCCTTACTTATTACACGCTGCACGCAACTGGCGGTAACAAACCGGTAGAAATCAATTACACCTTTACCGATGGTTATCTGGTGATGGGTTCCAGCCGCGCGCTGGTGATGAATGCGCTCACCATTCACCAGAGTGGAAACTCCCTTGCGCGTTCCAGCGACTTCCGCAGTCTGCTGCCGCAAGACCAGCACACTGACGTATCTGCGCTGCTCTACCAGAACCTGGCCCCGGTAGTTGGGCCGGTGATGTCGCAGCTCACACCATCACAGTTGCAGTCATTGCAGCAGCTTGCGGCGGAAAGCAAGCCCAGCGTGGTGTGCGCTTATGGTGAACCGAACGCGATTCGTGTGGCCAGCAACAGCCGCCTCTTTGGGCTGGATCTGAATACGCTGACCCTGTCCACGCTCATGAGAATGACTCAAGCACCCGGTAGTCGGTAAAAGGAGACCAGAAGTGAATGGGCCGGTAATTGAACTCGACAATCTGCAGATCAAGCTTGGACCACGCATCATTCTTGACCGGCTGAACGGGTCCCTTTCCGGCCGCTGCATTGGTTTGCTCGGGCCCAACGGCTCGGGCAAATCGACTTTAATCAATACATTGCTTGGGTTCTACCGGCCGCTTTCGGGAAAAGTGCTCATCTTCGGCAAGGACGTACAAGAAAACCTGCGCGAGCTGCGATCTCAGATCGGCTACATGCCGGAAAGCGATGCGTTCATCGCCGACATGTCCGGGGTCCGCTTTGTGCGTTACATGGCTGAGCTCTCCGGGCTGCCCAAGGGCGAAGCCATGGAGCGCGCACACGAAGCGTTCTTTTATGTCGGTCTGGGCGAAGCACGTTATCGCAAGCTGGGTGAGTATTCTCTGGGAATGAAGCAACTGGCCAAGCTGGCGCAGGCGCTTGCCCACGGCCCCCGTTTGCTTTTACTCGATGAACCAACCAATGGGCTTGATCCTGAAGCTCGCCAGCGCATGTTGCAACTGGTGCGCGACATCCGTGACACAGGAGAAGTACGCGTCCTGATTTCTTCCCATCTGCTGCACGACATTGAAGAGTGCTGCGATGAAGTGCTCATCCTCAAAGAGGGAAAGATCGCAGCGCTTTGCAACCTGGAAGAGGAGCGCAAAGCCAATCTCAAGTTCCTTGAACTGGAAGTCAGCAATGAAAACGGCTTTCTGGAATCGGTCCGTAGTTTGGGGTGCGAATGTGCAAGTTTCGGCGCGGGCCGAATGAAGATTGTTCTGCCTGACAATATCGAGGTGCGGCAGCTTTACAGGCTGGCTTCGGAACAATCTGTACAAATCCGTCGTATGAACTATCGCAGGGATTCACTCGAAGACATTTTTCTCAAAGCAATGATGAACGGAAACGGCGCAAGTGCAGAGACGAAAGTGATGAGCAATGGCCGTCTATAAAAGGAGCTACAAAGCGTATTCCGGGCCGCAGACGCCCCGCTGGTCGCGTTTTACCGTGCTCACGCGCTATGGTTTGGAGCGCCTGTTTGACTCGCGTGTATTCACCGCTTACACGGTGTTCTGCTTCCTGCCATTTCTGGGTGGTTTACTGTTCATCTATTTC
>DATEJX010000261.1:0-35043 GCA_035277785.1 Candidatus Angelobacter sp. | reverse complement strand
GAACTGTCCCTGCGATCCGACAATATTGTTGTTGTCATCCATCACCGCAGAGTTGGACCGGGTTATGTCGGAAAGCTTATGCAGCGGAAAATCTGAAAAGCTCAGTTGATGATTGGGACCAAACCCGGGATAGAAAGTCGTGGAATCCGCTGCTGCATTGCCGCTTGCGTCCACGCGGCGAAGCCCCGGATCAATCTGATTCATGGTGCGGCTATCAGCACCTGCGTTGAAGTGGCAGGTGGCGCAGGCCGTGAACCCATCGCTGCCAGACTGCATGTCCCAGAAAAGCGCCTTGCCCAAAGCAATGGCTGCAGACTTGTCCTTCACCACGTTGTTCAGTTCGGCTGCTGTGGGTCCGGGCACAGGAACCGTCTTCAGCGAAGCCAGCTTGCGTTCAATCTGCTGTGCCGCGCCGCCTCCCTGATTTCCGCCGCCGGCATTGCCAGTTTCGTTTTCCCCGCCACCCTGGTTTCCTCCGCCTCTGTTGTCCCCGCCTCCGTTGCCTCCACTTCCACTCCCACCTTGATTACCGCCGTTACCGGAGCCGCTGCTGGAGCCTCCGCCTCCGTTTTTGCCGCTGCCTCCGCCTCCTGGTCCCGAAAGTCCCATACTGCTGGAAGCGAGCGCGGCCGAACAGACCAGTGCAAGCACTTGTCTGATGAATTTGTTGCTCATCCACATAAAACTTCCTCCGTGATTGATAAAACCGGCGGAGATTTCATCTGAGTCTCTCCGGCCGAACATTCATCGCCTGTCTGAGCAATGAACTGCCCCTGCTTAATGCATGCCCGTGGCCACAGATCCGGCCCTGGCGAGCAACTGCTGCGGTTTAGTTCGTCGAGTGTATCTATCTCATTGTCAGCAACTTACAAGCGGATCGAGCACTGAGCTCATTTTGCTTTTTGGCCTTGTTCAGGCGCGAATGGAAGCCGATTTCCAGAGGGCGAGTGGAACCCGTTTTCCAGTCGCGAATCGGGATTCGTTAGGACATATAAGCGCCTGAAAAGCACACGGCCGGAGCGATTCTTATCGGCTCCGGCTCGTGTCCTACATCGCGCGGCTTCGTTGTAGGGTCTTGGCTATCTTGCAAAACTTTGAGGGTGAGTTGGGTAATCTAGCGGGGGACTACCCAACTCCTCGTATCCTGCACAATGTCACACGCGATCTCTCAGACCCCTGTCCGTCGCACAGGGAAACCGCTCAGACTGCGCAGGAATGGCGTGAAAAACTTGTTTTAGCTTTTTGTGGGGCTGCCAGCCTGATTTCTCAAACTGGCAGCCCATAGGTTCTATCTGGGTTGGATCGTTACTGTGAACGAGTTATTGGAAGGATTGGAATCGGTCCCACCAAAGCTGGCTGAGCCTGTCGCCGAGATTGAGCCCGCCTGCAACGGTACGAAATCCACCGTCACAACCAGGGTCTGGCCTCCCGGCAGGCTGGCCAGGTTGCAGGTAAGCGTGCCACCAGTGCTGCCTGATGTAACTCCACTGCAGGAACCCTGACTGGCTGTGGCATCCAGGAACTGCATGTTGGCCGGCAGGGCCAGAGTGAACACCACGTTTGCGGCTGGCGTATTTCCCGTGTTGTCCTTGATCTGCCAGACGTAGGTGTCGCCTGTGCCCACATTGGGCCCACCGTTGCGCGCTGAACCAGTCACCTGAATATCAGCACCGCCGGAATTTCCGCCACCTCCGCCGCCACCACCCACGGCTCCGCCACCGCCGGCCAGCGGGTTGACGTTGGTGGTCGAGCTGGCGAGGTTATTTCCAGCTACTGTCTCGTTCAGCAGGTTGCCGCTGGCATCCCGCAACTGGACTGACGCTGTATTCGTGATGGCTGAAGTTCCCGCCACCACAGTCACCCGGACGATCGCCTGCGATCCGGCAGTCAATCCACCCAGATTGCAGGTGAAGACTGTGGCTGCATTGGTGCACACGCCCTGGGTCGTGCTCGATGACTGGAAGGTGCCAGGCAGCGTATCAGTAAGCGTCACCAGTGCAGCATCACCAGGGCCGTTGTTTACCACGGTCATGGTGAAGGTCACGAATGCACCCGCGTTTACTGCTGTCGGCGAGGTCATAGTAATTCCCAGATCTACCGCCTGCTGAGCAATGATGGTCACGGCGTTCGAAGGCAGCGACTCCAAGCTGTTTCCAGTGGAATTCGTCGCATGAACCGTGAAGCTGTAAGTGGTTCCAGTGCTCAGGCCGGTAAAGTTCAACCCGGTCTGGCTGGCCGGCACGGTTACGGTAAGGCCTCCAGGAGTTGCCGTGATCGTGTAGCTGATGATCGGCGAACCACCATTGTTTGCTGGAGCTGTCCACGCGATCGTGGCGGATTTATTGCCCGGAGAAGCAACCACACCCGTGGGTGCTCCCGGAACCGTAAGCGCCTGAGGCGTGACGACGCTGCTGGGAGCAGAGAACGGGCTGCAACCGCTTGCGTTGCAGGCCTGCACCACGAATTCAAGCGCGGTGCCGTTGGTCAGACCCGAGATGGTAGCTGTGGTGGGTGGGATCCCGTTTGTGGCAGGATTCACCGTGAAATCCGCCACGGTGGAAGGCGATCCATTCGCCAGCAATGTACGAACCACGAAGTTCGAGATTGACTGCCCGTTCGGCGTCGGAATCCAACTCACAGTTGCTGCATTCGCTGTGGCCGTGGCTCTTACGCCCACCGGCACAGCGGGAGGACCGGCTGCGGGAGCTTGAGGCGTAACCTGCCATATCGCACCGGCGCCGTTGATTGCACCCTGAGTGCAATCTGATCCGATATATACGGTCTCATTGGCCAGATTGCTGGTGTCAATGGTAAGCCCCGTAATGAAACAGAAGGCTCCGCCGAATTGCGGCGTTACGGAAATATTCTGAACGTCAGTGGCATTGCTGACTCGAACCGCAGCTCCCAGCGTCAAAGCGTACAGCGTGTTTCCCGGAAACGTGGTATCCGGTCCGTCATAAATAAAGTCGCTGACGATTCCGGCTTGAGGCCCAGGCGCAAACGCGCCCAGAATCTCCGTTCCCGCTCCTGCCACCGGACCGCATCGCACGTTGCCGTTCGCTGGAGTCAGGCACTGATCAGCGTTGTCTTTGAACCAAGGGCTGATATTGTCCGCGCCGAACAGAGTATGGCCGATCCACGCCAGACCGAATGTATGCCCCGCCGCGCCGCCTGCGCCGAGCCGGGCGTCGGCGGCAAAGATTGGGACATCAATGCTGGCGCAATCCGCAGGGTTGCTCGGATCGAACGTTGCCGGGTGCGGAATGCGGGCGATGGTTCCGTTGCGCATCCATCCGATATACAGGTTTCCATCCGGCCCAACCGAGGCTGAGGACATGGTAAACGGAGTGGCTCCGTTTCTTGGGTCAGTTACAACTGGACAACCACCGGCTGCGTTGCGCGTGGCCTGTGCGCCCATCAGCGAGTCAACGTGAATAGGATCGATCGAGCCCTGCCCATTATCCCCGCCTGGAATATAATGCAACCGAATTACGCCGTTTGCTGTACGAGGGATATCCGCGGCATAAATCGTTCGCGTCGACGCGTCGTAGGTAAGTTGCTGCGGAGCGAAACCGCCGGCCTGAATGAAGCCAACGCAGGTCCGCTCAATGTTATTGTGGAAACCGATTCCCGGGATTGTTGAAACCGTGGGGTCATCGACCTCAGGATCGACGCGACACAGACCGTTGCTCGCGTCGCCGTACCACATGTGCCGGACCGGCTTCCCTGTGAACTGGCTGATGGCCGTGCCTTCCAGGATCAGGCCTGAGGTGGCGTTCGTCACCGAAGACAATCCGAATGTTGACCAGTCCTGCGTTCCCGCCCACAACGTTGTTGTTGTTGGCGTGTTCAGTACAGTTACGTTTTGTGCGTGTGCGGAAGCCGCAAACGCAAAGATAAGAGCCAGACAGACCAGGACAATCTGCACTGAGAAACGCAGTTCCTGGTTTGCCAGCTCGTAATGCGCTGTTCGAGAGTCACTTCTCATTCCAATTTCTTCCTTCTGTCCCGGCGGCCATTTCCGGCGCTTGAGGACGTCATGATTCCCCGGAAGGGCGGAGGCTCGCTATGCGCCCGCCAACACCATGGGAGCTTTTGGAACCCGCATGCTTCAACCGAGACAGACGAAGGCTCTGTAGTCGGCCACGAAGCATATGCCGTTTGCCCCGAGAGCAATCGGCAATGGGCCTAAGTGCATGCTTTGTGCCACGGCGATGCGCCAGGCGGAGGAGTGCGTCACAGCTCGAAAAGTCTGAGCCGGGCCTGTGATTTGTGAGACTTACAGTCTTTAGGAACTAAAAGGCATTCGCGGAATATCATGCGATTTTGAGTTGATTGGAAGATCGTTTCCACTGGAGCAGTGGAAGCGCATTTCTACGCGAAGCCTTGAATCGTTGATTCGCCGAGAAATGAGTGGAAACGCGTTTCCACTCCGCGAGTGGAAGTTTAATTCCACTGGTGAAAATCAAAACTAGAGACTCTGTCAGAGTTTTTTAAATTCCAGACGGGCCTGCTGGCGGGCGCCAAGCACTTCTGCCAGTTCCAATGGATGGTCGACTAAGACGTCAGGCGGAGCCTCTTCAAGCGTGTGCGGCGCCAGGCCGTAGGTTACCCCCACAGAGTAAATTCCGGCATTTTTCGCGGTTACCACGTCTACTTCCGAGTCCCCGATGATCACCGTGGCGTTCGGACTGATACCGCCCTCGGATAGCAACGCTTGAACGCCGGCCGGGTCAGGCTTCTTGGTATGGAAACTGTTCCCGCCATAGACCTGGAAAAAATATTTTCCCAGCCCAAGCGCTTCCACAATGGCGCGTGTCGGTCCAACCGGTTTATTGCTGAGTACCGCCATCTTCACTGCACCTGATCCGTTTCGGGTGGCAAGAATCGCATCCAGAGCAGGGAAAACACCCTCATATACATACGTGGTGTCCAGTTTGTGCGCGCGGTAATAATTCATGAAGTAGAGCAGCGCTTCCTGCACAAACTGTTCGTCGTCGGGATCGCCCAAAGAACGCCGCACCAGCATGGGCGCGCCGTTGCCTATAAAGCTGCCAATCACATCGCTGGGCAGCTCCGGTTTTCCGTAGTGCCGCAGCATGGCATTGACTGAATTAGCCAGATCCAGGCGGGAATCCACCAGGGTGCCATCAAGATCGAAGATAAGTAGATTAAGCTCATGCGCCGGAATGGCGCGGTTTTTCCGAATCATCCATTTTCAGTATATCCCGGTCCTTGCCGAAGGATTTAAAATGGAAGGTACTCCAAAGTAGCGCCAACCCACCTTGCCCGAAAGTTATCAAAGGAGACTCATGGCCGTAACCAAGGCGGATTCCCGGAAGAACTCAACTGCAGTGGAAGAAGCTCCATCAACCAGAACAGAGAAGACGTATGAGGGACTCACGCGCCAGCAACTGGTCGAGATGTATCGCCTCATGTACCTTTCTCGCCGGCTGGATGATCGCGAAATCCTTTTGAAGCGTCAGCAGAAAATCTTCTTCCAGATTTCCGGGGCCGGCCATGAGGCTTTGACTGTGGCCGCCGGATTTGCTCTGAAACCGTCCTATGACTGGTTCTATCCCTATTATCGTGACCGCGCTCTCTGTCTGGCTCTGGGTGTTACCCCATACGAGATGCTTTGCGAGGCCGTAGGTGCTGCCGATGATCCTGCCTCCGGCGGCCGCCAGATGCCTTCCCACTGGGGACACAAGAAGTTGAACATTGTCAGTCAGTCGTCGCCGACCGGAACTCAGTTGCTGCAGTCCGTTGGCTGCGCTGAAGCCGGCAAATACTTAAGCCGCCGTCCCAGCGCCGCTGAAAAAAAGGAAGGCGATTATCGCCAGTTCAAGAACGTTGAATTCAAAGGAGACGAAGTGGTCTATGTCTCCTGCGGTGACGGCACCACCAGCGAAGGCGAGTTCTGGGAAGCCATGAATACCGCCTGCAACCAAAAGCTGCCCGTAATGTTTGTGGTGGAAGATAACGGCTACGCCATTTCCGTTCCGGTGGAAGTACAAACGGCAGGCGGCAGTATCTCTCAGCTTTTGCGCAGCTTTCCCAACCTGCTGATTGAGGAATGTGACGGCACGGATCCGGTTGCGAGTTATGCAGCCTGCAAGCGAGCGGCCGATTACTGCCGCGCCGGCAAAGGTCCTGCTCTGGTTCATGGGCATGTGATTCGCCCGTACTCGCACTCTTTGTCGGACGACGAAAAGCTCTATCGTCCTGAAAGTGAGCGCCAGGCGGACGCCAAACGTGATCCCATCACCCGCATGCAGCTCTTCCTGGTCCGTGAAAACATCCTGAATGAAGACGAGATCGATAAGCTGGAAAAATCAGTAGATGAAGAAGTCCAGGCCGCATCCGACCGGGCTGAGCACGCTGCTCCTCCGTCAGCCGATTCTGTGTATAACCACGTTTACTCACCAGACCTTGATCCCCACAGTATGGCTTCAGAGCCGAAATTTGAAGGCGCCGATAAGACTATGGCTGACCTGATCAACGCTGCTCTGAAAGATGAAATGAAGAGGGACGAGCGCATCGTTATCTTCGGAGAAGACGTGGCTGACTGCAGCCGCGAAGAGTACCTGAAAGAAAAGCAGATCAAGGGAAAGGGCGGCGTCTTCAAATTGACTGCCGGCCTTCAGTGCGAGTACGGCGGAGATCGCGTCTTCAATTCGCCGCTGGCGGAAGCCAACATTGTGGGTCGCGCCGTGGGCATGGCAACTCGCGGCCTCAAGCCAGTGGCCGAGATCCAATTCTTTGATTACATCTGGCCTGCTTATCATCAGATCCGTAATGAACTTGCTACCATGCGCTGGCGCTCTAACGGCAACTTCTCCAGTCCCGCGGTGATTCGCGTGGCTATTGGCGGCTATCTTACGGGTGGCGCCATCTATCACTCGCAATGCGGTGAAGTGCTATTTACTCACAACCCTGGGTTGCGCGTCTGTTTCCCGTCCAACGCTCTCGACGCCTGTGGTCTGCTGCACACCGCGATCCGGTGCGACGATCCTGTGATGTTCCTCGAGCACAAGCGGCTCTACCGCGAGACCTTTGGCCGCTCGCCCTATCCCGGACCGGATTACATGGTCCCGTTCGGAAAGGCGAAGACCGTCAAAGAGGGCAGGGACCTGAGTGTCATTACTTACGGTGCCGTAGTGCCGCGTGCTCTGCAAGCGGCGCAGAAGATCGAGCGCGAGCAGGGCGTCAGCGTTGAGCTGATCGACCTACGTACGCTGAATCCTTACGACTGGGAAGCGATTGCGAATTCCGTGCGCAAAACCAGCCGCGTCATCGTGGCTTATGAAGACACGTTGAGCTGGGGATACGGCGCTGAAATCGCCGCCCGCATTGCTGATGAACTGTTTGAAGACCTTGACGCTCCGGTGAAGCGCGTGGCTGCTATAGATACGTTCGTCGCCTATCAGCCGATTCTGGAAGACGTGATCCTTCCCCAGGCGGATGATCTATACAAGGCGATGGACAGCCTGGCGAAGTTCTAGAACCTAACCACAAAGGACACGAAGGCTCACGAAGGGAGTTTACAATTCAGCCTTCGTGCTACTTTGTGTCCTTTGTGGTTACTTCTTCTTATTCGCCCGTTCCAGCACCCACTTGTCCAGCGCCAGCAGTAGCTCCTCACGATTCGAATACGGTCCCGGCTGATAGCCTTTGGAACTGATCCCCTGCTGCGCCAGGTCGGACAAGTGCCAATCCTGTTTATTGGTGATGTCCCAGAACTCGACCGCATCCTTCGGATCGAAGCCGGCCTTATTGATCTCCTCCGGATGGAAATGCCACTCACAGACGATCTCCGTCTGGTCGACCGCTTTGGGCCACATGGTAAAAGTGAGCATGTAGTCTGGATGGAGATTGAGAAAGAAGTTGGGCAGGATGCAATAGTAATAGACATGCCGCTGATCATCTTTGCCCAGTCCGGGCAGCGTGCAACGAGATGTTGTTCCGTCCATGGTGAGAGTTTGCACGCCTTCGCGCAGGTCCATCCGGCCGCCCAGGTAAGTCGGTTGCGGTGGTTCATTGTCACCGCTCATGTAATGAGAATGCTTCTGCAGCAGCGGATGCACGATGGGGCAATGCAGGCACTCGGAGTAGTTCTGGATGATCAGTTTCCAGTTGGCATTGAGTTGATAGACGCGGCGTTCGACCATCTGCAACTCTTCCATGCGCCACGGTCGGAACTTCTGGTCCAGTCCCGCCAGGTGCTCAGGGAAGGGAAGAGGCCGCGCTGAGAGATTGATAAAGATGTGCCCGTCCCAAATCGCCGTCGCAATCGCGTTCAGCGGATAATCCGCCTCGCAGAAGCCGTGGACCTTTTCCATATGCGGCGCGTTCGCCAGCGTCCCGTCGAGTTTATAGGTCCATGCATGGTATTGGCACTGGATACGGCCGTTGAATTTCCCTTCACTCTGAGCACAAAGCAGAGTGCCACGATGCCGGCAGACATTGTGAAATGCCCGGATCTCGCCCTGTTCATCGACCGTGATGATCACGCTGGCATTAGCGATCTGCCGCACAAAATAATCACCCGCGTTTGGAATCTGGCTCGTCCGTCCCGCACACAGCCACATATCAAAGTGAATGGCATCCATCTCGCGCCGGAACCACTCAGGGTCCGTGTAATAGCGCTGAGGCAAAGTAAGTGCTTCTGAAGCGGCGAGTTCTGGACGGGTATTTGAGTACGAGGTGGACATCTTTGATCTCTATAATTGTGCTACATCCTGCTGGACCGACGCTCAGAAATTTTTCCCCAGGACCAGCCGGTTGCTATTCCCACCGCAATCGTGACGGCTACGTCTGCCAAAAAGCCAAGCCAAACGAACGCGTGCTCGTGAGTAAAGCCACCATGCCGATACAACGTAAACGGCCAACCATGAAAATACCAGGCATCCGAGATGAATTCAGAGTGCGAAAAACTAAGACCGTTGACGACCGCAATTATGAATGCAGACGCAAGCAGCCCAGCCGAGAATCGAAAACTTCCTCCGCCCTTTCTCATGTTCCTCCGCGCTTAGCGGTGAATTGAGTTCCTTTGCGTTCTTCGCGCCCTTTGCGGTGAATGCCTAACGTCTGATGTCTTTCGCAATTTCTCGCGCAGCATTGAAGCCCGATCCACCCGTCAAACCAGCTCCCGGATGTGTCCCTGATCCGCATAAGTAAAGATTCTTGATCGGCGTCCGATATCTTGCCCAGTCGAGCAACGGACGCATGGTGAAGAACTGGTCCAGCGCCAGCTCACCATGAAAGATGTGGCCGCCAGTGAGCCCATAGTTGTCTTCAAGATCTTTGGGCGTGATGATTTGTCCATCTTCAATCAAGCCGGACAAGTCAGGCGCATACTCCGCCAGCGTCTTTACCACGGTGTTTCCTAGAGCATCCCGCTGCGTGTCCCAATCCGCAGATTTCAACTTGAAAGGCGCGTATTGCACATAAATGGACATCACATGTTTGCCTGGAGGCGCAAGTGCTGAGTCCGCCAAAGAGGGAATTGCCACTTCAAGGTACGGATGTTGTGAGAAGCCGCCGTACTTTGATTCATCGAACGCCCGTTCCAGATAATCAATCTCCGGTCCAATGTGGATGCGACCCCGTAGCGCCTCTTGGTTTCCGTTCAGAGCCGTGAATTTTGGCAGTCCGGAGAGTGCCAGATTCATCTTGGCCACGGTTCCCGGCATGCGGTAATGCTGGAGCTTCATGACGAAGTCGGGAGTGAGGTGGATGGGATCCACCAGCTTCAGCAGCGTGCGTCTCGGATCGGCGTTGGAAATCACCGTCTTCGCGCTGATGTCTTCTCCGTTTGCCAGCACAACGCCAGTCGCCGCTCCGTCCTTTACTCTGACTTCGCGAACTTCTGCCTGACTCCGAACCTCCACTCCAGCTTCTTTCGCCGCCGCAGTCATAGCCTGCGTGATTGCGCCGATCCCGCCTGCTGCAAACCCGGCTGATCCGGCCGGATGCGAATCACCTGCAGCGCGAATCAGCAGCACCAGGCTGCTTCCCGCCGACCACGGCCCCAGCGCGGTCCCAAAAATCCCACGCGCAGCCACCGTTGCCCGCAGCAGCTCGGTCTCAAAGAACTCCGCTACCAAGTCTGCAACAGCCATCGGTCCCCAGCGCAGCACGCGATACATGTCCTTCTTGCCCAGCTTACGAAGCGCGCGTCCGGTAGTCAGCATGCCCCACAAATCACTGCGACTGGGATCATCAATATCTGGTGGGGGCAAGCGAAGCGCCTGGCCGATTACAGCCCCGATCTTCGTCAAAGATTGTTGGAACGCGGAGTATTGTGCCGCGTCTTTCGGAGAGAATTTCTTGATCTCTTCTGCTGCGCGCTTCACATCGTTGTACAGCATCAGCGCGCGACCATCGGGCGAAAGCGCCGTGACAGAAACTTCAGGATTAATCAGCTTCAGCCCGTGCCGTTCTAATTGCATGTCACGGACGATTTCCGGAAGAATCGGACCCGCCGAGTGCGCCAGAGTGGAACAGCGAAAACCCGGATGAAATTCTTCAGTAATCGCTGCGCCGCCAGTTTGTGCGCGCCGTTCCAATACCAGCGGCTTGAATCCGGCTTTCGCCAAATAGAATGCGGTGACCAGCCCATTGTGGCCACCGCCAATAATGACGATGTCACGAGTTTCAGCCATTGCGGCTCCCGACCTGCGCCGGTTTCGTGCGCGCTGACGCCGACCCAACATCCTTCAGAATCTCCAGAGCTGCCAGCCGGCCCGGTGCACCCATGATGCCGCCGCCGGGATGCGTGGCCGAGCCGCACATATAGAGGTTCTTGATCGGTGTGCGGAATTGCGCATAACCGGGCACCGGCCGCAGAAAGAAGAGCTGCTCCAGTGACAGTTCGCCCTGAAAGATGTTGCCCTCACTCAATCCGAACTCGCGTTCCAGATCCAGAGGCGTCAGTACCTGCTTATTAATGATGATGTTCTTCAGGTTGGGCGCGTACTCGGCGATGGTATCAATCACGTTGTTGCCGAAAGCCTCGCGTTCGTTGTCCCAGTTCAGTCCGGGTCGCAGCTTGTATGGCGCATACTGCACAAAGCACGACATCACATGCTTGCCCGGCGGCGCCACAGAGGGATCCGTGAGCGACGGAATCACCATGTCGATATACGGCCGCCGCGAGTAGTTCCCGTACTTCGCATCGTCATATGCGCGTTCCATGTATTCCACGCTGGGCGAGATGGAAAGCGCGCCGCGCAGATGCAACCCCGGTCCGGGCAGACATTTGAAATCGGGCAGGGCATCAAGCGCGATGTTGACCTTGCCTGATGATCCGCGAAATTTGTAACGCCGCACGTCTTCCAGAAATTCGCCTGGCAGCTGCTTCTCTTCTATGAACTTGAGGAATGTCAGCCGGGGATCGACGCTTGATGAAACAACGTCGCCGTAGATTTCGTCACCATTCTGCAGTACTACGCCAGCCGCGCGACCATCCTTCACAATGATTTTTGCAATCGGAGCTTGCGTTCTTATCTCTGCCCCAGCTTCCCGGGCCGCCTCTGCAATCGCATTCGAGATTGCTCCTGTGCCGCCCCGAGCGAATCCCCACGAGCGAAACGCCCCGTCAATCTCTCCCATGTAGTGGTGTAGCAGCACGTAGGCCGTTCCCGGTGAGCGCACGCCAAGGAATGTGCCAATAATCCCAGAGGCAGACATCGTCGCCTTGAGCACGTCTGTCTCAAACCACTGGTCGAGAAAGTCTACCGCGCTCATGGTCATCAACTGCACCTGGTTGTACTTGTCGTCGCTGGAGAGCCCCTGAAAGCGTCTGCCGATAAAGAGCAGCTTCATCAGCTCGCGTGGGTTCAGCGTAGTGGGTTCAGGCGGTACCATGCCGAGGATCGGCTTCACAAAGCGGCACATCGCCTGCATCGCCTTGCCAAATTCCTCATAGGCCTCGGCATCCAGCTTGGAATGTCGCGCAATCTCCCGCCGCGTCTTGCCATGATCGTTCACCCGCCAGAGATAATCGCCGTCCGGCATGGGCGTGAACGTTCCATCGAGCGGCAGGATCTCAAGGCCGTGCCGGGGAAGATCGAGGTCGCGAATGATCTCCGGACGCAGCAGCGAAACGACGTAAGAGCAGACAGAAAACTTGAAGCCGGGGAAGACTTCTTCCGTCACGGCAGCGCCGCCGAGCACATGCCGCCGCTCTAACACCACAACCCTTTTGCCTGCGCGGGCGAGATACGCAGCGTTCGTCAGGCCGTTGTGCCCGCCGCCAATCACGATCACGTCGTATTTTGAGTTCTTGCCGTTGGAAACAGAAGCCATGAATCAGCGCCGTATGTCTGTGATCTGGAAAGCGTACCCAGAGAAGTGACTTGTTATTTTAGCGGACACGTTACAATTCTGTCTCAAAACAAAGCTGGACTGACTAATGCAGGGAGCGGAAATATTATGTGAATCGATTAGCAATTTCGGTGCTGGTATCGAGTCTGCTGTTGTTGCTGGGTTGTGATCCGGGGATTGCGATTCGTCAAGCTCTAAACCGGCAGAAAGAAATTGGCAACCCTGCTAATGGCGACGAACTCATTCTACAAGTGTTCCAATACCGCACACTTGCATATTCTTCCATTTATGTCGCACGCATGTCGATCACAAACCGGTCAGATGCTGAGTTGACCGTCGATCGAATGGAATTGATCACACGTCATGGGGATTACTCAAACGACGAGGGGGCCTCTCATGGACTGCCGGCGACACTTGAGCCGAAGAAGACGGCAGATTTGGAAGGTTTTTTCAACTTGGGAGTGCCACTACATGACACATTCAACAAGCCTGCTGAACTCAGAGTTTATTACCATACCGGGATTATGGAGAAGGCAGTGAGCACGAATCTGAGTGCTGCCCGGTGAATCTCTTATAAGTTCAATACCAGCCGAAGTCCCGTATCAACATCCGCCAGAAGCCTGGCAGGAATCTTGCCTGCAGGTTCCGTCAGAAATGAACGGTCCAGCGTAAGAATTTGAGAAACGTTAACCACAGAGTCGCGTGGCAATGTGTTGACCAACGCTGGGAGTAGAACATTCCCGGGAGCATCAGCCAGCCGTAGATTGCTGGTGATCACGGCTACAATTACCGTCTGGATTCGACTCCGATTAAATGAATCCGCCTGAATCACTACCACGGGTCGCCGATAACCGGGTTCAGAACCGCGCGGCTCTCCCAAGTCAGCCCACCAGATTTCCCCACGCGTCAAGGATTACCAATCCTCTCTTTCGACAGATCGGACCTGTGCGGAATGAAGAGCTGGATCAATTCCTGATTCGTTCTTGGAATAGACGTTGTTGAGACGCTCAGTTATATTTTTGGCTCTGCGTCGTTCAAGAAACTCGGTGATGGCGGTGGCATAAAGCTGGCTGCGAGAAATCTTCAGCTTGCGTGCAGCAGCTTCTGCCGTTCGGAAAAGATCGTCCGGGAGCGAAACAGCCGTCTTCATGGGTGCTAGTATAACATAGTTTATACCAGCGTTATACCATAATCTCATTCTGGGTAATCGTCCTGCTTTTCTCCATGTAAATCGTGCGTAAATCACTGCCATCCGTCTCATCAGCGGTAAGCTTTTTCGTATAATCGCACCGAGGTTAATCTGCTTGCCTGTCGGCACCGCATTTCACGAGCGCACCTTCGCCCTTTGCACCAGCCTCAGCTACCGCGAGTGGTCGGGTTACTACACGGTCAGCAGCTATGAGGTGCATCACGAGCACGAGTACAACGCCATCCGCAACGCCTCCGCGCTGATCGATATCACGCCGCTTTACAAGTACATCGTGCAAGGGAAGGACGCCACACGGCTGGTGAACCGCGTGATCACCCGTGACATCAACAAAGTCAAGCCCGGGCAGGTCATCTACTGCTGCTGGTGCGATGAGCAGGGAAAAGTCATTGACGACGGCACCATCACGCGCCTGGAGGAAAACAAATATCGCTGGACGGCTGCCGACCCCAGCCTGCGCTGGTTCCGGCAGAACGGCCTCAACATGGATGTACAGATCGAGGATATCTCAGAGAAAGTTGCGGCTCTGGCGCTGCAAGGTCCTACTTCGGGCAAGCTGCTCAAGTCCGCAGCAGAAGCTGACGTCGCCAATCTCAAATATTTCCGCATGACCAGCGGCAAAATCGGAGGCGTTTCCGTGGACATTTCCCGCACCGGCTACACAGGCGACCTTGGTTATGAAATCTGGGTGCCCTGGAATGACGCGGTCAAGGTCTGGGACGTGCTGATGGAAAAGGGCCGCCAGTTCGATATTCATGCTGCCGGCATGCTCGCGCTCGACGTTGCCCGCATTGAAGCCGGACTGCTGCTGATTGAAGTGGACTACATCAGCAGCAAGAAGGGATTGATTCCTTCCCAAACCTATTCTCCTTACGAACTCGGCTTTGGCCGCATGGTCCACCTCGACAAGGAAAACTTCGTGGGCAAGAATGCATTGGCACAACAGACAAAAACCGGCGTTCCTCGGCAACTGGTCGGACTCGAGATGGATTGGGTGGAGATTGAAGAGCGCTATGAGAAGTTCGGGCTCACTCCCGCCGCACCAGCCCAGGCTTCTCGCGTGCACGTGCCTGTGTATGCCGGCAGTCGCCAGGTTGGCAAAGCGACGTCCACCACATGGTCGCCTCTTCTAAAAAAGATGATTGCCCTTGCCAGCATCGATACGGCGCACGCTCAAACCGGCACGAAGCTGCAGATGGAACTTACGATTGAGGCGGTTCGCCAGAAGGTCACAGCGACTGTTTCGAAGTTGCCTTTCTTCAATCCTGAGAGAAAAACGAAGACACCTGTCTAAGCTGTCTGTCGCGCACTCTGCGCGAGACCTGCCGTTATCCCATTCCCAGGTCGGCGGCGGATTCTAAAGGCGTTCCGCAGACCCGGCAGATCACAGCCGAGCAGTCGCCACAGATCAGAGGATCCGTTACCTGGCGGGCGCACGTAGGGCAATAAAGCGCCTCAGAAGAGGCATCGTGAGATGGCGATGGTTCGGCCATATTGAACTGAGTCCGAATTGAGCGAACTAAAGTTCTCAATGTAGCATAGAAGTATGGACACCAAAGCAGACGTGCTTCCCTCCCAGGCTGACCGCAAGCTGCAACAGGAATTCAATGAATGGGCCGCCGCCGGTCGCGGCGATGCCATGGAAGACCACCACTCGGACATTACAGATCAGACCCTTGCCCTGATGGACCTGAAGGCCACTGACCGCGTATTGGATCTTGGTTGTGGAACGGGCTGGGCTTCGCGCCGCATGGCCCGCGTTGTTCCTCAAGGTGAGGTCGTGGGCATCGACGTGGCAGACGAGATGCTCCGCCGCGCAGAGCAGGCATCTTCAGGCGTTCCCAACGTGCGTTATCAGTGGGGCTCGGCGGAGGGCATTCCCGCTGCTGACAACTCTTTCGACAAAGTTCTTTCCGTGGAATCGTTTTACTATTACGCGGATCAGGGTAAGGCCCTGGATGAACTGCGACGTGTTATGGGACCGGGCGG
The DNA here is from genome assembly GCA_035277785.1 of Candidatus Angelobacter sp. Taxonomy (GTDB): domain Bacteria; phylum Acidobacteriota; class Terriglobia; order Terriglobales; family Acidobacteriaceae; genus Angelobacter. Next base: position 19,517 of record DATEJX010000261.1, on the reverse strand, counting down.
GCGCTTGTTTATCCTGATCAATCTTTATAGCGATAATCGGTATTCTCTCCTCTGGGTAGATGAACTGAAAGTCCCGGTACAGGTCCATTCGGAAGCTGAATATCTGGAAATGCTGCGCCGGCACGGCTTTACGGAAGTTGAGGCGCGACGCATTCCCGATCGCAGCCCCACACCCGAGAACTACTTCGGAAAATGGTTCAAGAATGCAGATGAATTGAGAGACTTCAAGAGAATTGGCGCGCTGTTGCTGATTGGAACAAAACCAAAGTAAACAGGAGACTGTAAGCATCCTCGCAATGAGAGTGTTCGCCATTTCTGATCTGCATGTGGATTTCAGCGAAAACCGGGCCTGGCTCGCACAGCTTTCGTCGCTGGATTTCACCGGCGATCTCTTGATTTGTGCGGGTGACATCTCCCACTCAATGACTGATCTGGCAAGGACCTTTGCAGGCCTGCGAAGCCGTTTTGCCAGCGTCTGTTTCGTTCCCGGCAACCATGAACTCTGGGTGAAGGAATCATCAGGTTTCACTTCGCTGCAGAAGTTCGAGAAGATCGAGCAGCTGGCCACGGACGAAGGAATTTCTACGGAGCCGGTTCATCTAAAAGACGTTTCAGTGGTGCCCCTCCATGGCTGGTATGATTTTTCTTTTGGCGAACCCTCGCCGGATCTTCTGGGAAAATGGGCTGATTTCCAGATCTGCGTCTGGCCAGAAGGCTTAACTCAGGCAGAAATCACGCAATTTTTCCTGTCACGAAATGAACGCTTCCTTGAGCGCAATCAGATGGATTGCAATCACAAACGGGTCATTTCGTTTTCTCACTTTGTACCCCGGACTGACCTGCTGCCGGCAAACTCTGCAGGCGCGAATTTTCTGCGACCGGTCCTGGGTTGCCATTCCATTGAGAGCCAAATCCGCAAGCTCGGATCCTTCATGCACATTTACGGTCATTACCACGTGAACAACCGCCGTGAGCTGGACGGCGTTACTTACATCAATAATGCTCTGGGATACCCTCGCGAGACAGCAATTTCGGCTAAACGGTTGCTCTGCATCTTCGAGACTTGATGCTCCGGAAGTGGTAATCTAATGCATGCAAGCCCTCCGCGCGCCCGTAGCTCAGCTGGATAGAGCGATTGCCTCCGGAGCAATAGGTCGGGAGTTCGAATCTCTCCGGGCGCGCCATCAAATCAATCTAGCTGATCTTGCGATCAAAGTTGAATACATACAGAACCAGCAGCCCATTAATGACGAAGACAGCAACTGATGCCACAGTGGCATAAATTGCTGTATTTGCCTGGTGTCGCATGAATGCGTCCACAGAAGCCGTCAGAAGCCATAACTGCACAACGACACCGATTCCGACCAACACCAGGAGCGCCGTGAAGAGAGTTGTTCCTTGTCGCTGACGCGTGCTCATGAGACCTCCACTCCAACAGCAAAGATTTCGTTCCCTTGCTGCTCCAGTTTAATGCGAGGGAGCGGGCGCGTGGGTGGCCCGGCGAATGGCCGTCCTTCTGCGACGGTGAAATATCCGTGATGGCACGGGCAGAACAGAGCGTTCTCTTGCTCATTGTGGACCACAGCGCATGAAAGATGGGTGCAAACCTGGGAATACGCCACCAGATCGCCATTCTCCCGGCGCACCAGGATACAGGGATCTTCTTCCGTGGGATAAGAAAAGAGCTTTGACTCGCCGACCGCAATCGAAGACGCCAGGGCAACCCGTGTTTTGGGCATCTCTGAAGGTTGAATAATATGTGGAAGGGCCGCCACTACAGCATTCGCTCCAGCGATGGTAAGCGATCCCAGAGCAAGAAACTTCACCATCTCCCGCCGCGTCACGTAATTATCACTCTCCCAGTTCACCGGGAAGTCTTCACGCCAGCGCGCAGCTTTTTTCTTCTTGCACTCAAGGCAGTTGTCCTGCGGGTTTTCCTTCTCTTCTGGCATGTCAGTCTCCTTTGAGCAGGTTGGCGACGTCATATTCGTCTGTGGTGGTTCTCCCAATCTGCTCAATTGACACATCAATCTTCTGTACGCTTCGGGGAACAAGCACGTTTACCTTTGTGCGCACCGTTTCTCCGGCAAACTGCCACTCTCGAATGGCAACCCCTTGGCGGGTCCGCTCAATGTTTTCCCGCGTAGTAAAGGTCAGCGCCCCCGAAGGGCAGACAGTGGCGCACATCGGTCGTTTGCCGGTACTCGTGCGGTCGTAACACATATCGCACTTCATCATCTGGTTTATCTCAGCTTTGTACTTGGGTACGCCAAATGGACAAGCCAGCACGCAGTTGGAGCAACCAATGCAACGCGGCTTGAGCGAACTCAGCACAACGCCCTCCGGCGTTTTCTTGATGGCATCCGCGGGGCAGACCTGCGCGCAAATCGGGTCTTCGCAGTGCATGCAAACCTGCGGCGCTGTCTGCACGCTGTCCGCCTGCATGATGGTCTCCAGATGGATCATCGATACGCCTCGGTGCGTGTCGCATTCTTCGCACGCCTGCACGCAGGCACGGCAACCGATGCAGCGGGAGTGGTCAATAAAGAACTCCATCCCTCCGTTGCCGTTCATCGCACCCCTCCGGCCTGCACTTCCAGTTCCGCAATGGCGTCATGGGGCGCCGGCACCTTGCTCACCCGGACTGCGCAAATCTTGTATTCGGGAATATTGGAGATTGGGTCAATCGCCCTCACCGTCATATTGTTGGCGGCACGATCAAGAGGCCAATGGTAGGGAATGAATACAGTGTCAGGACGGATAGTCTTCACCACGTTGGCCCGCACGGTGACATAACCGCGGCGGCTCTCCACTTTTACAAAATCTCCTTCACTGATGCCGAGCTTTCCCGCCAGTAAAGGATGAATCTCGCAAACAGGTTGCGGATACTGGTCCACGAGCGCACCAATCCGGCGCGTCTGCGTTCCGGAAAGATAGTGGGACACTACGCGGCCCGTAGTAAGAATGATGGGATATTCGCTGTCCGTTTCTTCGGCTGCAGGCTTCCACTCCACGGGTTGAAAGTGAGCTTTGCCGTCAGGGTGGTTGAACTTGTTTCCCTGATAAAGACGGGGCGTTCCCGGATGCTCAGGAGAAGGGCACGGCCAGAAGACGCCCTTCTCGCGATCGATTCGCTCCCATGTAATGCCGTAATAATCGCTGACTCCGCCTTTGGAAGCGACGCGCAGCTCATCAAAAATTTCTTTGGGTGAATCGTATTTGAATTTGTCGGCATACCCCAGACGCGTGGCGATATCGCAGATGATTCGCCAATCAGCCCGTGCCTCTCCCGGGGGATTCACTGCCTTCTTGTGATGAATGACCCGGCCTTCAACATTCGTGGTGGTCCCCTCGTCTTCTTCCATCAGCGATCCCGCGAGCACCACATCGGCATAACGGGCCGTCTCCGAAAGAAAAAAATCGACCTGAGCAAAGAACTCCAGCTTCTCGTAGGCTTCTCGAATAAATGCATTGTCAGGCAGAGAAACCATGGGATTGCAGGAGATGGCCAGCAATCCCTTGATCTTGCCTGCATGGATGGCCTCAAAAATCGGGATCATGGAGAGGCCTTTATGCGGAATACTCTCCTCCGGCACGCCCCACACACTCGCAATATACTTGCGGTGCTCGGGGTTCTCGACGTCACGCCCGCCTGGAAGCTGATCGCATTTTTGTCCCTGTTCGCGACCGCCCTGGCCATTGCCCTGTCCTGTGATCATGGCGTAGCCGCAGCCCTCGCGACCGATGCGCCCCGTCGCAACCACCAGGTTGATCGCCGCCATGCAGTTCTGTACGCCTTTGGAGTGGTGCTCAATGCCGCGCGCGTGCAACAGGAAGCTGGTGGAAGCCGGCCCCCAGATCTCGGCTGCCTTCACGATCATGCTGGCAGGCACGCCAGCGATCTTGCCTGCATACTCCGGCGTGTACTTCCGGACTGTCTCTTCCACCTGTTCCCACCCGGTGGTGTGCTGGGCAATGAATTCTCGATCAATCCATCCCCGCTCGATCATGACGTGCAACATGCCGTTGAACACGCCAATGTCTCCGCCGGACCGGACCGGAATATACAGGTCAGCATTACGGGCGATGGGCGTCATGCGGGGATCCATCACAATCAGTTTGGCTCCGTTCTCGCGCGCCTGCCACAGGTAGTGAGTGGTGATAGGCGCGCATTCCGCCACGTTAGCTCCCGCTACCAGAATTGCCTTGGCGAGTGGAATATCACTCCAGGGGTTCGCTGACCGGTCAATGCCGAAGATCTTTTTTGAAGCCGCCGCGGCGGATACCATGCAGAGCCGCCCGTTATAGTCAATGTTGGCCGTCCTCACCGCCACTCGCGCAAACTTGCCCATGAGGTAGGCTTTTTCATTGGTCAGTGAAGCTCCGCCGAACACAGCAAACGCATCGTTACCATACGTCTGCTGGATGCGCTTGATCTCGCTCGCCACTTTATCCAACGCTTCATTCCAGCTCACCGCCACAAAACCAGTGCCGTTTTTGCGCATTAATGGCGCTTTTAAGCGATCAGGATGCTCATCCTGCATGTAACGCTTCACACCCTTGGGGCAGAGGCGTCCCTGGTTGAAAGGAAAATCCTCCCACGGTTCAAAACCGATCACCCGATTATCTTTCACCTTGAGTTGAATGCCGCATTGCTGTCCGCAAAAGCAGCAATGCGTTTGTACGATGCGGTCTGGCTCAACCTCCGCGTTCCACCCCGTGGCCGGAATGCGATTCAAGCTCGGGCCAAACTGGGCGACTAATTCAGGAATACTTACTGGTGGTTTGGCCATAAATTTTCCTTCGAGATCGCGTTTGATGTGAGCCGCGTACCCTGTTCGCGCCATTTGCCATCCTGCGCCATGGCCAGCGATTTTCTCCGGCAAGCGGGGCACACATCCTGATAATGACCGCCATTAGCGAGTTGATAGTGAATGCCGAGCGCCTGCTCAACGTCCTTTAAGTCTTCAATGTGAAGACGCGAAGCAAACGCCTCGCCGCAGCGGAGGCACGTCGTCTGCTGCGTGGCGGCGCCCTCTTCTTTGTAGAACTGCACTCCTATTTGCGCCGGCCTCTGGAAGATATGGAAGAACTTTCCAAAAGGAAGGTACAGCAGCGTGAAGATTACAGTCACGGCATGCAACATGGATAAGAACCCGTAATTCAGGCCATGCAGGAGATGGGTTGATGCAGTCAGGAAAAGCCCCGTGATGGAAATCGCAAACAGCATCAGCAGCGGCACCATGTCCTGGGCAAATTGCTGGACCGAAATTGCGCCGCGATCTCGCGCACGCCTGAACAACGCCAGAGAAACTCCCGCCAGGACCATCACCGCCGAAATATCCAGGATGTTGAAAGTAAGAGCCGCAGTCAGCGTTCCCAAGTGGAATGTTGAAACGTGTTGGCCGAAAATGAAGGCCCGGTAGACTTCCTGATTGTCAGGCGCGCTCTCAAAGTGCACCCACCCGAACGAGAGCGGGAACGTTACGGCCGCAGCCAGAATGCATCCCCACGCAATCAGCCAGTGCGCCGCCCAGCGAACGTGAGAGCGCTTTTCAATGAATCGTTGCTCAAAGAAGTCAGTGAAAAATAGATGTGCTAAATGAAGAATATTGCGGGGCAGCTTCGCCGGCCGAAAGAAGATGCGCCAGCCCTGCACCCAATACTTGCGTGTAGGAGGACGGCGCAGCCACATGGCAAAACGATAGCCGATCCCAAACGCAGAGAAAACGCATGCGCCGGTATAAGGGACCAGAGCGGCATCATAGTGCTTCAATCCATTGCTGCCGATAAAAATGAATACCAGCAGGGTGCAAGCCACAATCAGACCCCAGATGGTGGCATGGGTTACGTCTTGTCCAGTTGCCGTGGTTCGGATCAAAGCTGCTCCTGAGCTGTCACCAGCAGAGAGTATATGACTGCACGATTCCTAACATCAGCTTGCGCTGCTAAGTTGTTTTCAAGGCCGGCACTTTGATTTGCGGCCGGAACACAACCTTTGCCATTACCAGACAGACAAGGGCAAAAAATGCCAGCAGCCCGAATCCCAGGAAAAAAGAGCCGGTCTGTTGCCGGATAATGCCAAGTGCCAGGGGAGGAAAGAAGCCTCCCAGGCCACCCATGGCGCCAATCAATCCAGTGACTGCTCCCACTGACTGTGGGAAGTATTGCGGAACCAGCTTGAACACTGCCCCATTTCCCAGTCCGATGGCCGCAGCCATCCCCAGGGCGCCGATAGTAAATGGGACCATGGTTTGCAGGCTCATGAGCAGCGCCATTGCTGCAACAAATGGGAAAATCCAGAGCAGGATTGGTACACCGCCGACCTTGTCTGAAAGCCACCCTCCCACGGGCCTCATGAGCGTGGCCAGCAATACGAAACCCGCTGTTCTCATGCCTGCATCCTGCGGAGTAAGCCCGAACAGCTCCGTCAGGAACATCGGCAGGTAGATGCTCATGGCCACAAAGCCGCCGAAAGTCAGGAAGTAAAAGAAGCCGAGCACCCAGCTCATTTTTTCGCTGAGGGGACGGACCATCAGTGAAAATGATTTTGGGGGAGCGCTACGCGGAGCATCCCTGGCCAGCAGCGCAAAAATAATGCACCAAATCGCCAGCACCGCGCCGAAACTCCAAAAAGTGTTGCGCAGGCCGACATAGGGAAAAAGTAAAGGCGCTCCAAATGCGGCCAACGACTGGCCAATGTTGCCGGCGCCATATACTCCCAAAGCAAAGCCCTGTTTTTCCGCCGCATACCATCCGCTTACAAAAGCTACTCCCACTGAGAAACTGGCCAGAGCGATCCCGGTGAAGAACCCGAACAGGAGCAATTGAGAATAGTCTCCAACCCAGCCCATCAGGACTGCCGCCAACACAGAAGCCACCATGGTCCCAGTGAATACTTTCCGCCCGCCAAGACGATCTGTGAGCAGTCCCAGTGGGATTCTTCCCAGACTGCCCAACAAAACCGGTATCGCCATAGCAATGCTTGACTGCACGGGCGCAAGGTGAAACTGCTTCTTCAGCACGGGCATCATGGCGGAAACAGAGCCAAAGATGGCAAAGCACAGAGCAAATGCGCCCGTACCGAGAACTAATTGCAGAGTGTTAGACCGCTGGGAAGCTGAATTCATATCTCGTCCAGAAGACACATTGTCGTTGAAAACCGAGAAGTGGCATGTGATAAGAATCACATTCATGCAGGCTAAACAGAAATTTCGTTTGGGAAATGACCAGACAGGAAAGGACTACCATTTTGTTGGGTTGGGGACATTGATCGCGGTGGCTAATTGGTGCGCTGGCGAGAGAAGCAATGCGAGCCGTCCCCGCTCGCTCCCGCCGTTTTCCTCTTCGGTATCCAATCACTCGCTCTTCAGCGACTGGGACCTTCCGTCATACCGCTTGCATCTGCCGCGGTTGATAGGTACAGCATGGATCTGCTGCAAACACATTTCCGGTCATCGCGTACGCCCGTGCTCGCGATCCGCCGCAGATGTCGCGAAATTCGCATAAGCGGCATTTTCCTTCGAGGTTCTCGCTGTTGCGCAAATCACAGAAAAGTTTCGAGTCCCTGTAAATCTCAGTGAGGTTCTGGTACAGCACATTACCTGCAGAGATGGGCAGAAATCCGCTCGGCTGCACCTCGCCCGTATGTGAAATGAACATAAAGCCCTTCGCTTCATTCACCGGCAGGATCCCGGGGACTCCAGTGGAACCGGCATATTCCGAGTTGCGGCGGTGCTGCAGCACGTAACGGCGGTAGTGCGGCGCCTCGGTTGTCTTCACCTTGAAAGGCACATTGCGCGACATCTTGAACAGGCGAGCGAATGCGTCTTCAAACTCTTCTGGCTCGGGCAGGTCAGCCAGTCCCGCGCGTCCCGTGGGAACCATGAAAAACAGGCTCCACATGGCTATCTTGAAATCCCGGATTACGGCAAGTATATTCTCCAGCTCACCAATGTTGCGCTTGCTTACGGCCGTATTGATCTGAACCGGAAGGCCGATTGCGTTGCACCAGGCCAGCGCCTGACGCGTTTGCTCAAAGGAGCCTGTGACTCCACGGAATTTGTCATGCAGCTCGGCTGTAGGACCATCCAGACTCAATGCAAGCCGATGCAAGCCTGCCCGCTTCAAGTCCAGCAAAGCATCACGCGTGAGCAGAGGAGTCGCACTTGGAGTCATAGCCGGATGCATCTGTTTCATTGCCGCGTAGTGCACCAGTTCGAAAATGTCCGGTCGCTTGAGGGGATCGCCCCCGGTAAAAATGAAGATGGGAGGATCCAACTCGGCGATGTCATCAAGAAGCTTCCTGGCTTCCACAGTGCTGAGTTCCAACGGGTCGCGGCAGGGTTGCGCCGATGCGCGGCAATGAAAGCACGCCAGATCGCAAGCGCGCGTAGTCTCCCAGATTACAACCAGGGGGGTGCGGTTCAGATTGAAATTAGGCCTCATGTGCTGAAGAGTAAGCGCTCCAGTCACGCCGGCACTGTGACAGCCGTCACATGCCTGCGTGATGAGAGCTTTCAGAGGCCAATTGTCTTATGGTGTTTTGCTCATCTTACGAATCGGCGGCCCTGCCTCCTGCTGGTCCTCTTGTGGGAGACTGAGGATGGTCAAGAGATAGATGACGATCCCAATCGCCAGCAACAGAGTGCCCACCGAAATGAAAACAATAAAAGAAAGAGGATGGCTCCAGAAGAGGCTCACCGCTTGTACAGCCAGCCCGCTGATGATCAATCCTCCGGCCAGGCGCAATCGATTGCCCAGATGCGAATTGTGCGAGTTCATCATTGCTCGGGCCTCCAATACTTCAGGTGGCCGGCGTTCGAGACATTGTGGACATTTTCATGGCATCCAGACGAGACGCAGGAAAGCTTGTTGCTTTTGATATCAATCATGGTTTGAGGATCAGCATTGTGCACAGCGCCCTGCTCAAAGCTTCTTGCCCCCAGATGACAGTGCAGGCATTCCCTGTTGTTGTAGGGGTGGTAGAGCTTGACCGGCTGCTGAGGAGTGGAAAGGTACTGTGCATAGATGTGATGAAGCCCGCGAATCTTAGATTTGAACCCGCCGTAGAGCGAGTAATCCGTATGGCAGGTATAGCAGGCTTGATCACGTGGCACCCGGGCATTCTGAAAATGTGACGCCGGGATATACGAAGGATCGTCCACGTAAAGGCTCTTTCCGTAGGGATCCATGATGTGGCATCCCAGGCAGAAAGAAGTCTCCTTGGAGCGCTCCACGTGACTCTCAAAGCCGAGCATGGCGGCCACAACAGGGAAGACCAAGAATCCAAAAAACGCCAGGATTTTGCCTCCCCGAACTGCGGTCAGCCCCGGGCGCAATACCACCAGGGCAACCACAATCGTCGTGATCGCCAGCACGGTCAGGACAGGGGCAATCGGCAGGAGTTCTCGCATTACTTCAGCGTCCGTATGTACTTCACCAGTTGTTTGATCTGATCGTCGGTTAGTTTCTTGTCGTAGCTGGGCATTTTATCTTTGCCTTTTTTGGTAATTTCGATGAGCTCAGCATCGCTCATCTTGACTACCTCCGGCGCGTGAAAATCTCTCGCGCCCAGCTTTTTTCCGGCCGGTGTGTCGCCTTTTCCGTCAGCGCCATGGCAAACCTGGCATTTCGATTTGTAAAGATCACCGGCTTCCTGGGCCTGCGCTCCTGCCGCGCTCGCCCATATGATTCCTGCCAGCAAAACGGTTGCTAGAAGTCTCATTTTTTCGTTCCTCCGAAAAATCATCTACATGGTGTACCGCAATGACAACGTGAATACATTACCTCTGAAATCCCGTGGCAACGTAGGTCCGGGATCAGATTTCTCGTTGTAACCGTAATAATTCCATCCTGTCTTGTAGAACAGGTTCCTGGAAAGCTGCACCATCACACTCGCTGTGGGCAGATGATAGTTGAAGTTCAATGGGCCGGTGGGCGCATTCGGATTCAGGATTAATGTATTTCCAGTGCTGCTGGTGATGGTATATCCGACCGCCGCAGTCACGCGTGAAACGGGTTTCAGATAGATTGATCCCGCGCCATAATGCCCCTGCTCGTTGTAAACCGACACTCCCTGCAGGAACGGCGTTCCACAGCTTAGCGAATTGGCTGGGGCCGGCGTTGCGACAAAGCAGATGTTCGTCTGGGAAAAGATATCGCTGTAGTCATAAGAGAGATCCAGTCCCCAATTTGCTTCTGCCGGAGCAATGACCGCGTTGAATGCATAGCTTCGGTTGTGTTGCAGATTGCCGATGTCAGCGGTGTTGTTGCGGTTTTCCTGGATGGATACCGTACCGCCAAGGTTGAGCCAGCTTTCCGGCTTGTACGTGCTGCGTACGCGATAGACCTGCAGGTGTCTCGGCGCGATTCGCGTGAACACATTGTCTGCGTAATAAAACTCGCTATCGAAGCTGACTCGCAGCTTATCCATGGGCCGCGCTGAAAATCCGAAAAGCGCTGAGTGCGCGTCAATCGGGACAAAATCACTGCCCGAGTCAGGTACTGTAATCGTGCAAACTCCATTCACCAGCGGCTGCCCGGCGCAGGCGCCGCGATTCGGCAGCGTCGGGAAAAATGTCTGTACCTGTATGTCTGAATCATTGTCCGTGATCTCACGCCGTTCGTAGCGATACCCTACGTATCCCGTCATGCGCGGGGTAAAGTCATACTCCACCTGAAACGTATTCAGCTTGGTGTCCTGGCGAAGGAATTGGTTCAGCAGGTCCTGTGTAACGTCAGGCCCCGAACTCGATGAGTGCTGCGGGCACGTAGCTGCTGTAAAGGGCGGCGGGCAGGTAGCCGGATTGAAAACGTTTGGGGTGGTCAGCAGTGTGGCACCCACCAATGTGTTCGTCAGATACTGCCATCCGGTTGGAATGCTGAAGTTGTCCGCGCGAAAATTATCCACCAGTCGCAACTTCTGCGTGACGTGATAGGTCAGCCCGAAGTCGCCCACTCGTGAAATGCGCTTGGCTATCGCCGAGCCGGTCTGGCTGACGAGCCTGGCGCGATTACGTGTAATCAATCCATTGAAGACCTCGGAGAAGTCGGGCTGATCGGCTTCGGCATCGGTATAGGTGAAGCGTCCGGATAAATCCAGCTTGCGGAAGTAGTTGCTTTGAAAGCTTGCCTGCTCCGTGGGGTATGAATTCCGGGTTCGCCCGGTGCGGCTGTAACTGAGCGCCCCATTGCAGGCAGGATTGGCAAGCGCACCAGTCAGAGGCGTCGCGCAGGGTTGGTTGGCAAGCGTGTTGAACGGCAACCCGAGATCAACCGGAATGCCTCCTGGCAGTTGGAATCCTGTCCCGGCAAGCGCCGCCGTAGTGTCACCTTTGAAATATGTATAGAATACGTCCAGATTAATGCTGGTTCTGGGAATCCACCGCAATGAAACCCCACCGCGGAAATTGTCAGTGGTATTGAGTGTCGGCTGAAAAAGCAGCGCTTCAGTTCCTTCATGTACTGAGCTGAATGTTGAGCCTTCATTCACCACCCTGGACCATCCCAGGCGCACCCACACCGGCGCGGCAGAAAACAACTTGAGATCAACATCCGTCATCCGGCGCGTCAGCAGGAATTCATGGGGCGAGTCGAGGACTGGGATGTTGGGAACCGACGTAGCCGGGTTCAAGGGATTCGCCAGCAGGTTATAGTCAAAGATGTTCTGGTCACGCCGGAAACTGACGTTCAGGTTATAGAGCGTGCCTTTCAGCATCTGCAGCCTGCTCACATTGTTTGGATCGCCTCCGTAACCAAAGTTAGAAAATGAGAGGTCATCAAACAATGTTCCATTGTGCTGCGGGGAGTGCATGTCCAGCGTGTATTCCAGCAGCCGGGGACCGCTGCCCAGGTTGACGAACGTGTCCCACATGCCCTGGTTGCCGGTGAAGTCGCTGATGCGTCCGCCAAATTCGGCGTTCTGCTTTACGTCGAAGCCGAGTGCCGTGGTTTCCTCTTTTTGTAGCGGCTCTGGATATTTCGGCGCATCGCTTGATTTGCGCGCTGAATCCGCCGCCGGACCCTGCGTCGTCTGGATAGTAGTGTCCTGGGCATGGAACGGCATTGCCCACGCAAATACTGCCAGAAGCAAATACCCGCGAATCCATGAGAAATGATTGCGCACTGCCATAGGCACCTCACTTTTTTCCTAAGGCTTGAAAAAGAAATGATCCGAATTAGAGCCGTGAATTGACGTGTGGCACATGGTGCATGCCTGGTATTTTTGCGCCTGATTATGGAATGAAGGTATTCCCGGCGCCGCCGCATCCACTGTGAATGTGTGGCATTCCAGGCAAAGCAGGTTGACGTTGGCGCGCTTCAGCAGCCGCGGATTGGGCGACCCGTGCGGCGTGTGGCATGATATGCAGCCCTCAGTCTTCACCGGCGCGTGTTCAAAGGCAAAAGGACCCGTCTTGTCAGTGTGACAATTGAAGCAAAGCGTATCCTGCGCATGGGTGGCGCGTAGCTGTTTGGTCTGGAAGCCGCCATGCGGATTATGGCAATCAGAGCACTTGATCAGGCCTTCATTTACCCTGTGATGGAACGGCTTGGAAAAATCCGCCTTCTTTTCCAGGTGACAGGCATAGCACATCTGCGGCTGCGATGCCTTCAGCAGCTGCCGCTCAACCCTGGGATGGTGGGCTGAATGGCAATCAAGGCAGCCAACGTTGTTCTTCAAGTGCTCTGAACGAAGAAAATTGGCATGTTCCTCGCCGAATTCGTGGCAGGTAAGGCACCGCTTTGAGGATTCCTGGCGCGAGAGGCCGCCGAAACGAATGATCTTTTCCGGATCGCCGGATTCGGCATGCTCTTTCCCGGGCCCATGGCAGGCTTCGCATCCCTGCCACTGGGGACCATGCTTATCGGTCAAGGTCTTCCAATGCGGGCCCTTGTCGAACGTTTTCGCGATGTCCTCATGGCAGGTCTTGCACGTGTCAGTGCCAACGTACTTCGAGGCATCCGCGGTATAGATTTCCTGTGCCAGTTTGGCTGATGTTTCGTCACGCGACGGCTTGTGCTTTTTCTTGTCTGCGGTCTGCGCCGGCGGTTGTTGCTGACCTGTACCTGCGGCTCCTGCCAGACCGAGCGCTCCAAAAACTACAACCAGTGTAAGCACCCACGACATCGTTCTTAAGTTTGGTTGTGCCATCGCCTTTCCTCGCAGGTCTCCGATTTTTGTCGCAGCCCGCACTTTAAGTGCAGAATCACACTTGGTCTGTGATCTGGATCACAAACTGCAAGTTCTTGTCGTTAGCTTTTATTAATGCCTTAATAATCCGAAGAGAACGCGAAACCTAGTTCTCCCGTTACAACAACCCTGCTTAACTGCGCTCCCCGGCTGCGGCGCCGCTGCCCTCCCCCGCTGGGCCCACGGCGCCGCGCGGGTTGCGCTTCTTGTGGCTGTATGATTGCGCAGTGGCTCAAGAAAAAGCTGTGATGCTGGTCACTCTTCAGCAGCTGTTTTTGCGTGACCGCCGAGCATAAACCCGCGCAGTGGTTTTGAGATGATGTTCCGCCAGCTCCAGGTCAGAGCTCAAAACTTTTGCGATGGCAAAGTAGATTTCGGGATGGCTCTTTACAAGGTCCATGAACCGGCTTTTGGAGATGATGGCCACTCTGCAATCACAGACGCACAAAGCATCAATGTCAGGCCGCTCTCCGGAAATGAGGCAGCGAAGCCCCAACACCTTTCCCGGACCTGCGGTGCCTAGAAAGACGGAGTCTTCCCGCGACGGCAAAGAGAGACGCACCTCCCCGGAATGGACGATCACGAGATGGTCAGGATCTTCTCCATGTCTTATAAGAAGCATGCCGGCTTTCAGCAAGGCCGGAGACTCGCATTCACGAAGCAACTCGACTATTTCCGGCGGCAAGGGCGCGTACAACTCGTTAGCGGATTCCCTGGATGTGATCGCTGGTTCCATACTGGGAAGGTTTTAACGCCAAGTCTTCCGGCAGGTATGTGACAACACTCACGTTGGGGTGTGACCACATGGGTCAGGTGGTCACCATGTTTGCCAGGGCGGTCTTATTGATCCACCAGGTTGCTCCCTTCATCCTGAGCAAGCCTTTGCGCTTGAAATGGCCCAGAGTGCGCGAGACAGTTTCACGCGAGGTTCCCACGAACTGGGCAATCTCTTCCTGGGTCAGCGTCACCCGGATGGGGATTTCTCCAGGCCTGGTGTTGTTCAGCGCCAAAGGATGCTCTGACCATGCAAGGATCAATTTGGCCAATTTTTCCGGAACGGAGTTGGAATGACCCAGCGATCGTATCTCCTGATAGGCGCAATGGCAATTGTGCGTGAGCTGCTGCGCCACTTTCATGCCTACCTCAGCATTTTCCCGGACAAAACGCAGGAAGTCGCGCTGCGGTATGAAGTTGGCCTGGCTCGTTTCGAGCGTTTCCACCGTGGACTCGTACGGTTGATTGGAAACCACGGCGGTCAAGCCCAGCACTTCTCCGGGTTCGGCAATTCTCAGGATGATGCTCTTGCCTTCGGCCGAGGTGGTGGAAAGCTTTGCTCTGCCCGTACAAAGCACGTAAATCCCGCGCGGAGCCTGGCCTTCAAGGCAGAGCAGTGTGCCCTTTGGATAGACGGAAGAGGTCTTCAAGGACTGCAAAGCCTCCAGGACATCATCCGGCAGATCGCAAAACAGCCTGTCTTCACGGAATTCACAGGTGAGACAGTTTTCAATGATTCGAAATGCTGCCTTGTTTGCCATCGCGGCCTCCTTCCGGCGTACCCATAATTCTGGTAGCCGGGATCACATTTGCCTGTGACGGACGTCACACCTTGTCACAAAAAGACGTAAGCAAAATTTGGAACGAATCCGGAGAGCAAGGCGAGCACGCAAGAGTGCCTGTGCCGCACAGTTGTTGTGCAGGGGTGATCTGGATCACAGCGCGATTAGCGATTTGCTCACAGACTGGAGTTCAGGGATGGTCCGGGCGTGGTGGCCCCGATTGTGACCATCCTGCAGTTCTCCTGGCGCAAGATTCCTGAAGCCGCAGCCCGAGGGGGGCCGCGGCGGGTGAGCCTGCTGCTCAGGAGAAGAAGCAGCGCCCGGCATTCCGGCGCTGCTTCTTTCATCTTTACCGCAACTGAACAAAACTGGAGCAGCCGGGGCGTTACGCGCGGACAGGATTGCCGGCCTGACTCCGTGGGCAACTGGGATTGAAACGGCCCTTCATGCAACCGCAGCTGTGCGCTCGAGCTTACGTCCGAGAAAATCCAGGATTTCGTGCGCGATCTCCTCGACGTGGGTCTCGAGCGCGAAGTGGCCGGTGTCGAACAGCTTTACTTCTGCGTTCGGATTATCGCGTTTGAAGGCTTCCGCCCCGGGAGGAAGAAAGAACGGATCGTTCTTACCCCAGACAGCCAGCAGCGGCGGCCGTTTGCTGCGGAAGTATTCCTGAAATTTGGGATACAGCGCCACGTTGCTGGCGTAGTCCAGGAAAAGGTCGAGTTGGATCTCGTCATTGCCCGGCCGGGCAAGGAGCGCGGAATCGAGCGTGTAGCTCTCCGGAGCCACCTTTTGCACATCCGCCACGCCGTGGGTGTATTGCCACTTGGTGGCTTCGGGCTTCAGGAACTCACGCAACGCGTTGCGATTGGCCTCCGTGGGCTCTTTCCAGTACTTCTGGATCGGGTTCCATCCTTCGCTCAAGCCTTCCTCATAGGCATTGCCATTCTGGGAGATGATGGCGGTGATGCGTTCCGGATGCGCCAGAGCCAGCCGCA
The DNA here is from genome assembly GCA_035277785.1 of Candidatus Angelobacter sp. Classification (GTDB taxonomy): domain Bacteria; phylum Acidobacteriota; class Terriglobia; order Terriglobales; family Acidobacteriaceae; genus Angelobacter. The sequence goes on along the minus strand of DATEJX010000261.1, from coordinate 3,771 downwards.
GGCCCACCGGCGCGCCGTAATCGAAGACGTAGATAGCGAAGCGTTTCAACCCGATTGTCTCAGTGAACTTCCCGATCACTTTGGCGAGGTTCTCAAAGTTGTAACGGACAGTATTGCGGTCGGGAGTAATGGAGAAGCCGAATCCCGGCAAGTCGGGTGCGACCACGTGGTAATGCTTCGCCAGGGCCGGAATCAGGTTGCGGAACATGTGAGAAGAGGTGGGAAAGCCGTGCAGCAACAGGATCGTGGGAGCGGATCTGGCGCCGGCTTCGCGGTAAAAGATCTTCTTGCCGTCAAACTCGGCAAAGTGATAGCTGGTCATGGTGTGCCTCCTTTGGGCTTTGCAGCTTTCTGCTTGCTCACAGCATCAGATTTACTAACCGATAAAAAGATTCATTATTGGTGTTATAATATTTTTCAGAGATGACGATGAGAACAACGGCTGAGTCCATAACAAGTCCTGATTGGAAAGACGGCTTTCTCTTTGTTGGCAATGAGCTGGCTCTGGATTTCCTGAATACCCGCCCAGTCCTGAATGGCGATGCCACCGAGTTGCTGCCGGATTTCGCGGCGCTCGTTCGCTGGTTTCGAGCTGCCGGGGTGTTGAATGCGCATCAGGCAGACGAGCTCGCAAAAAAGTGGGCGGAGTCTCTCGCCGGCAGGCGGACTGTCGAAGACATGCGGCAGTGGCGTGAGCGGCTGAGGAAACAGGTCATTGCCTGGGAAGAAGGAGCTTCACTTCAGCCGGCGATGGTGAAAGAAGTGAACCGGCTGATGGCGGAGCACCCCATGCGCTTCCGCTTAAGTTTGCAGAAAAAGCCCGCCACAGAACTCTGGTTTGAACCGCATCAGCCCCAAGACCTGTTTGCTCCGCTGGCCCACAGCGTGGCCGCGCTGTTCGCCGAGGGGGACCGTGCTCGCGTGCGCAAGTGCGGGCAATGCGTGTTGCACTTCAATGACATCAGCAAGAAAGGGACCCGGCGTTGGTGCAGTATGCGGCTGTGCGGCAACCGCCTCAAGGTGGCGGCCTACGCCGCCCGCCAGCGGGCGCAAGAATAAGGTTGCAGATCGAGAGCGCAGGCCGCTAATGAGAGGGAGCAACTTGCACCAGGGCACTCATTTTTGGTGCCCACCCGGCCGAGACATGGCCGACAAACCCGCCATCTTCGGAGGGTATTTTCATCACGAAAGCTTTAAGGCAACGAAAGCTCGAGGGAATAGACATCCTGATCGCCGCGCGACAAACGGAACAACAGATCACCTTGAGCCGACCCGCCCTCCAGGCCGCAACGATGAATGTCTCCGGCGAGCAATGGACTGCAGACATCAATACGGTCTGACCGGTCTGAGCGAAGAGTCGAGATGTTGACGCGGTGAACCGGTTGCTCCTTTTCGAGCAGATCTTGCACATAGACGAAGTGAGAGTCTGGCGACCACGTTGGTGAGCCAAAGAGCTTGGCCGTGGCAAGCGTCGTCCAGCGCTGAGCACCAAGATCCCGAAGCTTCAACTGCTTGCCGTCGTAGGAGGAACCGATCAGAAACTTCCCATTGGGAGACCAGAACGAGCGATAGAGCCCTTCAGAGCCGGGGATTTTTGTTCTAGCGCCGGTCCTTAAATCAAGGACGAACAAAGCGTAGGGACCGTCCTCAGCAGCGGATTCGGAGTAGGCCAGCTTGGACCGACCAGGTCCTGACTATCCAGAGCGTCGGGTTCATCATTTCGCCGAACGCGATCCTGGCGATAGACTCCACGATCAACAGCGCACCAACACTGCTGTACTACGTAGCCCAATAGGGCATATCAGCTTCCCGAGTTCCGGAAATGGAAAATCGGGGACAGGAACGAAAACACAACAGATTGCCGAACACATTGCCGCTCGTCTACGAGGGAGCGGGCTCTCGTGTGACGCGATCAATGTCAAATACCTTCCTGCGAGCTTTTCATTGAATGATTACAACTCGGCGATCCTGGCAGCCTCGGCGCACATAGGAAAACACGAACCCGAGATGGTGCGCTTCGTCGGAAAAAATAGCGATCGTCTTGAACAGATGCGGACAGCTTTTCTTTCCGTTAGTCTGGCGCAAGCAGGTGTGCAAGACCGCAATATCACTCCAGAGCGGCGCGAGGCAGCTGCCGCTGATGTTAAGAAAATGATCGGTGCCTTCCTTGCGAAAACTAAGTGGCGGCCCACGCGCGCCGAACCTGTTGCAGGCGGCCTTATGTACTCGAAATATAACTGGTTCATACGATTCGTCATGAAGCGAATTGCCCGGCGAGCAGGAGCCAGCACTGACACGTCGCGGGACCACGAGTTCACAGATTGGGTTGCCCTGGATCGCTTCGTGAATGAGTTTGCTGCACTTGTTAAAAGCGGTTGACCCACGACGTTGAAGAGCCGAAACGCAAGCCGCTACCCTGACGTTGGGAATCAGTTCGGGTCGGTCAGCGAATTGTTAATGACAGCGACTTCTTAAACACTGCTCCAGTCGAATCCCAGGCCTGGACGACCATTGTGTGGCTGCCGGTAGCGATCGCTAATGTGGTATCAATCCTTGCTGCTCTGACGGAATACCTCGAAACGTTGTCGATGTAAACGCGCATTGTCGTGATCGGTCCGGCCGCTGATTTTGCGGCAGCGGTGACACGCACAGGGGAACTAATTATCGCGCCTGACGTAGGCGTACAGACCGTCACTCCTGTGCTTGCGGCGCTGCATTGCGGAGGAGTTGGGGTTGGCGTAGGGGTCGGAGTTGGAGGCGGTCCCGTGCTTACTGTGATGCTCAACGGTGTTTTGAACGCGGTGCCGCTCGAGTCCCAGGCCTGCACGGTCACATTGTGTGATCCTGCGCTAACTGGCAGGCTCACATCGAGGCTGGCTGCGTTTATGAGATAAGCCGAGATATTGTCAATATAGATCCTCATTGCTGTGATTGGCAGAGTAGATTTTGCTGCTGCGGTGAAGTGTACAGGCGAAGTTACAGTACTGCCTGGAACCGGAGAACAAACTTTTACGCCTACAATGGGCGCCGTGCAGCCGGGAGGCGTTGGGGTGGGCGTCGGCGTGGGAGTTGGAGTCGGCGTGGGAGTTGGCGTCGGCGTTGGAGTCGGACTTGTGCTTACATTAATGCTCAACGGAGTTTTAAAGACGGCGCCGCTCGAGTCCCACGCCTGCACCGTCACATTGTGTGCTCCAGCGCTTACTGGGAGGCTCACGTCAAGGCTGGCGGCGTTTATAAGATAAGCCGAGACATTATCAATGTAGATTCTCATTGCTGTGATTGGCAGAGTAGATTTCGCTGCTGCCGAAAAGTGCACAGGCGAACTTACAGTGCTGCCGGGAACTGGAGAGCACACTTTTACACCAACGGTTGTTGCCGTGCAGCCTGATGGGCTTAGATAGAAGTTCATTTGCGTATCCAGGCTGTCGCTGACGATTTCGTTGCCGCTGCTTGTGACCCAGCCCGAACCTGAGGCGGAAAATGTGTAAGTTCCTGGAGCGATAGAGAGATGGTACGTTCCGTCGGCGGCTGTAGTAGTAGTGCGGCCGTTGCCGCTAACTGTGATCCCGGGTATGGCAGCACAAGTGGATTGATTACGTACCTTTCCGCTGATCGTACCCGATCCCGTATTGGGGAATGTGTTGTGGTAGATCAGGGTGAACTGATCTGAGGCGGTTGTCATGTACTGGTTAAGGAACGGAGAATAGGTTTGTACCGTGATGTTGTTGCTTGCGGGATGGAAGGTGAGAACCCGGAGCCAACCGTTGCCAC
>DATEJX010000260.1:0-7532 GCA_035277785.1 Candidatus Angelobacter sp. | reverse complement strand
ACGTTTTTCCGGACAGGAGAAGCAACCCTCATGGCATGGTACGCGTACTGCATCGTTGAGCAAGAAGCCTTCCAGAATGGTATTCGAGCCCGCCGCCCCGTTCCCGTAGAAAATTTAAAAGGTATCGCTGACGCGCAGACTTTCGCCTATCCCAGCGGCGAATTTTCAGTGATTGTCAGCGAATATATTCCTACCGGTGATCTGGGGCAGAAGGCGCTGCTGCAACATGCGCATGTTGTGAGCGAATGCTTCAAGCGGACAACCGTGCTGCCGTTCCGATTCGGGACCGTTTTTGATACTGACGATGCATTGCGCCGGGCAGTACGCCTCAACCGCAAAGCGTTTACAGAGAGCGTGCTCAAGTTGAAGGGCAAAGCAGAGATGCATCTAAAACTGCTGGTGAAAGATGGTTCTCTGCGCCAGGCGCTGGAAGAGATCGAACTGCCGGCGACGGTCGGGAGTGAGTACCTGACCAAGCTGCGGGAAAAAGCGGCGCGTCACCGCGAGCGCCAGACCAAGGCGCGGGCCCTTTCTGTCCAAGTCCACAAGATTTTTGATCCGCTTGACCAGGATGTCTGCTGCCGCAAGGTAGATTCCGGCGGCATGCTGATTGACATCGCGCACCTCATCGACCACAAAAAAGTGCAAAAGTACCAGAACCGCTACCAGATGGCTACCCGGCATTTGCCCGGCGTTGAAGTGGTGATGAGCGGGCCATGGCCGCCTTACCACTTTATAACCGGCAAGCGATCTTCCTAGCTTTTCCGCCAAAGGCTAATGCTTTAAGCAGAGGGTATTTATGTACCCTTTGTGTCCAAATTCACGCCCTATTGTGCCTTAGTGCCTTGCCTTGGGCATCTAAATACCTGAAAATGGAATCGAAGTACTGTCATTAGCTTTAGAGCTGTTCAAGCAGCCCTTAGTTCTTGCCGAGAGACGGAATGAACCAGAAAAGCCGCGTCTTGATTGTGGATGACGACTTGGTTATGGCCAAGTACCTGTCGTCTCATCTTTCCCGCCGTAATTTTGAGGTGAGCGTGGCTTCCAGCGATCAGGAGGCCCTGCGGGTTTTCCGGGGGTTTGATCCGGTGCTGGTTCTGGTGGATACGGCAATGAACGGAGAGGCTGGATCACAGATTTTACAGCGGCTGAAGCAGATCAAGCCAAGCCTGGCTGTCATTGTCCTCTCCGCCAATAAAGACCCGGAAGTTATCTTTAAAGCTTCCAAACTGGGAGCGGACGATTACATCAGCAAGCCGGTGGATCCCAAGGAACTGGATGTGCGCATCTCGCGGGTGCTGGACAATCAGCGGCTCTACCGGGAGGTAACGCAGCTTCGCGAGCAGGTGAGACGGCAAAGCGACTTCACCATGCTTTTTGGAACCAGCCCCAAGATGATGGAAGTGAAGATGACCATTGAGCAGGTGGCGGATACAACCGCCACAGTGCTGATCAGGGGTGAAAGCGGTACCGGCAAAGAAGTGGTGGCGCGGATGATTTATGCGGAATCCACCCGGGCGGAAAAGCCATTTGTGAAAGTTAACTGCGCCGCCATACCACACGAATTGCTGGAAAGTGAGTTGTTCGGCTACGAACCAGGCGCCTTTACCGGAGCCACCAGGCAGAAACTGGGGAAGTTCGAACAGGCCAACGGCGGCACGATTTTTCTGGATGAAATCAGCGAGATGCATCCGGCATTGCAGGCGAAACTGCTGCACGTTCTGCAGGACCACGAATTCTCACGGCTGGGCGGCAAGCGCGATATCCAGGTGGATGTGAGGGTGCTTTCCGCCACCAACAAGTTGCTGGAGCGGGCTGTGGAAGAAGGCGTTTTCCGGGAAGACCTGTTCTACCGGCTTAATGTGGTGAGCATCCACATTCCCCCGTTGCGGGAGCGGCGTGAAGAGATACCGGTCTTCCTCGAATATTTCCTCGAGAAATACAGCGCACATTACGGCAAGCAGCCGCCCATGTTCAGTGAGTATGCGGTGGCGCGCATGATGGAATACGCCTGGCCGGGAAATATTCGCGAGTTGGAAAACCTGGTAAAGCGCTACGTGATCGTGGGCAATGAAGCACAGATCATCCGCGAGCTTTCCACACACAAGCCGATCGTCTCATCCATGGCCCCCCGGACTCCTGCGGCTTCATCTTCACCTGCCACGCCGACAGCGACCCTAGCCGCCCCCAATCCAGCAGTAAATGAGTTGGAAATGCCATCTCTGCTGGAGATCGGGCGCAGGGCTGCCATGCAGGCGGAACGCGAGGCCATTGAACGCGTACTGGCCCAGACACGCTGGAATCGCCGCCAAGCCGCCAAGATCCTGAAGATCAGCTACAAAGCCCTTTTGAACAAGCTGAAGGCGATGGAGGAGCAGAACAAGGGACAGGCTAAGCAAACTGAGGCTAAGTAGTGGCACTTTAATGCCACTACTTTAGGCCTTTTTTCTTAACTACTCTGACCCGAGTTGCAGCTCGTTATTGCCGTTAAGGTAAATATTTACAATGGGTTAGGATGATAAGAGGAGTTTCCACAAAACGAGGTAAGGTTTTGGTTTGTGAGTTGCTTTAAGAGAGAGCAAACAAAAGAGGCCGTAAAAATTTAAGATGACTTTAACCCTATCCCAAGCTTTCCGACTTTTCCATAACGAGCGTCTCGGCGTAAGCCCAGAACTCATCTTGCATCGCCTTCCCTGAGATCTTCCCTCCCTCCCTTGCCTCTTTGTGAGCGGCTCTAAAGAGCCGCTTTTTTCTTTGGCACATTCCGGAGGACTGAACCGTCAAAAACGTTTCAACTGCGACCGAGTCCATTGAGTCAGCATCTAAACTTGTTCGTTTAGTTTGACGGGTTATTATCATGGCGAATAAGATTGAAAATTTATCGAGAGACATGGACAAGAAGAAGCTGGACACTTTCAAGAAAAGATTGGAAGAGCGGCAGCAGGCCCTTCGCAAAGCGGTGAGCCGGACGGAGGAAGACGGCCGAGTTGCAGACCAGGACTCCGCCCAGGACATTGCTGATCGCGCTGCCAACTCTTACACCAAGGAATTTCTCTTTTCTGTGAGCAACAATGACCGCCAATTGCTCAACATGGTGGAATCTGCATTGCAAAGAATCCGTGAAGGGTCATTTGGCGAATGCGTAAGCTGCGGGAATGAAATCAATTCCAAGCGCCTGGAAGCAGTGCCATGGACACGCTATTGCATTGCATGCCAGGAGAAAAAAGAGAAGGGATTGCTGGAAGAAGCCGTGGAATAGAAAACAACAAGAAATGGAAAAAGGGAGATTGCAGTGCAATCTCCCTTTTTGATTCCGCGTGATGCGATACCGTCAGTAGAGGTTAAAGCTGATCTCCAGGCCCATTTCCACGGCCACCGGGCGTCCATCTTTCTTGCCGGGATCAAACTTCCAAAGCTTTACCACTGCCAGTGCTTTCTCATCGAGGCCCATGCCAAGCGAGCGAACAACACGCGGATTGTGTACACGGCCATCCACGCCGATAATGCCGCTCAGCACAACCACACCCTGATACTTGGCTTTGCGAGCTTCTTCAGAGAACTCCGGTTCCGGAGTGAAGATGGGCTTGGGTGCGCTCACGCCGTCACCGACGTGAAAGAGGCCGGGGCCTACGCCAGGGCCGCCGTGGCCTGAACCAACGCCACCGCCGTTCCCACTGCCAATTCCGCCACCCACGCCTACGCCATTCGACGGCGTCATGAGCTTGGAAAGGGGGTCGCCAATCTGGGTGGTCGAACTGTACTTGAGGTCAGCAACCACGGTGGGTTCGACCATTAATTTGCTCTTCTGTGTCTGGACCACTACCGGCGGGGCGAACTGATCTTTGGCTGCCCGCGGAGGAGTGCCCGTGGAAGCCTTGAGCTTGCTGGCATCGCCGCCGCCGCCACCGCTGATTCCGTGTTTGCCAACTTTAAGCGGCACATAAGGCGTGAGGTCAACTGACTCATTGGTTGTGGACGGAGGAAGAATCTTGGGCTCAATTGTGATGTGGAAAAGCCACAAGATCAGCAACACCACGACCGTGTGCGTCACCACTGACAGCAGGAAATTTTCCGGACGGACCTGGTACTGGCCATATCCGCCGCCGAACAGAGTCGTCATGGACTTATCTACGGCCTGTTCTTTTGTGAACTTGACCACTTCCTGCTCCGGGGGGAGACCTGCGGGATTTGGCGTACCCGGAGGAATCGGCTGTTTAGTATCGAGCGGAGACATGTTTATTTACCGTTGATAATCAGTATAAACGGCTTTGCTGCCGAACTTCTTGATGAAAAACATTACAGCAAGGGTACTCCGGACAATGTCCTTTAGAACCATGTCTAATGGTGAAAGATTCCGGTGAACATTCCTTTCAGCCGGCCAAAAAAGCCCTTCTTCTCTTTCTTCTCACGAGCCGGCTGCGGTCTTGTTGCTGCTTTGGCCGGAGCCTCCTCACGTACAGACACTTGTGCCGGCTTTTCCGGTAGAACGACCGGATCCACTGTTTCTTGCACAAAAAAGAGGTTAGGAAGAGTGGACAGGGAGATTTTGGCCGCCGAATAAGGTTCAATCCCCTGTGCATTCTTGCCACTGAAGACGAATGGAGTATCCACTTCCACATGTACCTGCCCAGGCCGATCCGGCGGGATTTCCGCGGCAGGCTGGACAGGTACAGAAGCGGCATTCGCTGGTGGAGGCTGCGTAGTTGGCTGGGGTGCAGGCGGGGCGGCGGCTTCCATGACTGGAGCCGTTTCCGGACAACCGCAGGACTCGGCGGGCGCCAGTACAGTGTTCCCGTTCAGCTTCCCCTGGTGGAAAAGCATGGAATCCTGTGGACGAACGCGATAGCTGGCTGAACTCATCAGCTCAGACAATTCAATGGGAGCTGCGTTGCCGGAAAGGCTCTTCACGCAGGTATCGCCGTTTTGATTTGCGCCAACCGCAAAATGGTACTTGCCCGGTCCCTGAAGACGAATGCTGAAATCGGGAGTGATGAGGTAATCTGAGCCTCGCTGAAACAGTGTGTAGTCGAACTCAAGCGCACCCGTATTCATGGCAAACGTAAGTCCAAATTTGCCGGAATTGACGGTGAGAGAACTGCGGGGGCAGAGGCGGAGCTGGCCTCCACGAGAAAGCTTTAGACGCGCAGCCGCGATCCCGGCGGAAAGCTCTGAGCCGCTTACAACGCTCATTCCGGCGCCCACCGGCTGCACCAACTGGGCCTGGCCATCACCTGCATAAAGTTCGCCAATAGGGGTAGTGGACTGCTGAGCGCCCACTGTGGAAGATACGGTCAGTGCGATGATGGCAGCGAATTTAACCTTTATGCGCGCCTTGCCAGATACAAGATTCAGACCAGTTACTCCTCATTGGATGAAATCGTAGTTATCAATGGTGACGGCGACGCCCTGGCGGTGGTCTCTATTTTCAACCCGGAGTACGCGACCCATGCAGCGAACACGGATAGGCTCAGCCAAGGTCACTTCGTGAGGCAAGGTCATGACAAACTCAACTGTGGCGCCTTCAGCAAATTCACTGTTCACGTACATGAACACGCCGCGCGAGCTTACATCCCGGGTCTGCGCGCTGAGTTCGCCGGCAGCGTTTCCTGCGTAGGTAATGGTGATGGGCAACTCAAGAAGAAAACGCCTGGTGGAACGCTTCTCCGGTTGCGGCTGCGCCATACCTGGGCCTCCATGCGCTGCGACTAAAAATTGCGGCTGTAGTCAGAATTGTAGCTCAAAGCCGCAAGATTTCGAGCAGGTATTCGCCTAAGGAGCGGTCGGAGGGCACTTAAAGGGCGAGAAAATTCCTGAGCAGCAAACGTCCGGATTCGGTGAGCACGCTTTCCGGATGAAACTGGACGCCTTCCACCGGATATCGGCGGTGTCTGAGTCCCATGATCACCCTGGTTCCATCTTGTTCTCTGGTTTCGGCGCTGATTTCGAGGTCAGCGGGAAGGCCTTTTTCAGACACGATGAGCGAGTGATAACGAGTGGCAGTGAGGGGCTGAGGCGCGTCACGAAATACTGTTCGCCCATCATGCTGGATTTTGCTGACTTTGCCGTGCATCACCTGCGATGCACGCACGACGTTGCCGCCAAAAGCAGCGCCGATGGCCTGATGTCCTAGACAGACTCCCAGAACCGGCTTCCTGCCGGCAAAATGGCGAATCAGCTCAATACTGACGCCGGCTTCGTGCGGCGTACATGGCCCGGGAGAAACCAGGATGTGGCTGGGATTGAGAGATTCTATGTCCGCGATGGTGACCTGATCATTACGGCGCACCTCCACGGCCTCACCCATCTCGCCCAGATACTGCACAAGGTTGTAGGTGAAGGAGTCGTAATTATCGAGGACAAAGACCATGAAAAGTTAGTTTAGCCCAAGTCTCCGGGGGATAAGAGTTCCCGAGTTTCATCCTGAACTTTTTTGCTAACCAAATGATCTCGACCCGCGTCCTATAGCCAGCTAGGTGAGAGGAAAATGGGAAAACATCCCAACGATCGATTGCAGGGAACACTCGACTTGCTCGTCTTGAAGTCGCTTGCCTCACGAGGGCCGATGCACGGCTACGGAATCACGCTGCACATAAAGTCGGTGGCCGGGGAGGCACTCCGCATGGAGGAAGGCTCGCTTTATCCGGCGCTCCACCGTATGGCTCAGGAGGGCTGGATTAAGGCGCAATGGGGAGCCAGTGAAAACAATCGCCGCGCCCGCTATTACTCGATCACTGCGAGCGGGCTGAAGCAGTTGGCAGCGGAGGAAGAGAGATGGAGCGAACTGACGCAGGCAGTCGCACGCGTCCTGCAGATGGCGTGAGCACATGAGTTGGCTGAATCGCATCAGGAACACTTTTCGCCCCGGCTCCCTTGGCCGGGAAGTGGAAGAAGAACTGCGCCTGCACCTTGATCTTCGCGCACAAGACCTGCAGCGCGATGGGCTGACGGCTGAAGAGGCACGAATGACCGCTGCGCGAGAATTTGGAAATTGCACTCTGGAAGCGGAAAGGACGCGGAGCATGGATATCACTGTCTGGATCGAGAGTTTCTTCAAAGACTTGCGCTACGCACTGCGCCAGTTCGCGCGCAATCCCGTGTTTACGGGTGTGGCCGTCATTTCACTGGCGATTGGAATCGGAGCCAATACAGCTATTTTCAGCGTGATGAATGCAGCGCTCCTGAGATCACTGCCAGTCCGTGAGCCGCAACGGCTGATCATGCTGACGAATCCTGTCACGTCCGGGGTTTCGGTGGGTATCTCGGGTGGAGAACGAGGGCTTTTAAGTTATCCGGAGTACGAGCAGCTTCGCGACCGGACAACCACGCTGGCGGGGCTGTGCGCCGTGGAAGCACAATTGGACAAGTGGCAGGTAAGGATCGGTGCTGCCGGGGCAGAGGACGTGCGCGGGCATCTGGTGAGCGAAAACTATTTCAATGTGCTCGGAGTAGAGCCTGCGATTGGACGCTTTTTCTCTCCAGAGGACGCGAAAGCTCCGGGCCAGGACCCATTCGCTGTAATCAGTTATGACTTC
>DATEJX010000259.1:0-5908 GCA_035277785.1 Candidatus Angelobacter sp. | reverse complement strand
CTGCTCGCCCAGCATGCCAGGAGCATTGCCGGTCCGGCGACACGCATCTTTCTCGCGAACACTGCATTTGAAGCAGGCGGGCCGTGGGCCGGAGTGAATACTCTTTTTGCCTCTATCTTCCCTGAAATCGAGTCCGAGCGGCCCGATCTGGTGGAAAAGCACATTGTTGAGCTCGTCTATGTACTACCCCGCTTGCGGCAACGTTACACGGTGAAGCATCGGAACCTCACAGATCTTGCGCCCATAGAAGAACGCTCGCGGTTCTTTGCTGCGGACCGCGCCTACCGCGTGCTGCAAGGCTTGATTGACCTGATCCAGAAATGGAAAAGTGTGAAGGATGCGGATGTTCCGTGGGTGATCGTCTGCGACGGTTACGACAAAGCGAGCATGATGAGCCGCTTCTTCTTCAAGGAACTTGCCCGGCGCCTGGGGGAGCGGTTACATATCACACTGGTACTCGGCGTCGCTCCGGAGATGTCGCAAAAAATACAGGCCTTTTTCCCTTCACATCTCACCAGTGTTGCGCTAAAGCTGACAGCGCCATCCGAACCAAGGGAGCTGATGGACCCATCAGAAGCTGAACAACGCGCGCTCTCCTTAGAGGCTGGCATCGCCGGCGACAGGATTGAGATCCAACTCAATCTGCCGGAATTACTGCGGTTGTGGAATGTGGCAGGCCGCAAAGACAAGCTGCTCGAATACCGTCATTTTGGCCTGGAAACTTACAACACGCTCGGCCTCTACGAAGATGCCCAATATTATGGCCGCGGGCTCCTGGAACTGGCGCTGGAGATTACACCTTCAGACGAACGCATGATTTGGTCCATCATCGTCAAGATCATGATGTGTCACATGGGGCTCGGCAACGCCGAAGCAGGAATCGAGTTTGCCGAAGGGCCGGCGTTAAAGAATATGCCTGCTTCGCGCTATTTATGGCGCGCTCAGTTCTTCTATTTGGTAGCGATGTTTTATGCCAGATATAGCAAGCCACGAAACCTGGCGCGGGGCGAGGAATACCTGGAACTTGCTCTTCAGGAACTGGACAAGGCTGACATACCCGACCATCTGCGTCACTTTGAGACCGTGTTCAACCGCAATGGTCTCGCGATGATCCGAAGCTTTGAACGAAAGTTTGATCAGGCAATCGACCTGTGCAAGACAGGACTGGCCAGATTGAACCAGCACCTGCCGGCCGACAAGCACGTCCTCCATCGCTCAATTCTGATCTACAACATCGCCCAGGTCTACTCATCGATGGGAGCAACAGAGGAAGCAATTGCGTACTACTCTGAAGCCATCGCCATGGACCCAAATTATTCCGAATATTACAACGAGCGCGGCAATCTATACATGCATCAAGGACGCATGTCTGACGCCCTGCAGGATTATTTGCGAGCCATTGAACTAAGTTCGCCCTATTACGAGGTTTTCACCAACCTGGGGCAATGTTATCGAAAGATGGGCCAGATGGAAGTCGCGGTCGGGGCTTATACGCGTTCGCTGGAGCTTGAACCTTCCCATACTCTTGCATTGCTTGGACGCGCACAGGCCAACGAAGCACTGGAAAAACGCGAGGAAGCGGTCCGCGACTATTCAGCCGCCATCGAGCGTGATCCTGCACAGTGGGACTCCCTGGCATGCCGCGGAGTGCTCTATTACGAACTCGGCCGCCTGGAAGAGTCCCTGCGCGACCTTGAAGCTGCCACTCTACTGAATCCCGATAATGCGGACCTGCAGGAGAACCGCGCCATCGTTCTCGGCGACCTGGGCCGGCATGCTGAAGCTATTGAACTGCTGGAAGGAGCACTCCAGCGTACTTCTTCGGAAGCAGAGCGAAAAAGCCTGAAAGACCGCCTGGCATGTATAAGTATGGAACTAAGCAAGGCGAAGTCCGCAGCAACAACAATCGACCAATTGCAACAGGCATGATCTCCGGCGGAAGTGACTGTTTCTGCCGGATAAATCTAGGGGAGATCACTTATGAGAATACGGCTCATTTTGCTTGCATGTCTTCTGGTACCGTTCGGTAATCACGTTTCGGCGCAGACTACTACCCAGAACTACCAACCCGTAATGCGGTTCGACCCTGCGCGAAGCGCCGCCCAGGACATTAATGATGCGGTGGAAGAAGCAAAGCGATCAAACCGGCGCGTCCTGATGGAAGTTGGCGGCGACTGGGCGAGCTGGTGCCACACCATGGATGAATTTTTTCAAAGCCATTCTGATCTGCGCGATTTTCGGGACAAGCACTACGTTACGGTATTTGTAAACTACAGTGTGCAGAATCAGAACCGCCAGGTGCTGGATAAATATCCCAAGATCTATGAATATCCTCATTTCTTTGTTCTTGATGGAACGGGGAAAGTCCTGGTTTCCCAGCAGACCAGCCTTCTGGAGCAGGGTGAAACATATAACCCGGGGAGAATGGATGCTTTTCTTCGCAAATGGGCCAATTAAAAGGTAACTACATTACTATTGTGCATTTCAGTTATCTTCTGGCTTGAGTTGCGCTCAGGTATTTGTATACTGATAGCCGGTTACTCTTGAACAGGGACAAATCAGGCCATGGTGGCTGAAAATTTTCGATATGTGCTTCGGGGATTTAGAAGCCGCCCGGGCATCATTTTGGCGAGCACGCTGACGCTCGCTATCGCCATTGCAATATGCATTGCCGTTTTCAGCGTTGTAGACGCGGTATTGCTCAAGCCGCTGCCCTATCCTGCCGCTGAGCGGATCGTCTTTTCCTGGCGGCTGGTCCCTGCTGGCCATGACGTTGGCTATGATGTTATTCCCTGGGGATTGCCGGATGTCCGGCGCTTTTGGCGGGAAAGCCGAAGCTATGATGCCTTGGGAGCTTTCAAAAGCGATTCCTTCAATCTGACCGGCAATCACGAACCCGTTTTTGTGGAAGGGATTAGAGCTTCGGCCGGATTCTTTTCCGCATTGGGAATATCTCCCCTCCTTGGTCGAGTCTATTCTCCATATGAAGACACGCCGGGTCATGAGTATGAAGTAGTGCTTGGGTACCAGCTGTGGCAAAACAGGTTTAATGGAGACAGGAACATCCTGGGGCAATCCATTAGCCTCAATGGCCGTGACTATAACGTGGTTGGCGTGATGCCGGAAGGCTTTGATTTTCCACGCGTGGAAGAAATGCCGGGAAGCTTTGACTTCCCCAGGAAAGCCGAGCTTTGGGTCCCGCTGGCATTGCCCGAGGCTCCAAGTGGACCGGCGGATCCTGATGAATTGGCCGTCATCGGACGGCTTAATCCCGCGACCACTCCTGCGCAAGCGCAATCTGAGATGAACATTTTTGCCGCTGAAGCTGACCGGGAACATCCGCAGTCAGTGGGCTGGCACCGTGCGCGCATTACTTCACTTTCCGAGCAGATCTCCGGAGGTGTGCGGCGGCCTTTGCTTCTAATGCTCGGCGCCGTACTTGTCGTGCTGGCAATTGCGTGCAGCAATGTCGCGAATCTCTTTCTTGCCCGCTCCGTTGACCGTAAAAGGGAATTCTCCCTGCGGGAGGCCCTTGGAGCAAGAAACTACCACCTGTTCAAATTGCTTTTCGCTGAAAGTTACTTTGTATCAATACTTGGCGGCGCCATCGGCCTGGTCCTGGGTGAGATGGGAATCGCCTTCATGGAAAAGCTGGCGCCAACGAACATTCCCCGCCTGGGGGAAGTCGCCATTGATTGGAGAGTGCTGGCTTTTGTTGTCGGAATCGTCATAGTTTGCGGTCTGGTTTTCGGCTTACTCGCCATTCTCGGCGTTCTGAAAACGAACATCGTCGAGACACTGAAGGAAGGCGGCCCCCGGTATAGTCCGGGACACCGTTCGCAAAAAATGCGTGATTTCGTTCTCATCGGTCAGATCGCGCTTGCCCTTGCCCTCACCATGAGCGCTGCTTTGTTGACCCGCTCATTTTCCAACTTGCTTCGCGTGAACCCGGGCTTCCAGGCGGAGAAAGTCCTGACATTTGAACTTTCTTTGCCATCAACCAGTTTCAAAGAGCCAGACAAGATCGTAAGGTTTTATGAGGACCTCCTCGATAAACTGAACGGCCTGGGAGAGATACGAGCTGCGGGGCTTGCCGAAACCGTTCCTATGAACGGCCCTGGGGACAGCACCATTATCCGGATCCTGGATCACGCGGCGTCTCTGAAAGAAGACCGTCCCATTGCCGGATACAATATTGTATCGCCCCGCTTTTTCTCCGCTATCGGAACACCTTTGCTCAAGGGCCGGTTCTTTGAGAAGACGGATAATCCCTCTTCGCCCCAGGTTGTAATCGTGAATGAGGCAATGGCGAAAAGATATTGGCCCACGGAAGATCCAATCGGAAAGCGAGTCGGGCTGGGTGATCCGAAGGCGCCGGTGATGGTTGTGGTTGGTGTGGTTGAAAATATCAAGCAACAAACACTGCACGATGCACCCGAGCCGGCGATGTATGTGCCTTTTACTCAGAATCCATGGCCTTCCATGCTCACCATGCAGTTTGCGGTACGCACACTGGAGGACCCGGCTCAGGCCGTGAAGTCGGTCCAGAACGCCGTTCTTGGGCTGAACCCCGATCTTCCGCTCGCCAAAGTGGTGACACTGAAGACGTTGCTCAACAATTCCCTGGTGCAGCCAAAATTTTCGATGCTCCTGATGGTGGTGTTCGCCGTGTCCTCATTGTTCCTGTCTGCTATCGGCATTTACGCGGTGATGAATTATTCCGTAATGCAAAGGACGCAGGAGATCGGCATTCGCATGGCATTAGGGGCAGGGCGGCAGCAGATACTTGCCCTGATCGTGGGAAATGGACTGAAGCGCGCAGTGTTTGGAATCGTGCTGGGCGTAGTCGCCAGTATTGGAGCGGCCCGCGTGATGGAGACAGTTCTTTACGGAACTCATCAGGCAGGTGCGCTGATCCTGGCTGGAGTATCAGTGCTACTGTTGCTCGTGTCAGTTGCAGCAGCTTATATTCCCGCATTGCGGGCCTCAAGAGTTGACCCCATGGTTGCATTCAGGCAGGAATGACCGGAGGCAGGCATTTTGTCAGGCAAGAAAGTATGGGTGTTTTGTCTCTACTGCAGTGCGCTCTTTTCAGCGGTTTACCTGCCTGTCACAGCCTCTGACAGCGTCGCACCGCAGATTTTTGCCCCTGGCGTGATTTCAACCGGGCACGAATTTGGAATTACCTTCACTCCAAATGGCAAGGAGTTGTACTTCAGCCGGTTTGAGAGCAAGCAACCAATCCATATTTTTCACGCCATCATGGCTGACGGCAAATGGCAACAGCCGGAGCCCATATCATTCTCCAGCGATCACTGGTCGGACCTCGATCCTTTCTTGAGCCCGGACGGCAAGCATCTGTTTTTTGTTTCCACTCGGCCAGCGCCTGGGGCGGTGGCAGGCAGCAAGAATATGGATATTTGGGTTTCGAACTTAGAGTCCGGTAAGTGGGGAGAACCACATTGGCTCGATGGAGTAAATTCAGCGGGAAAAGAGGGCTCGCCTAGCGTCGATCGTGCGGGCAATTTGTACTTCTTTTCAGACCGGGTTGGCGGCGCCGACCACAATATGATTTACGAAGCTCGGTTGGTAAATGGCGCTTATGCGGCTCCTGTGCCTCTTCCGGCCGTTGTCAATTCGGGCCCCTCGGACACAAGCCCATTCATCTCTCCCGACGGGAGTTTCCTCTTGTTTTATTCCACTCGCCTCGGGGGATTTGGAAAAGCCGACATATATATAGCGCTCAGAAAACACGGAGAATGGAAGACCGTTAAGAACCTCGGCCCTCAGATCAATGGTCCGGATTCCGAGTACAATCCAGCGCTTTCTCCGGATCGAAAGACCTTGTTCTTTGGCCGTGACAGTAATATTTATGCAGTCCCTGCCAGACACTTTATACACTGAACTA
>DATEJX010000258.1:0-13730 GCA_035277785.1 Candidatus Angelobacter sp. | reverse complement strand
ACACGCGAAGTTTTGGATGTCGAACTAAAATATCTTCCAGCGCAAGGAGGCTGGAAAGGCGCATGCGATAAGTTGGCGCCACCACATAAGGAGCGCCCGGCGGGCCCGGTCCCATGTGGATCCCAACCGGAACATCGAGCTCTTCCGCCAGAGCGAAATAGGGCTCCATTCTTGGGTCGGTGACCGCGATGCCCTCATATTGCGAACTGATTTCAGCAAACGCCATCACTCGCTTACTTTTCACCAGCTGCCGCAACTCTCCCACCGTTGGCTTGCCGGATTTGGGATCAAAGGGGATTGCCGGTAAGATGCGCTCTCCTCCCGCTCGCTTCCACTTTGCTAACACCTGGAGAGCATCACTGCTGAGTGAGTTGGTCACCGCATAGATATTCCGCTTATTGAGGATCGCTATCGTCCGTTGCATTAAATCTTCATCGCTAGTCCCTGAGCGTAGAGGCGATGGACAAGCAGGTTTGTTCTGCACGCGAGCGTAGTAGCTTTGAACATCTTCCTGGGGGTCTTTCAATGGCCACTCAAGGAAAGGCGCGCAAAGGAAGAGCGGCGGAGGCCCCAGCTCATCTCCATGCATCGCGTGAAGGTGCATGTCGATGATCGGCTCGGGAGTTTGGGCTTCGATCTGCAACCCGGCCACAGACGCAATCAAACACACAATAAAACAATATCCAGCTTTCATTGCGGACAAGTCTACTGCTTTCCGCTACTAAGAACATAAAAACCCTTTCCCGGCCGGATGTGTGCAGCCCGGTGGCCGTTGGCGGATTGGGGGCGCCCACTGGATCGCGCTGTAGAATTGCGAGATGCGGAAAGGGTTTACCAGAAGACCACAAGCGGACGATCCCGCGACCCGAGGCAAGAACTACATCACGCCGAGCGGGCTGCAGCGCCTGAAAGATGAGCACCGGTTTCTGCTCGCCAGGGAACGCCCGGCCGTGGTGGAGGTGGTGGCGTGGGCTGCCGGCAACGGCGATCGCAGTGAAAACGCCGACTATCAGTACGGCAAGCGGCGGCTGCGGCAGATTGATGGGCGGATCCGCTTTCTCTCCAAGCGAATCGAAGCCGCGGAAGTGGTGGACCCGGAAGCTCCCAGAGCTGGGCAGGCGGGGACGAGAGCATTCTTTGGAGCGACCGTGCGCTATGCCAATGCCGCGGGAGCGGAGCATGTGGTGAGCATCGTGGGCACGGACGAGGTCGATCTCAAGCGCAACCACATCAGTTGGGTGTCACCTCTGGCTCGCGCGTTGATGAAGTCGGCAGCGGGAGACAGCGTGGTTCTCCAGGCGCCGGGCGGTACAGAAGAGCTGACTGTGTTGGAAGTGTGTTACCAACACATTTCTGTGGAACCATTCCGTGAACCACCTGGAGCCGAGGTCTCGGGAAAGGGACTCCTTCGCCCTAAAGAGTCGATGTGATCGAGGTGGGTTGGGGAACGCTATTTCGAAAGCTTATCCAGGCGACGGGTCAGTTCTCGGACTGCGTCAGCCACTTTACGCGCCGCATCGAGCGCCGCGTTGACGTGCTCCAGCGATACTCCCTCAATATCTGCCTTGGCGAGATGCAAAGCACCTACAACCACCTGGAGCGGATTGTTGATGGAGTGTGCGATCTCTGCCGCGATGGTGGCGTCGCGCTGAATTTGTTGCAGTTCTTGAAGCTGTTTCAGCGGGCAGATATCAACCGTCACGCCGATGACTCGCAATGGCTCGCGCGAGACGACCGCCCCCCGGGCGGCAAGCCAATGAATCTTTCCCGACTGCCCGAATGCACGGTGCTCAATCGCATACTCCACTCCCGTGCGCAGAGTGTTCTGAATTGCGTTGCTGACTCGCTCGCGGTCCTCGGACGGGATGGCCGACAATACCTGCTCAAACGTGACTTGAACGGTGCGGTCTGATTGCGCTTCAGGGACGGTCCACAAGACCGTATTCGTGTCTACACGATAATCCCATGACCAGAGGCGGGCGACCCGGCGAGCCAGTCGCAGTCGTTCGTGCTCTTCGCTTTCCGGGCGTTCCTTGTCCCTCACCATCTCACCCATTACGATGCCGAGAGAACCGGGATCAGATGGAATGTTTCCGCAGATGAAAACGGTTTCGTCGGCCCCCGGCTATTCGCTCCTTCCGGTTCATCGCCACTAAGTTGGATCTTGCTTACGCTCCTCGATCCAACAACTGCCGCTCAGTCCGTAATAAGTGCCAGAATGCCCGTCGGCAACGCTTCAAGGCTTGTCCGATTTCTTTGGCAGGTCTATTTTTTCAATCTTCAGTTTTGAATCACCAATCATCCCGCGCGAGTGATCTATCGTCCGCCTGCTCGCTTCAATTTGCGTTCTTAGCCGATCTTTGAGTGTTGGAGGTTCAGCAGCCGTAGTACTGTCAAGGCGAAACGCGACCTCTGCTCCGCAATGAAGACATACATCTTGGTGCACTGTCCCGAATTCGATATTACGGGTGGAAACTGAAAACGAGCGTAGACAGAACGGACAGGTTACCACGACGTATTCCGTGGCGGAGCGCGGGAGCCAGGCTGGTGCGGTGTCCGGTTTGGCTTGTTGCGACCGGAGCGGCAGCTCTTCCAGAAGATCCCGAATCTCTTCCAGCAGTTCGAAGGTGGAGTTCTCGCCCTTGCGCAGGAACCGGTCAGCAAGTACACCCTCTGGTCCCAGAGGGGAGAACTCGCCGCTATAGGCGATCACGCCGATTCCCGGAAATCGCTTTCGGATGACCGCGAGCAGTTCGAATCCTGACATGTTCGGGATATTCAGATCAGACACCACAATCTCCGGTTGGCCACCTCGAAGGACTGTCAGCGCTTCAAAGCCATCGCGCGCTATCTGAACCAGATATCCCTCTCGTGTGAGGACGTCCGCAGTGGTTTGCAGCAGTGTCTCGTCATCATCCACGAGGAGAACCCGATATTTGAATTTTCCTGACATGTTTCAGCGGTCCGCGACTTGCGCCTGATTCTCTCTTCCCTCGCCACGGGAGGACGAAATCAGCTACCCCTCACAATTGTCCCACTTTTCTTTGTTGTTTTCCCAAGCCGGTTCCACACAGGCCCCCAAGCGGATCAGATATCGTTCTCTGTGTCTCCGTGCCTCTCTCGAAAATGCAACCGGGAGCAACGAAGCCCCATCTCCGGCCAGGGCCCAGCGCTGTAGGCGCGGCAGGAGTTAGCCCAGGCGCGTTTCCGAGTCCCGGCTTGCCCGGGATGAGGAATAAGCCCTGGGTAAGCGGAGCATCAAACCAACTCCACACTGCCGTAGGCGGGAGCGCAGCCGAAGCGGGGCCCCAACGCGCCCGCTTTTGGCGCGGTGGGGTGGTGAAGCGAAGCGACAATAAAATGATTTTCATGCTCGTTTGGGAACACATGTTCCTGGCGACTCCGTGCCGGGTGTTCTTTATACTTACGACAATGCACCACCCAGACGTCACAGGCTTCGTCCTTGCCGGGGGCAAGAGCACGCGCATGGGTCGCGACAAGGCTGTGCTCCAGCTTGATGGACGCACTCTGCTGGAGCATGCGCTGGACACTGTGAGGGAGGTTTGTGGGACCGCGGTGGTCCTGGGCTCGCGCGAGCTTTATGGCCAACACGGCGCTGAGGTGATGGAAGACATTTATCCCGGATGCGGGCCGCTGAGCGGTATCCATGCGGCGCTCACCCACACCCGCACCGGGTTCAATCTGATCATTGCCGTGGACACGCCGTTTCTCTCCGCCGATTTTCTGCGCTTTATGGTGGAACGCGCGGTTGAGTCGCGGGCAACCGTCACCACGCCGGAGATCGCCGGCTACCGCCAGCCGCTGTGCTCGGTGTATTCGCGCGAGTTCCTGCCCATCGCAGAAAGGGCGCTACAAGCAAACCCAAATTCTCTGAAACACAGAGGAACAGAGGCAGAGGAGGACAACAGACAGGCAACAACCAAGTCCCGCGACTATAAAATTGTTCCGCTGTTTCCTGAGGGCCACACGCTGGTTATCACAGAAGAAGAGATGTGCCGGTTTGCCTTCACCTCGGAGATGTTTGAGAATCTAAACACGCCCGACGACTTGGATCGCGCACGCCGTCGCCAGACACCATGAATGACCACCCACATCACGAACACCACGAGCCGGAAACGCATCCCTACATCGAGTTCAAGCACGTCTCCAAGGCCTTTGACGAGAATCGCGTGCTCAATGACGTGAGCTTCCGCGTCTTTCCCGGCGAGACGCTCTGCATCCTGGGGCGCAGCGGCGTGGGCAAGTCAGTTTCACTGCATCACATCATGGGCTTTCTCAAGCCGGATTCGGGGCGCGTGGTTGTGGCCTTTGAAGACATCACGGACTACGGCGAGGCCGACCTGGAACGCATTCGAAAAAAAGTCACCATGGTTTTCCAGAACGGCGCGCTGTTTGATTCGCTCACCGTGGGCGAGAACGTGGCGTTCCCGCTGCGCGAGCGCCGGGACCTGGACGAAGAGCAGATCTACCAGATCGTCGACGGGCTGCTGGACATGGTGGGCGTAAAGCCCATGCGCGACCTGCTGCCTTCAGACCTTTCGACGGGCATGAAGCGCAGCGTGGCCATTGCGCGCGCGCTGTCGGCGCAGCCGGAGTGCATCCTGTATGACGAGCCCACAACCATGGTGGATCCGCTGATGGCCAGTCTGCTGGGCGACTTGATCCAGAAACTCAAGCACCAGCTCAAGCTCACCAGCATTGTGGTAACGCACGACATGCGCCTGGCCAAGAAGCTGGCTGACCGCATTGTCTTTCTGCATGAAGGCCGCGCCATCTTTGTGGGCTCTATGCCGGAGATGGAGCAGTGCCCGGATGAGGTCATCCGACAGTTCCTTGAGTTGGATGAGTTGAGAGTGCCGGAAGGAGATGGAGGGTATGGTGGAGAAGAGGCAAGACCGCAGCCGTGATTTGGTAAATGAGTGAGTTGAGTCAATTTGGTAATTGCGTAATCTGGTAATTGGGTAATTGAAATGCCTCAAAGCTGCAGCTCTTCAATTACCAAATTGCTAACTTACCCAATTACCCAATCCGGCTCACTCAGCTTCGCTTACTCAATACTCCTTGCAGATACCTTTTCACCTCCGGCGTTAATTTGCCAGCATGGAGGACATCTTTCAAGGCCCGCGCCGGCAACTCGCCTGCAATCTGCACCACACACGCGAACGGCGTGTGTCGGTTCCCGAGGAGCGCAGCCTTGACTTCCAGTCGATGCACCCACTTGGCATGCTTGCACACGGCGGGCGCAAGCAGTTCGGTTCCTGTTCCCGAGCGCAGAGCTTTCACAATCCACGCTTCCGTCATTTGCGGATTCAGCAATGCGGCCTGCAGGATGCGCTCTTCCTTGTCCAGCAGCAGCGCCGCAGCCACGCGGCCGGAAGCGCGCTTGGCCAGGGTGAACCGCTCACCGGAAGAAATGGTGGCCAGGCGGCTGAGCAGCGCTTCTTCCGCAGCGCGTTTGAGATCGGCGGCCAGCGCGGGCATCAGCGCAATCTGCATCAGCTCAAAGATATACAGATGACGAATGTTGGGAACAGAAATGTGGCGCGGCGTGCGCGGATGCGTAACCACCGCCAGCCGTACCTTGCGCAGCTTGGCCACGGAGCTGTTGCGCATCACCTGCTCAAGCGCCTGCGGAGGAAGGTCACGACGCTCCAGCATGGCCAGAGCAAGGTCTTCTGTGAGCCGCGCGTCACTGGCGACGGCAATGAGGATTTGAGGATCCGGGTCATGAATCAGCTTTTCCAGCGCGGCATCGGCGGGCAGAGTGACTTTCTGGCTGGTTGGCTTGGCTGCGGAGCTTTCGGGCGAGTCACTCATGGCGACGTGTTACCGGCGGCTGCGCTGCGCGGCAATTTCCAGCGCGCCAAGTACGGGACGCACAAAGGCAAAACTCACTGCAGCTTCCGGCCGCTCCGCGTTCATGCTGTCGCGGAAGGACTGGCGGACAATCGCGGAGCCCTGGAGCACGCCTCCGGCAAGAGCCACCGGAACTACGCCGCCTTCCGGCCACAGGCGGCCAATCACCGCGCTCGAAAGCTGCGCCAGAGACATGCCTGCGCGCCTGATGATTTCTCGCGCCACCAGGTCGCCTTTTTCCGCCGCGGCAGCAACCGGGGCAGCGAGTTCGGCAAAGCGCGGCTCAGAAGCATTGGCCATGCGGACCACTTCTTCCGGTGCAATCTTCCAGCACTGGGCGATGATACTGAGCAATCCATCACTGGTACCGCGGTCATACTCATGCAACGCCGCGATGACTGCCTCGCGTCCCACCCAGTACGCCGAGCCTTCATCAGAAATTCCCGGTCCCCAGCCACCGGCGCGCGCCGTTTCACCTTTCTGGTTACGGCCAAAAGCGATGGACCCTGTCCCGGAGATCACAAGCACGCCATGAGAAGTGCCAAACGCGGCGCGGTGCGCGATGACGTGGTCCCCGGCAACGTAAATGGTTGCCGCAGGGGTAATTTCGCGGATGGTCTCCTGGGCCCAGATCACGGCATCCGGCAGAGACGCGCCGGCCATGCCGATGCAAACATGCTGGACGTCGCGGGCCTGGACATGTGCGCCGTCGCAGGTGCGCTGGACCACGGACTGCAGGTTCTCATGCGCCTTCACGCGGCCCACCCGTGCCAGCTTGCAACTTCCTCCGCTGGCCTGCCCAAGGAGTTCCGCGCCATTGCTCACGGCGCAGTCGGTTTTTGTGCCTCCGGCATCAATCCCGAGGTAAAGTGCCATAAGGGCTACTACATCTTCCCACAAAATTTAGTATTGCTTTGGGACGATCTCCTCAATAATAAACGTCAACTTACGCATGCGACTCCATCTTCTTGACGCCATCATTATCGTCGTTTACCTGATCGGCATAACATTTTTTGGGCTCAGGTTCCGCAAGTCCCAAAGGTCACTGCGAGACTACTTTCTGGCCGACCGCAGCATCCCCTGGTGGGCCATTGCGCTCTCCATTGTGGCCGCGGAAACCAGCACTCTCACAGTCATCGGAACGCCGGGGCTCGCTTACGGCGGCAACTTCGGCTTCCTTCAGGTGGTCCTCGGCTATCTGGCCGGACGCGTAGTGATCAGCATTCTTTTCATCCCGCAATACTTTACAGGCGAGATGTTCACCGCTTATCAGTTGATCGACAAACGCTTCGGAAAAGCCTTGCACCGGATCACTGCGTCAGTTTTCCTCATCACCCGCGCCGCGGCGGAAGGCGTCCGCGTGTGGGCCGTGGCGATTGTGGTTGGCATCGCGCTCGGCACCAGCCAGATAGGATCCATTGCCATTGTTCTTGCTCTGACGTTGATCTACACCTTTGAGGGCGGCATGGCGGCGGTGATCTGGACTGATGTGGTGCAGTTGATCATTTACGTGAGCGGAACTTTGGTTGGATTTTTCACGCTGCTGCATCTCATCCCGGGAGGCTGGGCCGCCGTCCATCACGCTGCCGCTGCTGCGGGCAAATTGCAGGTCTTTGATTTTGGTTTCAGCTTCTTCCAGACTTATACCTTCTGGGCCGGACTCATCGGCGGCATGTTCCTCACCACGGCCACGCATGGCACTGACCAGCTTATGGTCCAGCGCTTGCTGGCCGCCCGTAACAAGCGCGATTCGCAAACAGCCCTGCTCACCAGCGGCCTTGTCATCCTGGCCCAGTTCACACTCTTCCTGCTGGTGGGCGCTGGATTGTGGGTCTTTTATCGCGCTTATCCGCCCGCATCCGCATTCAGTTCGCTGGACCGCGTTTTCCCCAGCTTTATCGTCGACTACATGCCGCGCGGAATCTCAGGGCTTCTGATTGCCGCGATCCTGGCGGCAGCGATGTCGAACTTGAGTGCCGCCCTCAATTCTCTTTCTTCCACCACCATGATTGATTTCTACCTGCGCTACCGGCCGGACACACCGGAACGGACGCGCCTGGCGTTTTCCCGCTCCGCTACCATCATTTGGGGCGTAGTGCTGTTCGGGTTGGCACTGCTTTCGCGCCAGAGCCGCACGGTGCTGGAAACCGGCCTCAGCATCGCCTCCGTCGCGTACGGTGGATTGCTCGGCGTTTTCCTGCTCGGCTTGCTCACTAAGCGCGCATCCCAGAATGGCGCCATCGCAGGCATGCTTTGCGGGCTGGCGGTGAACGTCTATATCTGGCATTGGACGCACATCGCCTGGACCTGGTATGTCACCATTGGCGCGTGCGCCACGTTTATCATCGGCTATCTCGCAAGCCTGCTTGGCACGGCCGAACCGCAGCCCGCGAACTCTGCTGAAGCGGGAGCGAGAGCACGATAAGGTGGAAACCGGATTGTTACAAAATCAACGCAGTAGAAAATTAGAGTACAACCAGCGCTGTACCCTTTGACCAATTATGTCGGCATTGCTCAGAATTGGGTGGCACAGCCGCCCTCGGCTGTGTAAATCTTGCAACTTTTCTACTTTGGATATCGTTTGACTGGTCTCATGATAAAGACAATCCTCTATTCTTTACTGCTAATTGAGCTGTGTCTGCTCGTCCTGAACGCAAGCGCGAAGGAACTGCCCGCCTTCTCGCACTCAACCGAAATGGTGGTTGTCACCACGTCTGACTGGAATGCTTCCAGTGGCACGCTGCAACGCTACGAACGCGAGAGTCCCGGCAAGCCCTGGAAAGCCGTTGGTGAGCCGATCTCGGTGATGGTCGGCAAAACAGGTTTGGGATGGGGCACTGGGCTGTTGAAAATCAACAAATCTATCCGTGCTTCAGCCGACCCAATAAAGAAGGAAGGCGACGGCAAAGCTCCTGCCGGTGTCTTCCGTCTCAGCAAAGCATTTGGCTACGCACCTAAGGAACAGCCTGGCTGGAAGATGCCATACCTGCCGCTGACTTCGTCCATCCAATGCGTGGACGATCCTGACTCCAGGTTTTACAACACCCTTGTTGACGCTTCAAGAATCTCACCTGACTGGGGCACCCACGAAAACGAACAGATGCGGCGCTCAGATGACCTCTATCGCTGGGGCATTCTGGTGGACCACAACACCGACCCTGCCGTCGCGGGCAATGGCTCTTGCATCTTCATGCACATCTGGCGCGGCCCGGGACAGCCGACCGTGGGCTGCACCGCCATGCCTCAGAATGATCTTGAAACCTTGATCGGCTGGCTCGATCCTGACCGCAAACCGCTGCTGGTGCAACTGCCTGCGGCGCAGTATCAGAAGCTCAAAAAACACTGGCGACTTCCCTCTTTGAGCAGCGCAGCCTCAGGCAAGGGCTCTACAATGCAGGGTGGAGCGAATTCGAGTGACAAGTAGAGAGACAACAATGGCGTCACCCGCAAGAGCGACGAGCGGACAGCACCCGGAACTCGTCCGCGAACTGAACGTCTGGCACGCTACGGCCATCGTGGCCGGCACCATTATCGGCAGCGGAATCTTCCTGGTTCCCAAGGAGATGATGCAGGCCGTGGGCTCGGCCAGGCTGGTTTACCTCGCTTGGTTTGTGGGCGGCGCGCTCTCTTTCTTCGGCGCTCTCACGTACGCGGAGCTGGGAACTCTGCGTCCGTATGCGGGCGGTGAGTACGTCTACATCCGTGACGGCTATGGTCCACTTCCCGGCTTTCTTTATGCCTGGAGCTGGTTTCTCATCGCCAAGCCAGCCTCTATCGCCAGCGTCACGGCAGGCCTGGTGCGCATCCTGGGAAATTTTGAGACGTTCAGTTTCCTCCCGCATCCCATTTTCACCATAGGCACATATGCCGTCACATGGGGACAGATGGTGGCCATCGGCGCAACCGTGCTGATCACCGGCGTGAATTACCTTGGCGTGCGAAAAGCCGGAAATTTCCAGCTCGTCTTCACTTTCCTCAAAGTGCTCATGATCGTAGTGATCATTGGAGCCGCCTTCAGCGCTGCCAGCGGAAGCTGGGGAAATTTCAACACATCGTTTTCCGGAGCAACAGGCGGCATGGCAGGCTTCATGCTCGCGCTGGTGGCTGCTTTGTGGGCCTACGACGGCTGGAACGACCTGAACATGGTGAGCGGAGAAATTCGCAACCCTGAACGAAGCATTCCAACGGCATTGATCGTTGGCGTGGCTCTGGTAGCTGTGCTCTATATCGGCGTGAACGGTGCGGTCCAGTACGTTATGCCCGCCACAGCAGTTGCGGGTTCATCTGTCCCGGCTTCAACTGCAACGGAAATTGCTCTCGGACACATGGGCGCTCTTCTTGTCTCAGCCGGCATGGCGCTCTCGCTGCTTGTGACACTGAACGGCACCATCATGAGTGGCGGGCGGATTCCCTTCGCTGTCGCGCGCGATGGTTATTTCTTCAAAGCGCTGGCGGAAGTTCATCCGCGCTTCCATACCCCGTCTCTGGCGCTGATTGTTCAGGCTGTCATGTCCATTCTGTTGCTGCTGGGCGGCGGAGGCTTCAAGGATTTCATTGAACTGGCTATCTTCGCTGAATGGCTCTTTTACATGCTTGCTGCCAGCACCATCTTCGTGTTCCGCGCTCGCGAGCCCAATGCACCCCGTGCTTACCGCACCTGGGGATATCCGCTTGTTCCCGCGCTGTTCGTTGTGAGCGCGGCCGTCCTGCTCTATTACACCTTCATGGACAAACTGCACACCTCACCAAAAGGCACTCTGGTAATGACGCTGGTCCTGCTGGCAGGAATACCTGTGTATCTGTACTTTGCGAAAAAGAAGAGAACCGATTAGCAGATTGTTTCTCATTGCGAGCTTTTTTCTGAAATCCCGAACCCGCGGCTTTTGCGGGTGAGGGATGACTATCAGCTTGAAAAATCTTGGGTGGACGAGTGCTCGCCCAAAAAGTAGTTCAGCATATAGGGATCTCTCCCTTCGCTGTGCTCAGGCCCGAGATTTCAGAAAAGAACCTACGCCCTGCTGAACTCCAGCACTTTCTCTGAAGGAGTCAGTCTCGGCGACACCAGCTTTTCGTAGATCTTCACGTACTCCCTGCCTGATGCCGTCCAGGAAAAATCTTTTTTCATTCCGTTCAGCATAAGCTTGCGCCACGCGTCTCTATCTTTAAACGCTTTGAGCGCCTCATGGACCGTAGCCAGCAGCACCGCTCCGGAATACGGCGCAAACTTGAATCCCGTTCCTTTTCCGGCCGCCGAGTCCCATGATTCAACACTGTCGTCAAGTCCACCTGTCGCGCGGACAATGGGCACGGTTCCGTAGCGCATGCTGTACATCTGGTTCAGCCCGCTGGGTTCGTAACGTGAAGGCATCAGAAACATGTCTGCGCCCGCCTCAATCTTGTGCGCCACCACGTTGTCATATGCCACTTTAAGCGCGAATTTTTCCGGGTATTGCCTGTTCAATTTAATGAACAGGTCCTGGTACTGCTTGTCACCGCTGCCAATGATGGTGAAGATCACCGGCAGCCGCACAAGATCTTCCGCAACCTCGGCAATCAGGTCAAAACCTTTTTGCGCCGCGAAACGAGACACAATGCCGATCACCGGCAGCTCGACCGTCTGCGGGTTTTCAATTCCAAACTGCCGCAGAAGATCATACTTGCACTCTTTTTTTCCATCCAGGTTATCAGCCGAGTATTGCCGCACAATGAGCTTGTCCTTCTCCGGACTCCACTCGTTGTAATCCACCCCATTCAGGATTCCGCTTACTGTTCCAGAGCGGGCACGCAACACGCCATCCAGGCCAAAGCCGAATTCCGCCGTCTGGATCTCCTGGCTATACTTCCGGCTCACCGTGGTAATGAAGTCAGAAAATACCAGGGCGCCTTTAAGAAAATTCGCTTTGCCCCAGAACTCCATCTTGTCCATGGTGAAGAGGTCCCACGGAAGCATCAACAGCGGAAGAGTGTCCGGCGGGAAGAGTCCCTGATATCCCATGTTGTGAATCGTGAACACCGTCGCCGTTGATTCGAAGACTGGATCATCGGCATAACTCGTGCGCAAAAGCACAGGGATCAATGCCGTCTGCCAGTCATGGCAATGAAAGATATCCGGAACACCAAGAATTTTTGACGCTTCCAGCACTGCGCGAGAGAACAATGCAAAGCGCTCCGCATTATCCGGGTAATCGCCGGCAGGTGTGCCATAGAGCGCGTCGCGATCAAAAAATGGCGGGTAGTCAATGAAGTAAAATTGCACGCCGGAACTTTTGCCGCCATCCAGCACTGTGCAGAAACGGTACTGGTCGTCAAAAGGAACAGTCACGCTGCGCAGCACCACATTGGATTCAGAAAGGCGAGTTTGCCGGTATTTGGGAAGATAGACAGAAACTTTGTGCCCCAGTGCAGCCAGCGCCTGAGGCAGGGCCCCGACCACGTCGGCAAGTCCTCCGGTCTTGGAAAAAGGCACGCACTCAGAAGCAGCGAAAGCGATATTCATCGGGCCTCCGGCAGTAAAAGAGCATCAGCACGTGGGCGCGGCCACGCTAAAAAGTCTAAAGGCGGAAGGAGCGAGGGTCAAACTTGCCGAACATTAAAAAACCTCGGCTGGGACAAAACTTCCTTGCTGACCGGCACGCAGCCGCCAGAATAGTAGATGCGCTGGGCGACATCTCGGACAGGCTGGTGGTGGAAATCGGACCAGGCAAAGGCGCCCTCACGGAAATCCTTGCCCAGCATGCCGGACGACTGATCGCCATTGAGCTGGACCGCATGCTCGCCACCGAACTGCGCTTTAAGTACTCTCGCCATCCGAACATTGAGGTTCTTGAGGGCGATGTCCTCACCATTGACTTCAGCACAGTCCTGAACCGGACCATCGGCCCGCTGAACGATCTTCGCCCCGTTAAGCCATCACTCGCCCATGTGGTCGGCAATCTTCCCTATTACATTACATCTGACATTCTGCTGCACCTCTTTAACTTCCACCAGCACTTTGATCAGATTGTGATCATGGTGCAGCGCGAAGTTGCAGATCGCATTGCCGCCGAACCAGGCTCACGCGATTACGGGTTGCTCTCTGCCACGGCCCAGCTTTACTGCAAAGTGGAAAACCTGTTTACCTTGCCTCCGGGAGCATTCGCGCCGCCTCCAAAAGTGCACTCCAGCGTTCTGCGTATGACTGTGGCACCGCGATTCGACGAGCTTGCAGTTGCACCGGCAGATTTCATTTCATTTCTAAAGGGCGCATTCGCCATGAAGCGAAAAACGCTCATCAACAACCTGAAAGCGAGCTATCCCCAGGAGAAGATCAAATCCGCCCTGGCTACCGCAGGCTTGCGAGCTGACGTTAGAGCCGAGGCAGTTGGGCTCGATAAGATGGCCCAGGTTTTTCGCGAACTAACGAACAAATAACCACAAAGGAACACGAAACAATTTTTCGTGTGCTCTCTCGAAAATGTAAACGGGAGCTACGAAGTGCGACGCGCAACCAGAGTCCAGCGCCGGAGGTGCGGCAGGAGTTAGCCCAGGTGCGTTCCGAGGCGCGCTTGCGCGCTGAAGGATAAGCCCTGGGTAAGGGGGGATTCACACCAACTCCGTGCTGCCGCAGGCCGGAGCGGAGCCGCAGGCGGAGCGACAACAAAAACATTTCTTCCTCGCCTGACACCGGCCTGCGACCTTGAGAACTACTTCGGCCTTCCCGGAGAAGAAGACGGCTGCGACCCTCGTGACGCGCCACCGCCGCCACCACCACCACCGCTAAAGTGCGGAGCCGGTGGTGGATTGTACGACCTGGGCGCGGGAGGCGGTGTTGAAACATGAGGCGCAGGCGTTGGCGGTGTGGACGTCCGTGGCAC
>DATEJX010000257.1:0-4226 GCA_035277785.1 Candidatus Angelobacter sp. | reverse complement strand
GCCGCCTTTCAACATCGTCGCCGGTCCCAACGAGAATTTCGTCGGCTTCAAATTCAGTAACGCTGAGTTTCTCGCCACTCATGCCACCTTGCCTCAGATCATTCGGATGGCTTACGGCGTGCTTGATTTTCAAGTCACCGGCGGGCCTGACTGGCTCAACCGCGAAAAATATGACGTTGCAGCAAAATTCCTGAATGGCATGGAAGATGCGAAAGTCTGGAGTCTTCCGCAGGACGAGCAAACCAGCCGCATGGATCAGCGGAGACTTGAGCTGCAGTCGCTCCTGGCGGACCGTTTCAGGCTTGTGGTTCATCGCGAAACCAGGCAGCTTCCGATCTACTCTCTCACCATCGCTGCCAGCGGTCCCAAATTGCAGAAGGCCAGCCCCCGCGATGCTTACGCGAACGGAATGAAGCGTAGAGATGGAGTGCCGATGGGAGCCGGATTGTGGGTCCCCCAAGCCGGAGTGCTCGTGGGTCAGGGTGTTTCCACGGGTCTGCTGGCCGCACACCTATCCAATCAATTTGGCCGGGTGATTGTGGACAATACCGGTCTGTCAGGAAAATACGATTTCAAGTTGCAATTCACTCCGGACAAGGACGAGGCCGCGTCTCTGCTCTCCGCGATTCCGGAACAGTTAGGCTTGCAGCTGACTCCGCAAACGGGTCCGGTTGAAATGATTGTTATTGATCGTGCAGAACCGGCGGAGAACGTTGCGGGAACGGCCAGGCTCCTTAAGCCGGTAGCGGCTCAGATTTCAACGCAAACAGGCTCTCAATCCCCATCGCCGGCGTTTGTGAACGTTTCCATCACACCGAAAGGAACAGCTGCCCCGGATGCGGTTCTCCGCACCCGCATCGAGCAGCACAATGGCAATGCCTCATTTGAGAACCAATCTCTCAAAGATCTGCTGCGTATCGCCTTTGGAGTGGATGGCTCCCAGATTTCCGGCTCAGAATGGATAAGTTCCGGCCTGTATGACATGACGGTAAAGGCGGGAACGCCGCTGCATGGCAACGAGTTCGGACAGGAATTCCAGCAACTGCTCATCGACCGCTTCAAGATCGGCTTTCATCGCGAACTGCGATCCTTGCCAGTGTATGAGTTGGTCATCGGCACCAGCGGTTCAAAGCTGGTTGAAGAAGCTCCTGGAACTAACCGGGGGAACCACTTCAATGCCGATAACGGGACCATGACCGCAAGCGGAGTGAGAATCAAAGAGCTGGTTGATTTTCTGCAACCACAAATCGGCCACCCCATCGTGGACAAGACCGGGCTGAAAGGGACCTATGACTTCGCCATGACGGTGGAGAACTGGCAAAAAACCAGGAAACTGGATAACGGCAACGACCCGCAAATCGAAGCTCTGATGCGCGCCGTCTCGGAACAATTAGGACTTGAACTAAAGCCGGCCAACGATCCGGTGGAAGTGCTGGTCATCGATCACGCTGAGCCCGTGACCGACGACAAGAAGGATCTGGCTCAAAACCAGTGACGCACTGCGGCGTAGAAGCTTGTGTGGCACAGGCACTCCTGCCTGTGCCGTTTATTTTAGAGTACTCATTGGATGCGATTCCGTCCCCTATGTTCGTGGGGTGGCACAGCCGCCTTCGGCTGTGCAGAATCACATTACCGCAGCTTACGTGCTAACCTTGCCAGCGTGAAAATCACCACGATGCTGCTGGCCGGGCTACTTTCACTCGTCGGATGCGTCCACGCTCTGGGCAAAACTGCGAAAGCGAAGCGTTTTCCATTGTGGAATTTCGATGAAAAGCCCGGCATGTGTCGAGCGAAAGGGCGACTACAAGACAAGGAATACTGTTCGTCTAAGTTGATGGACAAGATCCTGGCTCAAGGTAAGGATGCTATTCCTATTCTGATATCTCAATTGACAGAGACCCGTCCCACCAAACAACCTATTTACGACTACTGGAGTCTGACAACCTCCGGTGACGTCGCCTACTTCATTCTGATGGACTTGTTTACCGATTCAGATTGGAAAACTTTCAACATGCCTGGTCTGGAGGCGCTCAAGGACGACTGTACAGAGAACGCCGAAAATTGCTGGCTCGACTTCCTTGAAAAGCATGGAAGAAAATTCGTCCAGGATCAATGGCTTGCCGCATGGAATGCGAACAAAGATCGCGTTTACTGGGACGACACGGCGCGGTGTTTTCGCGTACGCGCTGTTAGCAAAGAATGATAGCTACGCCAGCTCCAGCTCAATCTTCTTATGTTCCGCGTCTAGCTTGCTGATCCTGAAGCTGCGAATCTGTCCTGCGCTTGCCGCTTCGCGCTTCGGCGAACTTGCTCCGGCAGCGCCTTTCCAGCGCGCCTGCAGCATCGAACTCAGGGAAGACAAATCAGCCCTGGCTGAGCCGCTCGCAGCCTGCGCCGTCTCGGCTGTCTTTTCTTCTTTTATGCGGCACGAACCGAACACGCCTTCACCCAGCTCCACCTGCGCAAAACCGCCGTTCACTTCGCTCATTCGTCCTGTGACCAGATCGCCTGCCTTGTGCTCCGCGATGTATTCATCCAGGCTCGACGGCACCATCTGCTTAATGCCCAGCCGCAGACGACGCCGCTCGGTATCCACTTCAAGCACCTGAGATTTCACCGGCTGCCCCATCTTTACCACTTCCTGCGGATGATTGATTCGTTTTTCCGCGCTCATGTCGCCGATGTGGATCATTCCCTCAACGCCTTCGGCCACCTGTACAAACGCGCCAAATTTCTGCACGCTGATCACAGTTCCTTCCACCACTGATCCCACAGGGAATTTGCGTGGCACGTCTGCCCAGGGATCGCCCAGCGCCTGCTTCAATCCCAGTGAAATGCGGCGCTCACCTGCGTGTACGCCCAGGACTACCGCTTCAACCGTGTCTCCCGGCTTCACTATGTCACTGGGTTTGCGGACCTTCTTGGCCCATGACATTTCCGAAATGTGAATCAGGCCCTCAACTCCGGGTTCAATCTCCACAAACGCGCCAAAGTCGGTCAGCCGGCTGACGGTCCCGCGGATGCGCTCACCTACCGAATATTTGTCCGCAACAGAATCCCACGGATGCGGCTGCAGTTGCTTCATGCCCAGCGAAATGCGCTTCTTTTCCGGATCAATCTTGAGGACAATGGCCTCAATTTCCTGACCCACCGTGAGCACGTCGGACGGTTTTGTGATGCGCGTCCACGCAATCTCCGCCACGTGCAGCAGACCTTCCACTCCGCCAATATCAACAAAAGCGCCGTAGTCCATCAGGCTGCGTACGGTGCCAGTGACGGTCTCACCTTCTTTGATTTCGGAGAGCCTTTTTTCTTTTCCCGCTCTCGCTTCATCTTCCAGAACTGCGCGCCGGTCCACCACAACGTCTTCATCGGTGATGTCCAGCTTGATGATCTTGCAGCGAATTTCCTGCTCCACCAGCTTTTCCATCTCGGCTGCGTCGTGGGCCCCGCTGCGCGATGCCGGCATGAAAGCCCGTACTCCAACGTCGACGCTAAGCCCACCTTTCACCACACCGGTGACGGTGCCCACGATGGTGGCTTTTACGTCGAATGCCTTCTGCAGCGACTCCCAGTCAGTCACCCGCTGAATCTTTGCCCGCGAAAGCTGGTAATAGCCTTCAGGATCGCGGCCCTTGATGGAGACCACAAGCTTGTCTCCGGGGCGCAACGCTTCACCGGCGCGCAGCTCGGCGATGGGCAGAACACCTTCAGTCTTGTACCCAATATCCAGATAAACCGAATCCGCAGAGACTGTTATGACTGTTCCTTCAAGGCCCTTACCGCCATCTTTCTGCGTGTGGACATGGCTGCGCTCAAACTGAGAGAGCACATCGCCAAAGGATTCGTTGTTATCAGAGGCAGCCGGACTGCCGGACTGAAATTCAGGTTTGTCGAGGTCGGAAACACTTGGATTGGACATGGAAATGCAGGCTCGCTGTGAAGTGATATCTAATAGAATAACACTCCTCAAGTGCCTGCCCTTCCACTCAAACCGAACAATTTATTGTCTTATTATTTGACGACCACAGGCACTACATTTCCTGAGGTATCGTCGCCCAGCAGTCCCAGCATCTTGATGGGCCGAGGCGATGTAATGCGCACCGAAGTGGCTGTACTCGGAGGCTGTGAAAAAACCTCTTTAAGATCGCGAGTCATGTCACTCACCGCAGGCAACGGGAAACTGAAGCTGCTAAGCACCTGGCCTCCGCTGGAGAGCAGGTCAA
>DATEJX010000256.1:0-15128 GCA_035277785.1 Candidatus Angelobacter sp. | reverse complement strand
GAGCGCCAAAAGGCGTGCCGAAGACCGATTGTGCCGTGGACGCGTTCACGATATAGCGAACCTGGTTATTGTTGACCGTTACCGCAGGTATCGGGTTGTTGCCACCATCCAGAGCAATCCCCGCTCCAGTTGCGTTAGCAGAGTTCAGACTGATTAGCGTAGCTGGGTTCATTGTGCAGGCTTGTGCCGTTGGATCGCTTGCAAAGAAGTTGCATGCATCTCCGGCGTAAATGCCGACAGAGGAAGCAGGAGCATTCAGGTTGCCAACGAACGGTCGACCCAAGTCGGTTCCAGCTACGTTCAGGATCCAATTGATGTCATACGGATCAGTGCCATTGACCAGCGCATCACTTACAGCAGCTTCGGCTCCGAACTGAACGGGAGTGTAGCGCTGACCGCTTGCCCATACGTAATTACCGGATACTGACCATCCTCCGAACACATGACCTACGAGTCCATGCTGTTCTTTCATGAAGGGCAGTTGTTCGGTGAAGAGGAAGGATGCCTGATGAGGAATATCGAGACCGGACAAGGAGTACTCGCCGGAACCGGTATTGAACGGGTTTTGGGCAAAAGCAACCGTGTTGCCTCCGCCGAAGGTGCTGAAGATTTCGCTCACGTTGTCGAGGTTACGGCTGTACGTATAAGCCGCACGCATCGTGAGTTGTTTGAACAGGTTGTTAGCGCGGAACTCGGCCTGCACGCCGTTGTAATTCGAGAACCCGCCGTTGTTGCGAGTGAGCACGATTCCGGCATCGCAATTCACGCGTCCCAGCGCCGGGTTAAGGGTCTGTCCGGGGCCAAGCAATATGGATGACGAGGTGCAGGGCTGAGCACCCGCGGGTGCGAATGGGTTAGGACCTGCCGGGAAGCCTTGTCCACCAGGAATGGAGCTGTCCACAATCGGGTTGCCATTGATTGTCTGGAACAGATCGGTTGCGTGATTGCCGACGTAGCGGACTTCAACTGCGGAGTTTTTGCTCAGCTCGCGTTCAATGCCAAAATTCCAGGTATGGACGCGGTCTGGTCCGAAGTTGTTGGCGACGTTGGTTTCCACATTCGTCCGCGGATCGAACACGCCGGTTTGCAGTTGCGACTGCACTTCCGCACGAACGTTCGGGCCAAACGGGCTGCTGGGCAGAATCATGTTGGGCGTAAGCGTTGCGCCCTGGAAGCTCTGCAGGAAAACAACCGGAGCAGAGTTGGCGATGTTCAGGTAGATGTTGTAGAACGGCGGATCATACAGCAGGCGATAGCCGCCGCGAATGACAGTCTTGCCGTTGCCGGTGAGGAATCCTCCCCACTGCGGAGAGTAGGCAAATCCAATGCTCGGCCCGAAGCTGTTCTTTACGGAAGATAGTTCCGGCGAAGTCCGGAATTGCAATGGAATGTCCGAGCGCCAGAAAGCGGTCGAAGGATCGCTCTCGCGAGAAACAGTCAGATCATGGAACAGGTTTTCCGGCTGACCATAGTAGGACCAGGTGAGACCGAGGTTCAGAGTAAGATTCTGACCGATTTTCCAGTCATCGCCAGCATAGAGGAAGGTGTCATGCTCGCGGAAGTCAAGTGAGGAATCGCCTTCTGCCACGCGCAGACGATTCGGAGTGTTAGCGAAGAACGATGCCCAATCGTTGAAACGGAAAGCGCCGTTCAGGTTAGGAAGAAACACGTTCGGTGACCGCTGATACGTATAGTTCACGCCAGCCTTCAACGTATGCTTGCCAGCCACCATGTTCCAGTTGTCCTGACCCTGCCATGTGTTAACGATGCGCCCTTGCGGGAAGCCGGTGTTAAGACCGAAGGGGAGCAGTTGTGAGCTGTTGAATGAGGCACGAGTAATCGCCTGGTCAACTGAGCTGACGCCCGGAACGTTGCCAAGAGTATTGGTGCCGAATTCAACGTTCAAGCGCCCAAAGGAGACACGCGCTTCATTCACGATACGAGATGAGAAGTTGTGTGTATCGCTGAGCAGAATAGCCTGGCTCAAAGCAGGAACATTGATTGGCAGACCAGCCGCTGCATCGCCGCCATCAATATTGAAGACGTTGCCGCGGTTGAACAGGTAACGCGCCATCAGCATGTCACTGCCCAATTGATAGTCAACACGATTTACAAAGTTGAAATTGTGTGTGTTGGTCGGCAGAGTGCGCTCCACCCCGCCCATTTGCACATTAGGGCAGCCAGTTACAAAATCGACGTCCCCCAGTACCGGAACATGGGGATCGAGAGGAGTCGGGTTGCCCGCAGAAACTCCATAGGGGCCAAAGGTCTGTAGAGCTGACAAGCTCTGGCTTCCCGGGAAGCAACCGGCGAGAGTAGCCAGACCGGCGGGCGTGGGGGTGAGTCCCCCTGTTTGGTAGAGAGTTCTCTGGGAAATAATTTCCTGATCAAATCCACCAAAGAAGAAGGCCTTGTTCTTCACGAGTGGGCCACCAATGGTGAATCCGCCGAACTCGTCATTGGCCCGTGGCATCTCGGTTAGAGGATGGCCACTCGCGTCCGTGCCAAAGCGCTTGTTCAGGTTCGTCATGGAGTTCATGACGGTGTTGTTTTCGCTGGCGTAGATGCTGCCGTGCCATGCATTGCCGCCGGATTTGGTGATGACATTCACCACGGAACCGGCGTTGCGGCCATACTCGGGGCCGAACTGGTTGGTGATGAGCACGTACTGCTGCACGAACTCGGTGTCCTGAACAAAAAGGCCAGGACCGCCGACGCTGTTGTCATTGTTGTTCTGACCATCGATCTGCTGATCGTTATTGCGACCGCGCAGTCCGTTCACGGAGAATCCCTGTCCGCCGTTGGTGTTGGAAAAGCCATTATCACGGGCAGAGGTGACTCCGGGTACGAACAGTGCCAGATTGTCAAGGCCTTCATTCTCCTGGATGCCTGCGAATGTATTCAGAGCCGTTCCAGCAAATGTGTTGGTTACCTGCGACTGCGTGGTTTCAATCAGGGGCGCCGCGGCGGAGACCTCAATGGTGGTGCTGGTTTCGCCCACGGTCATTTTGATTGCCCCAAGGCCGCTATCGCGGCCGGCAGAAACAAGGATATTGTCCTGCGATGCGGTCTGGAACCCCTGGGCTGAAACGTTTACTTTGTAAGTTCCCGCTGGAATCAGGTTAAACCGGAAGCTGCCTGAACTGTCTGACGTGGTTGTCAGTGTAGCTCCGGTTGCGGTATTCATTGCTTTTACCTGGGCGCCTGATACTACCGCCCCCTGTGGGTCTTCTACTGTGCCGGAGATTGAGCCCTTCAGCACCTGCCCCATGGAGGGAATACACCACAGCAGTAATAAGCATGTTGCTATAAACGCTAAACTGTCGTGCAATCTACGATTCATTCCTCTTTAACTCCATCTATAGTTGTTACGATTTGTTAAGAGACTTCTAAGCGTAGCAATCCGCAAGCTTGCATGGCTTTGGGTTGCTGAACAGATACATTGCAGCTCAGGTTCCATTTTGGAACTAGTTGGAATTTAAGGAATTTAGGAAGAATCGTGGCGCGATGAATTCAGGTTTATGAATTGGCGGGAGCCTTTTGATATTGAATTCTGGATTTTGGTGAAGCAACTACGAATTAAGTAGTTGTTCTTTGAATAAATACCAATTACTTAAGAGTAAACAAAAATCAATAAAACTTTACTTCGGCGCCGGAGGTGTAATGACTTCAGCCGGACGATCAGACATGCGGAAGCGCGTGCGGAAATGTTCAGAGAGGAGCATGACCGCCGGTTTGTTATTTTCGGCGTCCTGCTGCATGAGATATTTCATGGCTTCAATCAGCAGCCGCTGTCCTTCAATGTAGCGCGGGTCCTGAACGCGTTTCTTGCTCTTGCGCCGATTGGGATCGGGAAGAACTGGAATGGTGAAAACTTTGGCCACTGCGTGCACCTCACCCGTCTTTTAGCTTCGATGCCTCATCAGCATCGACTGTTGCAGAGTAGCAGACAAATCATTGAAAGCAAACATCAAATCACTCGTTCGCTCATCTGTTCGCAGTCCTACTGCGGTTGCACAATTTTGGTCCTCGACGTGGTTTTCAGGCGGAAAACATCGTCAGAAATCCTGCCGTTCACGTTGATATTGGTGTAATGCGTAAGACGATAATCCCCGCTCGGCTCAAAGAACTGCTGCTTGATGGAAACATTTCTTTTTGGATCCATCCAGAGCAGAACGTGGCTGAGTGAAGATTTCACTTTCTCCTGTTTCGGCGTCAGATCCAGCTTGGCGGTTTTCACCCCATCCACCGTTTCCCACCCCAGCAGCTTTATTTCGAAATTTTTGGCGAGGTCAGCGCCGCTGGCGCCAAAGCCCAGGCTCATGAATGATTCCACCTCTGCCCGGTTCTGACCAGCTTTGTACTCGGTCACCTGATCAATCTTGGGCTGGTAAAGACTCAGTTTGCCATCTTTGAAGAGCACCTGCTTCGGCTCAGGCGAGACGATCTTTACAGCAGCATCAACTCCGCCTTTGTTTTTGCGAAAGTAAATTTGCCCTTTTTGAACGTCGTGCTCGTCCACCACCCGCTGGTACTGGTCCCACTCAAAATCCGCCTGCGCGGCTTTGAATGTTGTGGCAGCTTTGTCCATCTCCGCCAAAAGACCTTTCAAATCCTGTGGTCCGGCAGTGGACTGAGCTGGAGCTGATTCCTGAGCTGAATGGGAAGAATGTTTTGCGCCGGGGGCCGCAGACGCTGGTCCCGCGCTGCGTGCTAACAGCAAAGCAGACGGTAAGGCAAGCACTACCAGAATTGAAAGTAGTTTTTTCATTTGTGATCGTTCTGAATTCAGCTTTGTCGCCACGGATCGTTCAGCGGCGAACCCAACCGCGGTAGGCCACAATGTGACCCTTCTGGTCTCGCACTGGCTCCACTTTCTCCACCCTGACGGGCCCGGCAATGGGACGAAGAAAGTGAGCAAAATTCTGCCGCACCATGTCTTCATCCTGCGCATCCACTGCGGAGGCGTCCACCTGGTAAATCATCCCTTTGCTGCCGTCCGGAGTTATGACGATGCTGTTTTGATGCCCCACGTGCTCTGCCGGTTGGTCTTTGAAGTCGACGTAACGGGGCGCAATGAAGATGAACAGCAGAATCACCGTGACCATTACGTCATAGTGAAAGCTGCCTCGCTCATACGTCCAGAACACGTAGCCTTTAATGGTGCGCCAGACACGGGACATGCCTTAAGTGTATAGAAACATGCCATTGGCGGGCAATCGTGTCTCACGGTTGAAAGTCGTGGTCCCACGGAAAATTGCCAGAACTGCCAAGATTGCCAAAATTGCCAGAATTGAATCGCAGCAACCATTTCCTGGCGAATGAACGGTAATTTCAAACTACGCGCTGGGTGCTAAATGCCCGTTTAGAATTTTTTTGCGGTGATCTTTTCCGCGCCGCCCATGTATGGCCTGAGAGCTTCCGGAACCATCACACTTCCGTCTGCCTGCTGGTAATTCTCAAGAATTGCCAGCCACGTGCGGCCCACGGCCAGGCCGCTGCCGTTCAGAGTATGCACGTACTCGCTGCGCTTGCTGCCTTCCGGTCGATAGCGGATGTTGGCCCGCCGCGCCTGATAGGCCTCAAAGTTGGAGCAGGAAGAGATTTCGCGATAGAGCTGCTGCCCGGGCAGCCACACTTCAAGATCGTAGGTTTTGGCCGACGCTGCTCCCATATCGCCGGTGCACAGCAGCATGACGCGATAATGCAGCCCAAGCTTTTGCAGGACCATCTCGGCGTCATGGGTAAGCTTCTCGTGCTGCGCGTAGGAATCTTCCGGCCGCGTGAACTTCACCAGCTCCACTTTTTGAAACTGGTGCTGGCGAATAATCCCGCGCACGTCCTTGCCATAAGACCCGGCCTCACTGCGGAAGCAGGGTGTGTATCCAGTGATCGAGTGCGGAAGGCGCGCGGTATCCAATGTTTCATCGCGATAAAGGTTGGTCAGCGGCACTTCGGCTGTGGGAATCAGCCAGAGGTCGCGCTTGTCGATCTTAAACAGGTCGTCAGCGAACTTGGGCAACTGGCCGGTGCCGTACATGGAATCCGAGTTCACCATGTAGGGCGGCAGAACCTCCGTGTAGCCATGTTCGGCGGTATGCAGGTCAAGCATGAAGCTGGCCAGCGCGCGTTCCATGCGCGCTCCCAGGTCCCAGTAGACGGCAAAGCGCGCGCCGCTAAGCTTGGTGGCGCGCTCCAGATCCAATACTCCCAACTGTTCTCCCAGTTCCCAATGGGGTTTGGGGGTGAAGCTGAAGCTCGGCGGCGTACCCCATTTGCGTACTTCCTGGTTGTCGTCAGAGGAATGCCCCACCGGGACCGAATCATTTGGAATGTTGGGAATCCCTGCCAGCAGTGCTCGTAATTCCTGATCGATTTCAGTGGCCTGCTTCTCCAGTGCCTCGCCCTGTTCGCGCAGTTTCTTGGTTTCAGCCATCTGGGCGGAAGCGTCCTGTCCGGCCTTTTTCAATTTCGCAATCTCTTCCGATGCACGATTGCGTTGCGCCTTGAGCGTCTCCGATTGGGTAATCAGCTGCCGGCGCTTCTCATCGGTTTCACGGAAGCGGGCCAGCACCGCCGGGTCCTGGCCACGGCGGCGAAGCATTTCTTCCACTTTGGGCAGATTCTCGCGAACAAAAGCAAGATCGAGCATAGAAACATCTAATTTAGCAGATGAGAGTCGTGA
The DNA here is from genome assembly GCA_035277785.1 of Candidatus Angelobacter sp. Lineage (GTDB taxonomy): Bacteria > Acidobacteriota > Terriglobia > Terriglobales > Acidobacteriaceae > Angelobacter. The sequence continues at coordinate 8,443 of DATEJX010000256.1, read as the reverse complement.
TTCAGGGACGCGCTAGCCGGGCTTCATGAACGCTGCAGCTCGGCATTCAGCTGGTTTTCATTCCTGCGCCGAGCAAAAAGCCACAAAGCGGCCGCGAGGGAAGCAGTAACAATGATGGAAACAAGCGCATAGTGCAGGGGATGGCGGAAATATCGCAGGATGTGGCGGCCGTAGTGAGCGGTTACCAGAGTCAACATTGAGTACCGCAACGACCGTCCCAGAAGCACGGCACTGGAGAACTGCTTTTTAGGGAATGAAAAAGCGCCGGCAACCAGAAAAAACCACGCCGTAGGAAAAGGTGGCGGCGCAAGAGTCGAGATCAGGATGGATCCAAAGCGCCAGCGCTGGATGGTATTTCCGACGCGGGCCAGACGTTTGGCGCCGATCTTCTTCTCAATCCATTCCGTTCCCAACCGCTTTCCCATGCGATAAGAGAGCAGCGCCCCTAAGCAGGAACCGGCGGTGCTCATGGCAGCGTAGTAAAACCACAGATCAGGTGTCCTGGCGGCGAGCCAACCTGTAAGAAGATCAAGGCTGCCGAAGGTGGGAATGATGGTGCTGTCCAGAATGGCCAGCGGCAACAGCGCCATGCCTCCATATTGACGGACAAACAACATGGACCGTGACGGCTGGTGCTTTTGTACTGCTACCGCCAGAATTGAGAGTAGCGACATCCGGTTCAGCTTAGCCTATTCCGACGTCGCATCCATTGTGCAGAAAAGTTAATAATTGCAGGGCCAAATTTATTGCAATCCATCGTTCACCCGAGCCCCCCGACCTGACTTCCAGTGCAAACGCTCATTATTATGAATGCGCGGGCTGCACGACCTGCAATTTTTCCAGCAATTCCCTCAGCAATTTTTCCCGTTTCTGCAAGGCCAGCTTGAATTCGTGGTGCTCGGCGCGGGCAATTTCCAGCAGCAGTTCACGATGGTGCTGGGCAAGGATGTCCCTGACCAGCTCAGCTTCAGCTTCCGTCATGTTGATATTCATTGCTCCTCCTGACGTGAATAGAGGACCTATGTTTCCAGAGTATGCCTCTGCAATTTTAGACGCAATCGCCACTGCCGCCGTTTAGGGGAGAAGCCGGAGATAGCAGCCGCCACAGGGCCAACGTCCAACGGTCAATGGCCATCTCGAAGAGCAGCGTTTACACTAAAGGCAATGGCTACAACCGACATCGCGGCTCAGGACCAGAAGAAAGAGACGGTTAAAGACCAGCCGGGGCTCTCGCGCAAGCCGGATTTGAGCGTTCATTTTGCCGGAATCGGCTTTAAGAACCCGGTGATTGCCGCAGCCGGGACGTTCGGCTACGGGATTGAGTTTGAAGATATCGTGACTCTGGAAAAGCTGGGCGGGTTCGTCACCAAGGGTCTGTCACGCGAGCCGATGGTAGGCAATCCTCCGCCGCGCCTGTTTGAAACCGCCGCGGGCATGCTGAATTCCATTGGCCTGCAGAACATTGGCGCGCGCGCTTTCATTGAAGAGAAACTGCCCAAGCTGGCACAGAAGAAAAATGTAGTGGTGATTGCCAACGTGTTCGGCTACACACGGGATGAATACGTTGAGACCATACGCACTCTGAACGAAGCCGAAGGCATTGCCGCTTACGAGCTGAATGTTTCCTGCCCCAATACGCACGAAGGCGGCATGGTCTTTGGAGCCAATCGCACGCTGCTGGAAGAACTGGTAGCTACGTGCAAGTCAGCATCAAGGCGGCCTCTGATCGTGAAGCTTACGCCCAATGTGACCAGCATTCCTGTCATGGCCAAGGCAGCAGCTGATGCCGGAGCAGACGCATTGTCTGTGGTGAACACGTTCGTGGCGATGGCGATTGATGCGGAGACACGCAAACCGAGGATCTCCAATATCACCGCTGGTCTGAGCGGCCCGGCCATTAAACCAATCGCGTTGCGGATGGTTTATGAGGCAGCTCACGCGGTGGAAATTCCTGTGATCGGCATGGGAGGCATCAGCACTGCCGTCGACGTAGTGGAGTTCATGCTGGCCGGAGCAGCCGCCGTCCAGGTTGGTACCGCAAACTTCTGGGATCCATGCGCCACGGAAAAGATCATTGATGGGCTGCAGCGCTGGTGCGTGGAGCATCGCGTTAAGAGGGTTACGGAATTAATTGGCGCCCTGCAAGTCTGAACTAACTCTGCCTTCCTCACAAAACAATGCTTGGCAACCTTCACCAGCCGCATTTCTTCCAACGTATTAAGTAAAGTTCTGACTGACGCTTCCTGAGAATTGGAGCCCCAGGCTGCTGTCAGCAGAATGCTGTGTCCCAACATGAGGTGTACCTGCTGTTCCCCCCGGGAGAAGCTAAGATGAAGTACAAATACATCATGGCAGGACTGACGCTCCTGCTCTTTTCGGCGGTGGTGTGGGCGCAAACCAATACCATGGACCAGGCTTCTGAAAAGAACGTTCAAATTACACAGGGTCCCACCATCAGCAATATCACCGGAAACTCCGCTACCATTCACTGGACTACCAGCAAAGCTGCCTCTAACCATGTGAAATATCGTGTGGCTGGAAGCGGCAATTGGCAAAGTGCCTTTCACGCGGGTGGTTCCACCGATCATTCCCTGCAACTCACCGGGTTGCAGCCCGGAAAGACCTATGAATGGGAGATCATGACCCGCGATGAGGACGTGCGCACCACCGGCCAATTCCAGACTGCCGCAACCGCGGGCGGCACTGCGCCTGACGTGAATGCAGCCAGTGCCGGACAGCCGCCGACGACCGCTCCCGCCGCCGCGACGGGCACTAAGGTTCCTCTCTACCGGTTTGTCAGCACCACCTCGGACGCACATGCTTTCAGCGCTTCCAACTCTGCTCCCAATGGATTCCGGCTGGAAGGTCCCGCTGCCTACGTGATGCAGTCACAAACCGCGGGAACCACCGCGCTTTATTCACTCACCAGTTCCACCGACGCCATGCTTTCCACCAACGGGTCTGAAGGCGCGGGTACATTCCAGAACAGCGGTGTGGTTGGCTACATTGCCACGTCGCAGGAGTCAGGCACGGTGCCTTTTTATCGCATGGTCAATACCAAGGACGGCAAGCACTTTGCGACAGCAAGTCCTCAAGAGCATGCTCAGGCCCTGAGCGGTGGGTATAAAGACGACGGCATTTTGGGTTACGTCTGGCAGCAATAACTCAATGCTTCGCGCATCCTAAGGAGCCACCGGAAGACGGTGGCTTCATTTTTTTGCGGACCGATTTGTAGTTGGATCAGGGATTGTTTCCCTTAAGAAATTCCTGCGTCACTTCCGGCAGCTTTTCGCGGATATTGCTGGGCAGGCGATCATGAATCCTGCGCGCGTGAATGCGCGCCACATCCGCGACCACTACCGGAGCAGGAGTCGCCACGGCCACAATCAGCCATACCACGCTGAAGAACAGGAAGCCCGCCAGCGCAATCAATTCCAGCACCAGCGCATGCTTGGGCGAGTAATGCCGCACCGCGCCAAAGGCCACCAGAAAAACCACGGCAGACACGCTGGCAATGATCATGAGCCCGATATCAATGGTGCGATGGAGGATTTGCCGGCTGTGACAGCGGGCGCACTCCGCCAGATGCTGCTCATAATCGCCACGCATCTCCGGCGCCAGCCCGGAAATGTCATAACGCCAGCCAGCCAGTATGTCTCCGATTACTTTATCGCTGCAAACACTGCTCATTGCCTTCACTGGAGCGGGCCTTCTAGGGTTAAGTATAAGGTATGTTCTCACCCAATGGTGAGTGGCTGCAATGGCTTGTCCTGATGAGCCAGGCTGATGGTCGCCGACTGAAACAGACTCATCTTTCCATCCAGGGCCCGGTAAGCGCTCTCACGCGCCAGTTCCGGGTGATTGTTGTGCTCAGAGAGATGTCCCAGCACCAGGTGGCTGGCGTGGCCGTCATAGTCGCTGGAAAAAAAATCGGCCAGCGCATGGTTGGAAAGATGCCCCACACGGCTCATCACGCGCTGTTTCACCATCCACGGATAAGGCCCGTTGCGCAGCATTTCCAGATCGTGGTTGGACTCAATCAACAATGCATCGCAACGGCGCAGTTGTTCTTTCACGTTGGGCGGCATGTAACCCAGGTCCGTGACCACGCCCATCTTCAGGCCATCGGTTTTGAAGGTAAAGCCGCAGGGGTCGGCGGCGTCATGCGGAATGGTGAAGGCCGTCACGGTAATATTTGCCACAGTAAAACTGCGCCCTGACTGAAAATGCTCCAGACGCTCAAGACGCGCCGGCTTGCCTTCCGCGTCCCTGTTTTCCCTGTGCCAGCGATGGTAGGTGGCTTCCGTGATAAATACCGGCACGTGCACTTTGCGCGCCAGCACCTGCAGGCCGGCCACGTGGTCCTGGTGTTCATGGGTAATGACAATGGCCTTGAGATTTTCCGGGTCTTCACCCGCCGCGCGCATCCGTTTGAGGGTCTCGCGGCAGGAAATGCCCGCGTCCACCAGAATGCTGGCCTGGTTGCTGGAGATGACGGTGCAATTGCCTCTGCTTCCGCTGGCCAGGACTGTCATGCGCATCGCCATCGCTTGCAGCATACTGGCATTGGCCGCCGCCGCGATAGTATCAAACTGGTTAACACACGCAGAATCTGTTGATATCTGAGCAGCAGGCAGGACGACCGGTCCTGTGCGGAGCAGCTTTGTTCGGGCGGCTGCGGCTAGTAGATTCCGATTTCGATCCAGGTGCCGGTCTTCCGCTGGCACTCGCGATAGGCCCACGCCCGGTACAGCGGACGCCCGCCGCTGGTGTGGTAGCCATCCACCATGCGATCAAGAATCTGCTCCACCGTGGCGTTCTTTGTTTGAATCACCGTGGGCGATGTCTTGATCACCTTGCCCGCCGCGTGCGACGCCCTTGCCACCCGCATGTGGTGCTTGCGCATGTAGGCCTGCACCTCGGCTGTCTGCAACAGGGCAGGCAATGATGCCTGCGGCGGCCGGTCTTCAATCACCAGAAATTGACTGACCCGCACTTTCAGCAGCCCGGCCCCGCTGTGCTTGTCTTCTACGCGCACGCGGCCTTCGTTGGATTCCTGCCAACGCATCTCCGGATACCGCGCCGTGATGCTCTTGAACGCGTCTTCCATCGGCTTCTGCGCCACATCGCGAGATAGGATGTGCGCTTCCACCAGTCTGCTTCCCGCGCCACACTGGCATCGCTCGATGACTGAGCCGGTTCGCTGCGCCGCGTTCAAAATCTGCGCTACCGCTGCGGGCAGCGGCAGATTGTCGTTCGCAGTTTCTGAACTCGTAGTCGATGCGGAACTCGCATTCGCATTGGCCGGCGGAGGCATGTTTTCCGGCACTGCTCCACTGCTCTCCGCCGGAGGACGGCGGCAGCCGCTGGTGAGCACCATTGCAGCCATCAGCGCAACCGGCAGTCGAGACAACAAAAGTTTCTGTGTGGGCACGTGCTTAGCAGAATAGCTGCATGATTACGCCCTGCACAGTGATTTCTCGGCTCCCTCTACTGCCATCAGGTGTATCACTTCCGGGTTCAGCCGCGCCGGTTGGCCGATTAAGCAGGAGGTCGTGCTGCTGGTTTTCCGACTACGTCGAACGGGCTCCCGGAAGTCCCGATTTTGGATTTCTGGGTAAGATGTCGGCGATGACGCGCGATCTTGGCGATGTTGTGTTTCTCCCGGTCCGAATTCACCGCCGGGCATAGTCTTTTGATCCTGGTTGATCCCAGGTTTGAGACTTATCGCAGGATTCGCATACGTTCGCGTTCATTTGCGGCTGATTTTTCTTTCTGATCTGCGTTCATCTGCGTTGATCTGCGGCGAACGGTTTCCGGTTTTCCGTTGTGACCTTTGCGCCCTTTGCGGTGAAATGCCCTTTTGTGGACTCAGACAAGGAAAACCGCGTCCAGCCCGGATCTGAACGCGGCGTGCTCGGAGCTCAGAGCTCCTTCCCCTTGGTGGTTATCTTCTTGAGAACCTTCCCAGCTCAGCTATGAACTCCTTCATCTCATGGTCATCAAGTGATCGCGTCAGGCCGTCTTCCACCGCCCTTACAAAGCTCCTCCCATCGGGCACCATGCAGCGCATTGCATCAGCAATGGTCACGTGCTGGCACCCGCAGGAATACAGTCCGTCACTCTCAGTCCAGCAGGCTTCATAGCGGATTTCTGGTACCATGCGGAAAACGATTATACATCCAATCAGGCCTAGGTACTGATTGGGTGTGGTATTTGGAGAAGTGCCGCAAGACCCTATACGGCGTGTCCAACGCATTGGTTTTGTTCGGCAAACAGCTGAGAAAGTTGCGGGAGAGCCGCAACCTCTCCCAGGAGAGGCTGGCGGAGCTTTGCGACTATCAGACCAACCAGATCGGCAGGATCGAACGCGGAGAACGCACCGTTTCCTTTGAAGGCATCATCCGGATCGCCTACGGCCTGTCCATGCCGCCGTCGGAGCTGTTCAAACTCATTCCGGTGCCTAAACGCCTCCCCCGAAAAGGCGAGTACGCTCCCAGGGATGGGAATTCCAGCAGCCAAAAGTAGCACGCCGCAGAAAGAATCTGGGTTCCCGTTACGACATGTCGTCCCGTTGCGACCTTTGCGCCCGTTGCGGTGAAAGCAACTACGGGGAGAATTACGCCAGTAGCTCGCCGACGGTCTCGTAAAGGTCCTCGCGCTCTTCGGCCCAGGAGGCGAGGGCGCGCTGATTGAGGAACTGGCGGTTCTCCTCCAGGAAGTCCACCATCAGCGCCGGGGCCAGCAGTTCAAAGGCGCGCACAAACTGCGCCGCGGCCACACGCGGGCTGGGAGCGAGGCGTCCGGGGACGGCAGGGGCCATCAGGTGGCGCACTTCCGCCATGGTTTCCGGTTTTTCAAGGTTGGTGCGGACAAAGCTCTGCAGTTCGTGCATCAGCGTGATGAGAGCACGGTCAGTCAGTTGTGTGGACATGAGGGCCAGCTTCTCCCTCCCCGCAGACGACCTGCGGGGGAGGGCGGGGGAATGGGCTGCACGGGTACTATGCTAAAGCATTCTTACACCTGAATTAGAAAGTAATTAGAGACTCTAATCGACCAGGGTGGCCATAGAGAGTCAATTGGCTGAGGGCGTGGGGCGCTTGTTCAGCTCCGCGGTAACCGAAAACGAAGGAGCGGGGATTGACTATTCGACGCGGCTTTACTACACTGCGGTTGATGTTCGCCATCAGCCAGAACGGTGTTTGCTGCTGCTGTTGTTGTTGCGGCACCTGTGCCCGTTCCGGCGAGTTGTGGCGAAGCTGACAAGATTTTAAAGGCTATTTGCCAGATCAACCCACTCGCTCAGGCCGAGTGGGTTTTGGTTTTTAAGGCAGAAAAACTGACGGGCGCCCCGACAAAGAGATCGAAAACAGACAAGATGCTGACCATTAAAAATGCCGATTATGACAAGCTTCGCCGCCACGGTGAAGAGACTTACCCATTTGAATGCTGCGGAGTGTTGCTGGGACAGTTCATCGGCCAGGACCGCGTGGTGCAAGAGATAGTTCGATGCGGCAACACACGAGCCGACCGGCCGCAGGACCGCTATCACATTGATCCCAAAGAGTTGATCAGCATTCAGCGGCAGGCCACGAGCAAAGGTCTGGACATTGTCGGGTTTTATCACTCGCATCCTGATCATCCGGCGCGGTGGTCGCAAACGGATCTGGCGGAGGCGCACTGGCTGGGCTGCTCTTACGTGATTACCTCTGTGGAGCGCGGCGAGGCGCACGATACCAACGCTTTTGTTTTGCATGGAGACAGCGAAGAAAACAAACGGCTGGAAAGCGAAGAAATTCAAGTTTCCAGCCAGGTGGAGGACCGAACCATATGTCGCTAAGAGTAAGTATTCCCACGCCGCTGCGCCGCTATACCGAGGGCGCAGGGCTGATTGAAGTATCTGGCGAATCCGTGGCTGCGGCGTTGCAGTCACTCACCCAGCAGTACCCTCCCATCAAGCAGCACCTTTATAACGAGGAAGGCCGCCTGCGGTCATTCGTGAACGTGTATGTGAACGATGATGACATCCGCTACCTGCAGAAGACAGAGACGGTGGTGCGGCCGGGAGACGTGATTTCGATTGTGCCGTCCATTGCGGGTGGGAGCGTACGGTGAACTGGCCGCTGCATACAAAGCGCGTTCGCAACGGCCGGGCGACGCTGGAGTTGGGCGCTCCCGGCGCAGCGCCAATTCCGGCGCCAGCATTCGACGCCCTGGGTGTGCGGCCTTTACAGCGCGTGGGCAATACTCCGCTGTTGCGATTGGAAAACCTTGCCCCCGGGTTGCGGCATATCCAGGTGCTGGGCAAGGCAGAATGGGTGAACCCGGGAGGTTCGGTGAAAGACCGTGCCGCGCTCAACATCATTGAAACTGCGCTGCGGTCAGGCGCGTTGCGCGGAGGAAAGCGGTTGCTGGATGCGACCAGCGGCAACACCGGGATCGC
>DATEJX010000255.1:0-13830 GCA_035277785.1 Candidatus Angelobacter sp. | reverse complement strand
CAGCGGGCCACTTTTCTTTGGCATGAGTCCCACGACCTGGAAAACTGTGACGCCATCATCGTTCCCGGTGGGTTTGCTTATGGTGATTACCTGCGCACAGGCGCGATTGCACGCTTTGCACCCATCATGCAGGAAGTGGGGAAGTTTGCGGCTTCAGGCGGGTTGGTGATCGGCATCTGCAACGGTTTCCAGATCCTCTGCGAAGCCGGCCTGCTTCCCGGGGCGCTGATGCGCAATGCAGGTCTCAAATATGTCTGCAAGTTCATCAATCTGCGAGTAGACAACACAGACACTCCTTTCAGTAATTCCTGCAAAGCAGGCGAAGTCTTGCGGATTCCCATCGGTCACATGGAAGGGAATTACTATTGTGATCCGCAGACGCTGGCGACTCTCAAAAAGCAGAACCGCGTGATCTTCCGCTACTGCACGCCAGAAGGAGAGATCACGGCGGAAGCCAATCCGAATGGTTCTCTCGACAATATTGCGGGGATTTGTAGCGAGGGCAGAAATGTTCTTGGCATGATGCCTCATCCAGACCGTTGCAGTGATCCGCTACTCGGCTCGGCTGATGGCGCTAAGATTTTTCAATCTATGGCTCTGTCCGGAGTTAGTGCAACACGTTAGCCAGCGGCGGGTACATCAATCCAGCTCTCAGCAGCCCTCTTGACTGCGTAGAGCGGCATCCAATCTCTCAAAGCGCGCCACTTCATTAACCAAGAGGAGATTTGTATGCGTGCAAAGGGGATTCTGCCGATTTTGGCTTCGGTACTGCTTGCATTTGCTATCGGCTGCAACACAAATAAAGCGGCTACTCCAGACGTGAAAGATCAGGTTTCTCACGCGCTGGGGAATGCCGGGTTCAAGGACATCAAGGTCAACACGGATAACGACAAGCAACTGGTAACGCTTTCGGGTGACGTGAAGACTCAGGAAGACAAGGAACGCGCTGAAGACGTAGCGAAGGGTGCTGCGTCCGGCTGGGTAGTTTCCAACGAAATCGGCGTCCGTCCCGATGGCGTTGAGAGCGCGGCCAGAAAAATTGATTCCAATGTTGACAGTGCCATTGAGAAAGATTTCAAGGCAGTGCTGATAGCCAATCATCTTGACAACCAGCACATCCGTTACGATGCGAAGAATGGCGTGCTTACGTTGAAAGGCGACGTGGACAACGCTGCACAAAGGGAAAACGCAGAAAAACTTGCTGCCACAGTTCCGAATGTCGAACAGGTGGTCAATGAACTTGACGTGAAGGGTGCGAGAGGAAAACACAAGCCGGCAGGCGAATAAGCTTGCTCAGAAACCGAGCGGATGGCCTCAAAGGTCATCCGCTTTTTTTGTCTACTTGCCAATGCTGCCCACACTGTCCAGCCTGCACGGTTCCAAACCAGTGTGCACGAGCACCCGCTTCTATATATTATGGTGTGTTGTCCACGCGGGCCTGTTTCTTCCGCATCTCGGCAACAATCGTTTCATTCTTTGGAGAGAACATGAAAACTCTGCCAGGCTTTTTAGTTTTGTTACTGATAGTGTGTGCCACGGGGTGTTCCGGCAATGATAAAGACAGGGCTACGCAGCCAACGGGAAGTATGCCTTCATTCGCCAAAACCAGTTCTGGCGCTGAAGGGGCCGGCGTCGCCAGCGGAGATCAGAAAATGGAAACCAGCGCCGCCTCCAATGGAGGATCCAGCCTTCAAGCGAGCACTCCGTACAGCAGCGGCAAAGGCGGGGTATCACAAAATCTTAACCCTTCGCCCTTTCTCACTGCGGCCGCACCAGGCAAGGGTGGTGCTCCCAAGGCCGCGAGTGCAACGGGTCTGGTTTCGCGCGCAGATGGCACGATGTATGGCCCCAGTGATTTGAGTGCTGCCGGCGTTGGGCCTGGAATGTCAGGGGCATCCGAAGGCGGGGCCACCCGCAGTTCCAATGCTGGTAAAGCGGGAGCAAAAACCGGATTGTCGGCGCCAGTGAAGCCACCGAGCAATCAGAGCAGCGGGAAGTAACGATTACCAACTATAGGAAGTTGACGAGCTGTTCTGCGCCCCTGTGGTGCCGGTGGCACGAGATTAGAGCGATTAATCTCTTCCCAAGAATCCTCTAATTACCTTTGGACATAGTTAGCTAACTCGACTGAATGCTGCGTGGCGGAACCTTTTTCGGTTTTGGTCCGCCACGCACATTAAAAACAAAAACAGCCATGAGCACTTGGCGTCTCCATTGACTCCCTGGATTTTGAATTGCCTGAGATTTCAGCCGGTGACAGGGTCGTGTTAAAGGATGGAGCGGGAGACGGGGATCGAACCCGCGACGTCCAGCTTGGGAAGCTGGCATTCTACCACTGAATTACTCCCGCTTAGGTTTAGTCTACTGTATCTGGCTTAAGGTCCTTTGCCTTCGCTCAGAATCTTCGGCAGCGAGTTCCCGCCGTCCCCTTTGTGCCAGCTTTGATTTTAGCAGGCCATGAACCCTTTTTCGCGGCCAATGTCATTCACTTTTGGCACATAAAAAAGTGCGAAGGCTGCTGAATTCGGGAGATAATCTCAGGAATGGCCGATAGGTTGAAGCCATGTGGGAAAGCCTGACCAGCGAGAGATTCGATCCCTCCGCGCTCTGGCGAAGAGTGGACGGAGACATGCAGTTGCTCGCAGAGCTGGTGAAAATTTTTGCGGCTGAATATCCGGAGTTGTTACTCAAGATTGACTCGGCTGCACGGGACGGAGACGCAGAGACGCTACGCGAAGCCAGCCACAAACTGAAAGGATCTCTCCTCCAGCTCTCCGCCCCTGTTGCTGCTCAAGCGGCAGCCGATCTTGAGCGCCTCGCCGCCAGCAATTCTCTGAATGATGCGGTGCTTTCAGTGAACACGTTAAAGAAGGAGATCGATTTCCTGGTGCGCCTGCTTGAAGCCATGGCTTCAAGCGGGCAGGCGCGAGCCAATAAGGCAGGAGAGAACTGACGCGACATGGCAACAGCTCTCGCAGATAGTCAACACGGGAAGCTGATGAGGATCCTGCTTGCGGAAGACAGCTCTGTAGACGCACATCTGGTCACAGGCTTGCTGAGAAATTCCACGCAAACCATCGAATGCACCCACGCGCGTAACCTGAAAGAGGCCCTGGCGGAACTCGCCCAGTTCGAAGTTGATGTGGTGCTGCTGGATCTCAACCTTGGTGACAGCTCCGGATATGAGACCTTCGACCGTGTGAAACGGGCGGCTCCCGGCTCAGCCATTCTCGTCTTGAGCGGATCTGATGATGAAGAGCTTGCCAGCCGGACCGTGCGCGAGGGCGGCCAGGACTATCTGGTGAAAGGCTCGTTTGACGGCAAGCTTTTGCTGCGCGCCATCCGCTATGCAGTTGAGAGAAAAACGTCAGAAGAAGCCCTGCGCAAGAGTGAAGCAACGGCACGCGCCATCTTCGAGAATTCCCTGGATGCAATCGTCATTTTTGACGAGAGCGGCAGGTTTGTGGAGGCCAATGAGGCTGCCGCTGCTTTGCTGGCGGTACCGCGTTCAAAGCTGATCGGCAGCAAGTTTTATGAGTTCGCGGGTGATGGCTTTGACGGTGAGATGGAGCGGATGCGCATTTCGCAGAGTCGCCGGGGACAGTTCTCCGTCCGTCGCTTAGACGGGTCAGAACGCGTGGTTGACTATTGCTTCAGAGCCAACATTCTTGAGGGTCGGCATTTGGGTGTAATGCGCGACATCAGCGAGCAGCAAAGCCTGGAAGATCAACTCCGTGTGTCGCAAAAAATGGAAGCCGTGGGGCGGCTTGCGGGAAGCGTAGCCCATGACTTCAATAACATTCTCGCCGTGATCAGTGGTCATGCTGAATTGATTGAACTCCGGGAGCAGGATGAAACCGTGCGCAGCAAGGCCAGCAAAATCCTTACCGCGACTACAAAAGCTTCCTCGCTTACCAAGCAGTTGCTGGCCTTCGGAAGAAAACAGGTAGTTGCCCCCACATTGCTGAACCTTGCGGATGTGATCAGCGATGTCAGCAGCATGATTACCTGCCTCATGGGGCCGGAAACGCACATTGCAATTCTGTCCAGTAAAGCAGCGGGAACTGTATATGCCGATCAGGGGCAGATGGAACAGGTGCTTCTAAATCTGGCGACCAATGCTCATGAGGCGATGCCTTTTGGCGGCACATTGACGATCACTCTCGATAAAGTGGACGGGCCCGGACTGCCGAAGCAAGTGCCACCGGGCTGTTATGCACGGCTATCGGTCAGAGACACGGGGACAGGGATTGATCCTGCAATCCAGGACCGCATCTTTGATCCCTTCTTCACCACGAAGAAGACAGGTTCCGGACTGGGCCTTTCAACTGTGGCTGGCATCGTGAAGCAGGCCGGGGGACACGTAGTGGTGGATTCCTCTCCGCACAAGGGGACAACTTTCAGCATATATGTGCCGCGAGTAGCGGATGCGCTTGAGCGAAGTGCAGAGACCTGCGGCGATGGCATGAGAAAAATTGGCGGCATAGAAACAATCCTGCTTGTGGATGACGAGGAGGAACTCAGCAATTCGGCGGCCGAATATTTGCAGGAATGTGGGTACAAGGTGTTGCAGGCTCGCGCAGTGGATGAAGCCCTGGAAGTGGCGCGCCGGTTTGAAGATAAAATTTCGCTTCTGGTCACGGACATCGTTATGCCTGGCGGCAGCGGGCGCGTGCTGGTGGAACAAATGAAGGAAGCCCGGCCGGAAACGGGCGTTCTTGTCATTTCCGGGCATGCCGATGATGCCGTATGCGACCACGGTTTCATCGATAGCGCCTCGTTTCTGCAAAAGCCGTTCACCCTGCAATCTCTTGAGGTAAAGATCAGGTCCATTCTGGACGGCCTGAAGCCAGCTTGAAGTTTGCCGTTTTCCCATGGAACACGCATATGCGCATACTCAGCGTTCTTGCCTGAAGCTGGTGTGATAGAGTCATCGCAATCATCCTATGGCAGAAGAACGCGCGACGCCGCTCTGGCATGACCTGCTCTGGCTTTTGTTTTTAGCAGGTCTGGCGGCTCTTCCGCCGGTTAATGAGCCCCACAAGCAGGTGATTCTGCTGGTGCTGGGGCTTTTTCAACTCGTGGAAAAAAGATTCATCCGCGGGTGCGGTGAGCGGCTTGGCCCCATTTTGGCCGTCGTGATGAAACTGGCGCTAGCCACTGTCCTGATCAATCACACGCGTGACGTTGTCCCAATTCAAAGCAGCTACTGGCCTGTGTTTTTCGTGCCGGTAACAACTGCGGCAATTTATTTCAGCCCGCTCGGGACGCTGTTGTGGACGTTCGCGACATCCGCGGCCTACTGCGCCTATCTGATTCCGGCTTCGCGGGAATTTATTCTTGGCTGGCAAGGCATTAGTGAATTGCTGCTGCGCAACCTGTTCTTTTTTCTTGTCGCCATGACGGTGAATCGCTTTGTCATGGAGTCCCGGGTGCAGGTGCGCCGCTATCAGCTACTCTCGCAGAACCTGGCGGAAGCCAATCGCAGTCTGCGCCAGGCGCAGGAAGAAGCGCGGCGCGCAGAAAGGCTGGCGGCTCTGGGACAACTTTCAGCCGGCCTTGCGCATGAAATTCGCAATCCTTTAGGCGTAATCAAAGGCTCAGCGGAAATTCTCAGCCAGAAGCTGAGCGGAGGAGATGAACTGGCCAAAGAGCTTTCCGGATATATTTACACTGAAGTCAACCGCTTGAGTGCGTTGGTGGGTCGCTTCCTGGACTTCGCAAGACCATCACAGCTCAATGTAAGGCCCGAAAACTTGCCAGACTTGCTGGAGAAATGTCTTAAGACAGTTGCTGATCAGGGGGCGACCGTAGGAATCAAAATTGTAAGAGAATATGCGCCTTCATTGCCGAGAGTGATGATTGACAGTGAACTCTGTGAGCAGGTGTTTACAAATTTGATCTCGAATGCCTGTGAAGCAATGAGCGAAGGCGGGCAGCTAACCATTCGAGCCCAGGCTGGAAAAACTGCGGGTGAGAGGGAACCGGAAGTTGCTGTTGAGATCGCCGATACCGGGCCAGGAATCCCTGCGGAGATTAAGGAGCAGGTTTTCAATCCTTTCTTCACGACTAAGAAGTCCGGAGTGGGTTTAGGTTTAGCGATCGTGTCGAAAATTGTTGATGCTCATGGGGGAACAGTGAAGCTGGTAAATGCCCCGGACCGGGGCGCATGCTTTCGTGTGACCATACCGGCTGAAAGTGGAAGCCGTCCCTGACACATATGGCGAATATTCTGATTGTTGAAGACGAGCCTCGCATGCGCAGGCTGCTGGAGATCAGCCTGGGCGAGGACGGGCACACGGTGCATGCAGCCGGAGATGCCGAGACCGGGATCAAATTGCTGCGCAGAGACAGCGTTGACCTGGTGTTGACGGACCTGAAGCTGCCCGGCATGAATGGCCTTGAGTTCCTTCAGGAAGCCAAGATCTTGAACGCATCAGTTCCCGTGGTGGTGATGACTGCGTACGGCAGTGTAGAGACAGCAGTGGAGGCAATGAAGGCGGGCGCGAGCGACTACGTCCTGAAGCCATTCACCATGGCGGAGATGAAGCTGGTCGTCAGGAAAGAGCTTGATGTCCAGAGGGTCCGGGATGAAAACCGCTCGCTGCGCGAGGCCCTGGGGAAACGCTACCAGTTCCAAAACATCATCGCCCGAAGCGTCAGGATGCAGGAAGTGCTGGCGCTGGTGGCACGCGTGGCCGGCACCAACTCCACAGTGCTGCTGGGCGGCGAGAGCGGTGTCGGGAAAGACCTGATTGCCCGCGCCATCCACCAGAACTCGCGCCGTGCAGCCGGACCATTCATCAAGGTCAACAGCACGGCCATTCCTGACACTCTTTTTGAAAGCGAACTGTTCGGCTTTGAGAAAGGCGCATTTACCGGCGCCCTGGCCAGCAAGCCGGGCAAGTTTGAGGTGGCAGACAAGGGAAGCCTGTTTCTTGACGAGATTGGCGATGTGCCGCCACTCATCCAGGTAAAGCTTTTGCGAGTGCTGCAGGAACGAGAATTTGAGCGCCTGGGGAGCACCAAAACTCTCAAAGTGGATGTGCGCCTGCTTGCCGCCACCAATCGTGACCTGCGGGCCGCGCTGGAGCAGGGAACCTTTCGCGAGGACCTCTACTATCGGCTGAACGTGGTTCCCATTGATATTCCGCCGTTGCGTGAACACAAAGAGGACATCCCCGACCTGGTGAAGCACTTTCTTGCCCGCTTTGCCCGCGACAACGAAAGAGAAATCAGCGGGATTACCCCAGAGGCATTGTCAATGCTGATGAACTATCACTGGCCAGGAAATGTTCGTCAGTTGGAGAACACGATTGAACGGGCTGTCGCCTTGTCTTCGGGAACCTCGATTGAAATTGCAGACATTTATCTGGACACGCCGACGCGCAGCGCGGCCGCCGGTTCAGCGAACGCCGCAGGCGTTCCATTTCTGCCCGAAGGCATGACGCTGGAGCAATGGGAAGATGAAATGATCCGTGAGGCTCTGCGGCGTGCCAACGGCAATAAGAGCCAGGCCGCCAGACTTTTGGGGCTTTCTCGCAATGCATTGCGCTATCGGCTGGGAAAGCTGGGCGTGCCAGACGACGAAGAGAAATAAGTCCACCAGATCGTCATCCTCACAACCTCTGCATACGTACCCTATAAGACATGATTCGCGGTGCCCCACTCTTCGTATAATCGAAATTTACATGGCGAAAAACACAAAACTTGAACTGCGCCAGCAGGTGGGGCAGCTGCTCATCATGGGATATGACGGGCTGGAGGTTGATTCCGGACTGCGTACCACGCTGAATACACTGCAGCCCGGCGGCGTGATACTGTTTGCGCGCAATATAACCTCACCGCAGCAGACCTGGCGGTTGCTGAAAGATTCTCAAGCCACAACGCCCGTTTCCATGTTTCTGTGCGTGGACCTTGAAGGCGGCACGGTGGATCGCCTGAAGAATGTGATCGCGCCGGTACCCTCGGTGCGTCAGGTTTTCACGAGCGGTGAGCGCAAGCTGTTTCGCATGCACGGGCACATTCTGGGTCTGGAGGCGAGAGCTCTTGGATTCAACACCGATTTCACTCCGGTGTTTGATCTGGGCCTGCAACCGTCTGAGCGCGTGCTGGGATCACGCACTGCATCTGCTGATCCCGCGGACGTGATTGCCTATGCCCGCGAATGCCTGAAAGGGCTGAAGATCGCAAACGTACTGGGATGCGGGAAACACTTTCCTGGGCTGGGCGAAGCCAATCTCGATACACATCATGAGCTGCCGTCGATCGCGAAACCATGGAAGAAACTCTGGGCGGAAGATCTTGTGCCCTATCGCGAATTGCATCGTCAGCTTCCGTTCGTTATGGTGGCCCATGCGGCGTATCCAGAAGTAACGAAGAACAACTTGCCGGCCTCATTGTCAAAAAAATGGATGAAAGACGTTCTGCGGGACAAGATCGGTTTCCGAAACCTCATCATCTCTGACGATTTGGAAATGGGAGGAGTGCTGGCTGCAGGATCAATTGAAGAGGTGGCTGTAGAGACGCTCCGAGCCGGGGCTGACATGTTCCTGGTTTGCCACAATCATGACCTGGTATGGAGAGGGTACGAAGCGGTCCTGCGGGAAGCGGAATGTGACAAAAAATTTGCTACGCACGTGGCGCAGTCAGCCCGGCGAGTCCTGGCCCTCAAGCGAAGATCGTCTGCGCTCCGCGGCTTTGCCCGCGAACCAAAAGAACGAGTGGTGAAGAAGCTACAACAGATTGTGTGGGAGTTTACAGCCATTCTTTCCGGTGATGCTGAAAATGACCGGGTAACCGGATTCAAAGTGGAGCGCGCTTGATCGTCGCCGGTGTGATGAGTGGGACTTCAGCGGACGGGATTGACGTAGCTATCGTCCGGATCAGCGGGAAAAACTTAATGCTCCGCTTGAAGCTTCTGGCACACAAACATACCGCCTATCCTCAGCCCATCCGTGAGGCAGTCCTCAACGCCATGAATGCGAGGCAGATGAGCGTGGCCGATTTGTCGCGGCTGAACTTTCTGCTCGGGGAGTTATACAGCGAAGCCATCCGTAAAGCTCAGCAATCGAGCGGCATCCGCAAGCTGGAGCTGGTGGGCTGCCACGGCCAGACGCTCTATCACCAGGGAGACGAAGCGAAGTTTCACGCAAGAGAGATTGCCTGCACGTGGCAAACAGGCGAAGGAGCTGTGATAGCCGCTCGAATCGGTGTGCCGGTGGTTTCAGATTTTCGGCCTGCCGATATAGCGGCTGGAGGCAAGGGTGCGCCGCTGGTTCCGTTTCTGGACTATGCGCTGTTCCGCCATGCGCGCGTGGGGCGGATTCTCCAGAACGTTGGTGGCATCGCCAATCTCACCGCAATTCCGGCTAACGCGAAACCAAACGGGGTCATCG
The DNA here is from genome assembly GCA_035277785.1 of Candidatus Angelobacter sp. Taxonomy (GTDB): domain Bacteria; phylum Acidobacteriota; class Terriglobia; order Terriglobales; family Acidobacteriaceae; genus Angelobacter. The sequence continues at coordinate 4,432 of DATEJX010000255.1, read as the reverse complement.
CCTTTGATACCGGTCCGGGCAACATGGTGATCGATCAGCTCATGCAAAGCTTCTATGGCAAGTCTTACGATCGCAACGGGGAAATTGCGGCAAGAGGAAACATAGTTCAAGCAGTGCTTGAAGAATTGCTGCGCGACCCATATTTCCGCCAGAAACCGCCAAAAACGGCGGGCCGGGAGCAATTTGGCAGGGAATATACGGAAGAATTGATACGTCGATGCAAGCGCAAGCCGCCGCGGGACATCATCGCCACAGCAACCGCGCTCACCGCGAAATCCATTTCGCAATCAATTCAGCAATTTGTGCTCACTCGTGGAGGCAAGAGAGCGAATTTCCGCGACTACATTGTTTCCGGTGGCGGTGTGGAGAATCGAACCCTCATGAGAATGCTGTCTCAGGAAGTAAGCGAAATGGGCCTTACGCTCAAAAAAATGGATGATTTCCAGATTCCGGGACAGGCAAAAGAAGCCGCAGCGTTTGCTTTGCTGGCATACCAAACCTGGCACAGAGAGCCGGGCAACATTCCTTCTGCAACCGGTGCGAAGCGGGCAGCAGTGTTGGGAAAAATTTCATATGTTTAAGCGGGGAGAGCATAAGCGAGCACGCGTACTTTTGAAACACTCTTTCAATATGGCGGCTCTATGCCACATGGTTTTTTCGATACTCCTCCTGCTACCGATTATCGCCTGCTCCAGTCATCCTGTGCCTGGCATGCTGGTGATGGATATTGAAAGCAGTCCGGTGAATCTTGATCCACGCGTGGGCACCGATTCCCAATCAGAGCGCATTGCTGAGCTCATCTTCGATCCTCTGGTGCGCAAAGACAACCACTTCAAGTTGCTGCCATGGGTGGCGGAAAGCTGGGACGTTCCTGATTCGCGCACATACATTTTCCACCTGAGGAAAGGCATTGTGTTCCATGACGGCAGGCCGCTGACTTCGAGGGATGTGAAGTGGACGCTGGATTCTTACAAAAACGGTACTGTTATCAGCATCCGTGCGGCAACGTACCAGCACGTGGTCAAGGTGGACGCTCCGGATGAGTCGACGGTCGTCATCCATCTTGATGACTCCGACGCCACTCTGCTATGGAACCTTTCTGATGGAGCCTTTGGCATTGTGCCTTACGGCAGCGGCAAAGAGCTGACGGCAAAACCGATTGGTTCAGGACCCTTCCGATTTGTGAGCCTGGAACAGGACAGCCACGTAGTTCTCGAACGGAACGACAAGTACTGGACTAAACCTCCGAATGTGGAGCGAGTGCGTTTGAATGTAGTACCGGACGCAACCACTCGTGCCCTGGAGTTGCGTAAAGGCAGCGCGGATCTGGCTGCCACCAACTCATTGGGCGCAGACATGGTGGACACACTAAAACGCGATCCGCATCTTCGCATTCAGCGCGAGCCGGGAACAGCCCTGGTGTATCTGGCCTTCAACCTGCGCGATCCCATTCTCAAGAACGTGCGCGTCCGCGAGGCAATGGCCTATGCGATTGATCGCCAGCCAATCCTGGATCACCTGTTCGGCGGATACGGACGACTGGCTGACAGCGTATTGCCTCCGGAACACTGGGCGTATGATGGCAACGTTGAGCATCATCCTTATTCTCCTGACAAGGCAAATGTGCTGCTGGATGAGGCCGGATTCCCGCGCGGAAAAGATGGGATCCGCTTTCACCTCACTATGAAGACTTCGAACACGGAAGAGACTTCGCGTCTTTTGCCGGTGGTTCTGCAGCAACAGCTCAGGCAAGTGGGGATCGTGCTGGACATCAGGACCTTTGAATTTGCCACTCTCTACGCGGATATTCTTCGCGGAGCTTTCCAGCTCTACTCGCTGCGCTGGGTCGGCGGAAGCAATCAGGACCCTGATATTTTTGCCTATGCGTTTGACTCTGCCAGTTTTCCGCCCAAGCGCGCAAATCGTGGATACTATTCAAATCCGCGAGTGGACGCGCTGATCGCCCAGGGCAGGCAGACGGTGGACCAGGCGGAACGCAAGCGGATTTACGCTGAGATCCAGGAAATTCTGGCGCACGATCTCCCTTACATCGATTTCTGGTACATGGATAACCTGATGGTCCACACCACGCGTATTCGCGACCTGGACCTGGCACCTTCCGGCAATTACGACTTCCTAACCACGGTGCAATGGGCCCAGTGAGGCAGCATGCGGCGGGATGTTAGTATCAAAGATTCTTGTTTATGAAAATCCTCTTCATTGGCGACATCTTCGGCAGCGCAGGTCGCAGGATTGTGCGCGACCACATGCAGAATGTGGTGGAAAGCCACAAAATTGACCTCGTCATTGCCAATGCAGAGAACTCGGCCGGAGGCTTTGGCCTTACGCCTTCCATCGCCGATGAGTTATTTGATCTTGGTTGTGAGGTGCTGACCACCGGCAACCATATCTGGGACAAGCGCGAAATCATCGATTATTTCAACTCCGTAAACGGTGATCCTACAGGTCGTCCGCGAAGAGTGCTGCGGCCGGCCAATTACGCTGAGGGTGTTCCCGGCATTGGCTGGTATGAGGGCACAACTCGAGCAGGGCAGAAGTTTGCCGTCATCAACCTTCAGGGCCGCGTCTTCATGCAGGACAATGACGATCCATTTCGCAAAGCGGACGCTCTGCTTAAGCAGCTCACCGCCAAAGTAGTTCTGGTGGATTTCCATGCCGAAGCCACGTCAGAAAAGATCGCGATGGGCTGGTATCTGGATGGGCGTGTGACTGCTGTGCTGGGAACACATACACATGTTCCCACGGCAGATAATCGCGTTTTGCCGAAAGGAACTGCTTACCAGACTGATGTGGGAATGACTGGCCCTTATGACAGCGTTATCGGCGTGGAGAAAGAGCAGATTTTGCAGCGCTTTCTTACCGGATTGCCCGGGCGTTTTGAAGCGGCCAAAGGCGATCCGAGATTCTGCGCTGTCGTCATCGAGTGCGATGAGAATACGGGACGCGCCTACTCCATCCAGCGGCTGATGTTAGGCGAATAAAAAAGCAGCTTCCGCGCCGGGAAGCTGCTTTTCAACTGTTTTCTACTCAACGTTCTCTACTCAATCAGGCTTTCTTTTTCTTTTTTGTTGGCGCGTGATGAACCGGAGCCTTCTTGGCCGGAGCCGGCAGTTCGCCTTTCTCCATGGTGAACATGAACGGATTCGGCGTGTAGGAAGTGATGATGCCGATGATGTCCGTCATGGTGCCGGGAGCCGGAGGCTTGGTCATGGGTTTTTCCATCATCACGTGAAGATCAGCCTTGTTCGCGTTCTGGTTGTCCTCACTCAGGGCAGCATCAATTGTGTCTGCGGTTGAGGCAATTACTTTTATTGGAATCTTCAGCTTGGCCTGCCCGTTCTTTTCCAGGTCCTGAATGCTCTGCCAGACCTTGTCAGCTGCGTCGGTTCCGGCCGGCGAGCATCCCTTCTGAGCCAGAATGAATTCCTTGTCAGAGAAAGAAAGCTGGGTAATGTCATTTTGCTGCACAGCCTGAACAGCAAGATCGCAGGCAGTGGGCTTGGGCGTGATCAGCTGGGCAATATTGGCCGGAGGAGCGGTTGCCGCGCCGTATTGCTTTGCGAACTCGTCCCAACCCTGATCGTTGCCGTGATAGTTGTGGTATTTGGCTTTGCAATAAGAGTTGATGCTCTGCGCGCCCGGAGCATTGTTTTGTGCCTGGGCCAGATTGATGGCCCTGGCGCAATGCCAGTAGCCATTCATGACCGGGGGATTCGATTCCAACTCGGCAACGGCAAGCTGAAACGTGTCGCCAAAACTGTTGCCATCCGTCTGGAGCGCCTTGGCGTAGTGTTCCTGAGCCACAGGATAGTTTTTGGCCTGGAGGGCGCAGAATCCGGCAGCGCCTTCAAAGATGTTGCTCATCTGGGTCTTGAGCTTTTCAAAGTCAGCATCCGTGGTTCCTTCAGGTTTTTCCCATGTCGGCAGGGCCTTTATGCCCGCATCCGATTCACTGCATGTTGACTGGAGGGCCTGGGGATTATTCCCGGCGCTCGCCTTGGCGCGATCTATGAAAGTCACAATGGCAAGAGCGCGAACATTGTTGGGATTAATCTGCAAAATGCGCTTTGCCGTGTCTTCCACCTTGGCCTGGTTCTGCGACTGCTGGTACGCGGCCATAGCCTGTTCCAGCGCGTCCACCTTGACAATACTGTTCGGATACTGGGTAACAAAGGCCTCCATGGCGGCGGCCTTGGCAGCCGGATCCGTGGTGTTCAAAGCCGTGATGTAGGCGTTGTATTCGGCCGGGTCTTTGATCACCTTCTGGCTGGTGGGTGTGTTCTGCTGGCCGGGCTGGGCGGCACCCTGCGGAGAAGCCGGCGCCGTTGGTTGCTGGGCAAACGTCATGGCGCCCGCGGTTAGCGCAAGCACAAACGTGACAAGCACTCTTTTCATGAATCGCTCCTTCAAT
>DATEJX010000254.1:0-17390 GCA_035277785.1 Candidatus Angelobacter sp. | reverse complement strand
GGGGGGGGAGGGGTGGGGGATGAACCTATTGCCAAAATTGCCAACATTACCAAAGAACGGCAATTGAAAACCGGCAAAAGGACTGGTGATCGGGTGATGGGAAAAGAAGACCCCACAGCCGAGGGCGGCTGTCCACCCCAGCAGACCAAAATCAGGTCTGCGGCTGTGCCACATGAGTATGGAGGAAATCGCCGACATCGCCGACATCGGAAAGTCAAAGGCCGAATCTTGTCGCTGATGAACGCAGATCAACGCGGATCAACGCGGATCAAAACATGGGCTTGCCGGAAAGTGCTCGCTCGAAGAGCCTGTCAGTCCGTAGGGATCCCTCGCTACGCGAGGGATTTCAGAAAAAGACGCTCGGGATTCAGAAAGCAGCGGTCGGACTCGAGCAAAGGCCGTGCTTGCCGACCTCAGGCGAAAGAAGGCCACCAGACCAGAACCTCAAGGTCGCGGGAGAAGTGGAGGAGAGGCGGCGTGGCGGGAAGGTGGATCCCGGCGGCGTCGGCCATGGTGTTGAGTTCAATCTCAGCTGCGGCGTCCTGCAGCGGCCACGGAAGATGGTGGATGTAAGCACGAAGTACTTTGCCGCGGTGCACTGTGTAAAGGCAGTAGCGCTCGGTGAGGAAATGCTCCAGGCTTCCTTTTTCGCGCTGGCGGGCAGGTCCAATGGGCCGGTAAGTGGCGCGGAATTCCGCCGGCCTTGCGGGCACGTCTTCAGATCCTTGTATGGTCTTGGGATTTTTCTGCCGGATACAACGGTAAGAAAAGCTCTCGCCTGCATTCTGCACGGACATGGAGGCGTTGAAGTAAGGAAGGTGATAGAAAGTGCGCGCTCCCCAAACGGCGAGGCGGCTGGCGCAATCGAGGCTCCAGAAATATACTCCTGGAATTCCTCGATAAGCCACGTAGGTTCGCACGTTCAGTTCGGGAGTGGTGCTTAAACCAGGAATGGCAGGCGTACCGCGTGCCCGGATACCACTCATCCAGAACGGGATCACTCCTACCCAGGCGTAACCGTCGCGCAGATCGAGTTCGAGTTCTTTGGGGACGATAGGGCGAATTTGCGGCGCTGGCAGCGGCCAATGCGCAAAAAGCAGATCGTGCCACTTCTGCAGCATGATCCATGGCTGGGTTGGCATGGGAGCTGTGCGGTGGGATGTCTGGCCGAGCAGTGGATGCAAGCTAGGGCTCCTGCGCCATGAGGCGCTTCACCAGACTGAGAGCTTCATCCCTGGTGGTGATGGCGCCTTCAAGTTGCGCATCTTCGACCGCGGTTAGAAGCTCCTTGAACTTTGGTCCGGCAGGGTAGCCGGCAGCGATGAGGTCATTGCCGGTGATGAGCGGATCAGGACGAATTTGCTGCGCCGGCAGCGTATTGAACTTGCCGCGGGCGAAGTCATAGAGCGAGAGATCGCGGTGGCTGCTGAGGCAGTCAAGGCGATGGAGTTCAAGGTGCTCCTCAAATCGGGGCAGGCGGAAGAAACGCTTGAGGGTGGACTCCTTCATCTTCATCACGTCGCCAAAGCGCATGTGATTGGCGACAAGAGAGCAGACCTGGTGCGTTTCTTCATTGGAGAGGTGAAAGCGGCGGCAGATTTCTTCCGCCATTCGCGTTCCCACTTCCGCATGATTGTCAAAGCGGATGCGGTCCGGCGCAACGCGAAATGTGGGCGGCTTGCCGACGTCGTGTAACAGGACGCCAAGAGCCAGCGTTTTGGAAACTCCGGCGGGAAGGCCTTCAAGAAGCATAAGAGTGTGGATCCAGACGTCGCCTTCAGGATGGAACTGCGGCGGCTGCTGCACACCCTGCATCTTCTTGACTTCAGGCAGGACCTGGATGAGCAGGCCGGTTTCATCCAGCAGTTCAAAGGCGCGGCGCGCGTGGCCTTCCGTAAGCATTTTGAGGATCTCATCGCGGATGCGTTCGCGGCTGACCTGGTGGATTTGCGATGCGAGTTCACGAATCGCGGCAAAGGTATTGGCCTCGATCTGGTAGCCGAAACGCGCAGCAAAGCGAACGGCGCGAAGCATGCGGAGTTTGTCTTCAGAAAAGCGGAGTTCAGGAGCGCCGATGGCGCGGATGACGCCGCGTTGAAGGTCGGCCTGGCCGCCGACGAAGTCCAGAACTTCGCGGGTGATGGGATCAAGCAGGAGGCCGTTGATGGTGAAGTCGCGGCGCTGAACGTCGAGCCGGGCTTCAGAAGAAAACTGGACTCGATCAGGATGGCGGCCGTCAGAATAGGCGCCGTCACTGCGATAGGTGGCAACCTCAATGGCGTAGTTGTCGCGCGATCCATCTTCGCGGTCGTTGAGCACGGGGACGAGGACGACGCCAAACTGAGCTCCAACGGCGTAGGTCCTGGGGAACACGCTCATGACTTCATCCGGACTGGCGGAGGTGGCAACGTCATAGTCCGCGGGTTCGCGCCCGAGCAGCAGATCACGCACACAGCCGCCGACGAGATGGGCAGAGTGGCCGTGGTCGCGCAAAACGCGGACGAGGCGCGCAGCTTCCCGGGCTTTTTCCGATGTTAGGTTCAATATCGCTGCCCTTTGCTTAAGGTGAGTCCCAATCAAATAATATAGATGTATGGCTGATGGATGCATTCTTGGGATCGAAACTTCCTGCGACGAAACCGCTGCGGCGGTGGTGCGCCGAGGCGAACGCCTGCTTTCAAACGTGGTTTCTTCGCAGATTGCCACGCATCAGCCCTACGGTGGAGTGGTGCCGGAATTGGCGTCACGAGAGCACTTGCGGGCAATTGTTCCGGTGGTGCGTCAGGCATTGGAGCAGGCAGAACAGACATATGAGTCAGTGGACGCGATTGCGGTGACACAGGGTCCGGGTTTAGCCGGAGCGCTGCTGGTGGGCATCAGCTACGCGAAGGCGCTGGCGTTTGCGCTGGAGAAGCCGCTGATCACGGTGAATCATCTGGAAGGCCACATCCATGCCGTTCTGCTGGAAGAGCGCCAGAAGGGAAATTTTCAAGTCGAATTCCCGGTTTTGGCGCTGGTGGTTTCCGGAGGGCATACGCACCTTTTTATGGCGGAAGAACACAAGCAGGGCTGGAAGTATCAGAACATCGGACGGACGCGCGATGACGCGGCGGGTGAAGCTTACGACAAAGTGGCCAAGCTGCTGGGGCTGGGATATCCGGGAGGCCCGGTGATTGACGGCCTGGCTCCGCACGGCAACCCTCGCGCGGTGAAATTTGGTCCGGCGCAGATTAAGCATCGCAATCGCGGCACACCACGCGACCAGCAAACGCCATATGATTTTTCTTTCAGCGGCATAAAGACCGCGGTGCTGCGCTACGTTGAGACAGAAGGAATGCGCGAGGCTGTAATTGCGCGGCGGCAGGCGCTATCGGCAATTCCGAAAGCCAAAGTGGATGATGTCCTTCCGCTTTGCGATAAGAAGACTCTGGATCTGGTGGCGTCGTTCCAGCGCGCCGTAGTGGAAGATTTGGTGGGGAAGACGCTTGAGGCGGCGCTGGAGCGGGGAGCACGAACCCTGTTCGTCACCGGAGGCGTGGCGGCAAACAGCGAGTTGCGTCGCACTTTTGAGCGCGAAGCGGCACAGAATGGCTTGCCGGTGTTTTTCCCTTCGCGAAAGCTTTCGACGGATAATGCAGCAATGATTGCAGCAGCGGCTTATCCCAAGTTCATGGCCGCGGATTTTGCGTCCGCAGAATTTTCAGCCGAGGCAGCCCTGCCTTTGCGGTAAGGCGTTCAACCTTTAAAGCACTGGGGCAACACTTCCTGGAGCGCGCGGCCGAGTTGCGTAACAATGTCAATGTCCTTATAGATGACGTAACGGGCAACAGATTGCTCCGGCTGCTCAGGCTGTTGTTTGTTGGCCAGGATGACGACGGGAATTTCGGAGGTTTGTGGCTTCTCTTTGAGCGCGCGGATGAATTGATGACCATCCATTTTCGGCATTTGCAGATCAGTCACGATCAGATCAGGGCGCATGCCTGCAAGCATTTCCAGCGCTTCCATTCCGTTGGTGGCAGATTCCACACGAAACCCTCTGTCTTCAAGGAATCGGCAGACAGTATGGCGGATGAGCATGGAATCATCCACTACCAAAGCAAGCTTAGACATGTGACAGTACCCTGAGCGCTTAGAAGCAAATTAGCAGCCCATCGCTGAAGGTTGCAAGAAGGAAATGGCGCCACACCGGTACGAAAGTCATGCTATTGCGGCCGTTCCGGTTGCTGAGACAAGGCTTTGCACGGCAACTGGGTGAAGCGCGCGAGTTCAGACTTCTTCAGGGCCTGTGTTCTCTTCAATGGCCATGTCCCTGAATTCGCTGGCCTCGAAGACGTCGCCACATTCCTGACATTCAACGAATTCGGCGTCGTCTTCACGCGCAACGACGCGCACGCGCGGATGCCTGCAAAGTTTATCCATAGCTGTTTCGAAGGAAGGTCGCTGCTCGATAGGTAAATTCCGGATTTGCTTCATGTTCTGACTACAGCGCTGATTCGGAGCGCAGGTTCATGAATTGCGGGTATTTTAAGCCCGTTCGGCGCAATGTCAAGTGTCTGCGCGGGCGCGGAAATGGAAAAAAGTTGTATAGACGGCGCTTGGTCCAAAAGGCCGTAGACCAGATTAGGGCATGGGATAAATGCCGATGGAACGTGCCTGGTCAATATTGACCTGAGTGATGGAAGTGGCGTCGCGCCGGGAGAGTCCGTTTTTACCGGAAAGCACGGCAGCTTCAAACGTGGTGCGGCCGGTCAGAGCAGCGTCAATGAACAGGAATCGGGATGAGCCCTGTGCAACTCTTACTCCCACGTAGGCATGTCCCGGGACAATCACCACGCTGGGCTCCATGCCAAGGTTTTCAAACAGGGAGGCATACATGACGGCGGCGTCAATACAGTTGGCGCTGTTCTGAGCAAGGCTGAGACGCGGCATGCGGACGCGCTCGCTGACGTTGCTGTGATCGCCCAGTGTGGAAGAGCTTTTCACATAAGAAAGGCCCATTCTTTTCAGAGCAGTGAATATGGCCCTGGATTCGATATACGTTTCATGTTCCTGCTCTGCTTCATCCTTCCAGTTCTCATAACCGGGCAGGCGGCGATCAGGAGTGTAATTTTTGGCGTGGGCCAGTACTGCCTCAACCTCAGAATCATGGGGCGTAACCCAGGAGGCGATAAACGGCGCGTATTTGAAACTGCGGCCCCAATACATGTCCTCTGACGAGCGCAGGCGAACCGGGGCGGTGGTTTCATAAACACTGCGGCCGGAAAGGTCTGTAACGGAGATGTGCACGGTGGCGGCAATGATTTCCCGGTTCTTATAGAAGCGCGGCAGAAAAGACGGAGCAAACAGAAGGGTTTGCTTTCCTCCCGCTTGCAAATCAACCATCTGAATCTCTTCATCGCTCCAGCCGGGAACCCTCACGGAAACGCGCCGATGGAGCGGCGTGGAGCCGGAGTTGGAAACGGTAATCGCCACCACTCCAAACGTGCGATCGTTCTGTGCCAGAAGCGAAGCATAATTCGCAAAAACGGGATAGATTTCGCCGTCAATACCAGCAACGATTTTGTAAGTGGGCGCGGGCTGCCGCTGTCCTTGAGGAGGATGAATTCCAGGCTTATCGGCATCAGATTCGCCAGCCATAACGAAACCGGTGCATAGGACCAGCAATAATGAAATGCAAGCCAGCGTTTTCAGGCGAAGTAGCATTCTCCAGAAAAGAATATTGTGGAAGTCCTAAGAAACAATCGAGTTTAAGCCTTAAATTCAAGTGGTTAGGCGTGAAACACGCTTACGACGCTCTGATATTCCAAATTTGGAATGTCAAGTTTCGTAAATATATGTAATTAAGTAACAAGACCTAGTTACATAAGCCTAAGTACCTTGGTTTCAGCATTCGTCGTGTGGAACTCTGCTTGCGTTAGTCCCGGCCAAGCAAACGCCGTGGGGGGCGACACATTGTTGGGGAAACTTGTATAGGGGATCCTGCCCTTTTCACGCCGTTTTCTACCACCAACCAATGGAGAGAAGAGAATGAATACAAAGCTGCGTATTTTCGCAGTTGTTGTGGCATTCACCATGGTACTTGTCTGCTTCGTCCCGTTATTTGGACAGGTCATTCGAGGCTCGATTTCGGGCTCAGTGATCGATCCTCAGGGAGCGGTAGTGGCCGGCGCCCAAGTGAAAGCCAGGAATGTGGACACAGGAGTAGTCACAACTACAACAAGCGACAATTCAGGCTTGTTCCGCCTGAACCTGCTACCGGTCGGGACGTACACGATCGAAGTGAGCAGTCCAAACTTCAAGACCGCTTCACAAACCAACGTGATCGTAACCGCTGGAAAAGACAGTGGCCTCGGTCCGGTCAAAATGGTAATCGGCGAAACTTCCACTACCCTGGAAGTCACGGCCGCTGCGCCACTGATTGAGACCACTCAGTCGCAGGTTACTAATACCTTTACCGGAACCACTTTGAGCACCTTTGCTGGAATTCAGGAAAATGAAGGACTCGACCGGCTCGCGCTCTTTGTTCCGGGCGTGGTTGCCACGCGCAGCGATAACTTCTCCAATACAAACGGCGTCGGTTTCTCCAGCAACGGTCTTCGTGGAAGAAATAACGACCAGGAAATCGACGGTCAAAACAACAACGATAACAGCGTAGGCGGACCAGGGCTCTTCCTGTCGAACACGGAATTCGTTGGCCAATACGTGATTATCACCAACCAGTTCGGTCCGGAATACGGCCGCAACGCCGGATCCGTGGTCAACGTAATCACAAAGTCCGGGAGCAACGCCTGGCATGGAAGCGTGTTTGGCCAGAACAGAAACGCGTACACTGAAGCGCTCAGCAACACGCAGCACAACTCTCCCAAACCTGGAAGCGTAACGACCACGAATCCCAACGGAACTCCGTTTACTGGCCCGCCTCGCTTTAATGAGGAGTTCAGCGGAGGAACCATTGGAGGACCGATTGTAAAGAACAAGGCATTCTTGTTTGGCGGATTGGATAGCGATCTCTTCTCTGGAAGTGGCGTATTCACGACTACATCCCTCACTCCGACCCCGACCGGTCTGGCCCAGTTAGGGGCTTGCGGGGTGGATCCAAACGCTCTTTCAATTTTGCAAAAGTTTGGACCTTATGCATTCGGGTTTGGCAATCCGACACCGCGGAATGCGTCAAAATCGCTGGCAGTGGGAAGCTGTACCGCTACTGCCAACCTGGTGGAAGTTGGGGGTGTCACTCGAGTTGTATCGACTCCCTTTCACGGATTTGATTTCGTTGTCCGAAATGATGTGACTCTGGGCAACAACACTCTGACGAGCCGGTACCTGTTTAACCGGAACAACAGCTTCAATATCAGTGACAACGGAGCCGGCGGTTGGTTCAGGAATACTCCTGCACTCAGCCAGGCAATTCTGGAGAGCTGGACCCACAACTTCGGTCCCCGAATGGTGAACGAGGCGCGCATTTCGTTCAGCCGTCTGGGCGTAGAGTTTGGCGGTGGTCTGAACCCGCTGGAACCTGTAGCCGGCCAACTGGCCCAGGCATTTACGAACATTAGCTTCCAAACCGGTGGCGCGTTGAGCCTGGGACCGGCTACAAACCTGCCACAGTCACGTCTGGTCAATTCATGGCAGGCGCAAGACAACTGGAACTACATCCTTGGGAAACATGCGGTGAAGGCTGGAGTCAACTGGACGTATCAGCGTTCGCCAAATATTTTTCTTCCCGTGTTGAATGGCCAATATCGTTTCTTCAGCCTCGCACAATTCCTGGCGGGATGCGCAACATGCGCTCCAGGCGGTACGCCTTTGGCGGCCTACACTCCTAACCGAGTGCAAATCGCGCAAGGCAATCCTGATCTGGACTTCCGTGAGTACGACACGTTTCTCTACGCTGGGGATGACTGGAAGATCGGACGCAATTTGACTCTCAATCTGGGTGTAACCTGGACGTACTACGGACAGCCGGCAAATCTGTTCCACGATCTCACAACAACCCGTGAATCGGATCCCGGGGCAGCCTTCTGGCTGACCAGTCTGCCGCTGGACCAACGGACAAATCCGGAGATTCCATCCATCAAGAACAGCTTCGGACCAAGCCTTGGCTTCGCCTACTCACCCCAGTGGGGAGGTTTCCTCACCGGTGAGGGCAAGACCACGATTCGCGGCGGCTACCGCATGCTGTACGATCCGCCGTTCTACAACATTTTTGTCAATATCTCATCATCGTCTCCGATGACTTTCCTGCAAACCATCAGTGCAGGGGCGAGCGGAGCTGGTGTGACGAACAGCATGTTGCCGGGAAACCCGATCGGTCCCAACGTGCGTACCGCATTGAGTTCCTTTATCGCGCCAAATAAGTTCGATCCGCGCACACAGAACGAGACGGTCATCGACCCCAACTTTGGTCCCGATAAGGTCCAGAGCTGGACGTTCGGAATCGAACGCGAAGTAACCAAGAACTCCGCCATTGAAGCGCGTTATGTCGGTAACCATGGGTACAATCTTTTCCAGACCGTAGACGCAAATCCTTATGTCGGCACAACAGCGGCACCAGGACAACTGCAAGCTGGCCTGCTACCTTCGGGAACACCATCCTGTGCAGCGACCCAGCAGTCAGGTCCCGGCGCTGGTACCGACATTGGACGTCTCGCTTGCGGTTTGGGTGTGGTTCGCTCACGCAACAACAGTGGATTCTCCGACTACAACGGCGTGCAGGTGGAGTTCCGCGCTAACAATCTGTTCAAACAACTGACAATGCGAACCGGCTATACCTGGAGCAAGACGCTGGATAATGTATCCGAAATTTTTGCTACCGGTACAGCGGGCAACACGCTGTTCGCAGCCCAGAACCCATTCCAGACCGGTGGGGCTGAACGCTCCACATCGGGTTTGGATATTCCCAATGCCTGGACAATCCTGTTCACCGAGCAGATTCCGTTCTTTAAGCAGCAGCGTGGTCTGATCGGGCACGTCCTTGGTGGATGGTCCATTTCGGCTGACTACATCCTGGCCTCTGGCCAGTCGTACACGCCGCAACAGGGATTCGCGGAAGCTTTTGCAACTAGCCCGTTTGATTACTACGATAAGGGCTTTGTCGGTGCTTTTGTCGGAGTCGATTCGGCGCGGCCGTTCTTCGGCAACGTCAACGCACCGGAAAACACCGTGGGCATCTACGCTGGCGACGCTTGCAGAGGTATTCTTGGCGTTACACCATCAGCCACAAGTACTCGTGTTCTCTGCAACACGACTCTCACTCCAACCAATACGCTCGTGAGCCTGAATGGGATGAACGTGAATCCCATAACCGGCGCCACCGGTGTCTTGGCCAACCCGCTAGCTGGCGCCGGGTCGGTGGGCAATCCTCTGTTCGCTGGGTTGTCAATTCCCTCGGTTCAGCAGAACCAGGTACACTTCATCATCAACGCTGCGATCTCCCAGAGCGTTTTTGGCACGCCATTCGGCAACGTTCCTCGTAACCCACTCCGGGACGCGAAGTCAAACCTAGCCAATGCGTCAATCTTCAAAACTTTCAGACTGGGTGAACACGCTAATTTCGAGATGCACTTGACCATGAACAACGCGTTCAACCATTTCAATTTCAGCAGCATCGATCCGGGCCTGGAAGATGCCGGCATTGGCAAGTTCGGCCAGGATTTCGCGAACCCGGCTGTGACAAGCGCCAACGGTCGCACTGTCTGGATTGGAGGCAAAGTCAGCTTCTAACCAGAATTCACGCTAGTTATCACCCGCCGGAGCGATCCGGCGGGTTTTTATCGCGTCTGACTTTGCCTGGGAACGTTTGGGCGTATGAACGCCCCGGCGGCCAAAGCCAATACGATGGGAAAACATTCCAGGACGTAACGCGGCTCAGGATTTTCAATCGTGCTGAGGAAAATCGAACGCAGCAACAGGTATGCGATCAAGGGAACCGCAAGCAGACCGAGTTTCCATGAAATCCAGCCGCGGAGAGCGGCTATCAGGTAAAACACGTTGAGCGCGGCCCAGACCAGGGCAAAGATGCTCTCTCCCTGGTGCTCGGAAAAGCGCCACCAATGCGTATCCACGGGCAGCATTTCTGTGCGTGGACGCAGCCACATGTCAGAGATCCTGAGGAAAGGCATTCCTACAAAATAGCGGAAGGGATTGTGCACAATACGCTCGCGCGCCAGCAGCTCAAATTCCCAGTCGAGTTGGGGATCGATATACAGTTGCTGGTTGTAGCGGTCAATCAACTCGCGGGTGTGATCATACTCGCGGCGGGAATCAAAGGCGCGCTCAGGAAAGCTATGTAAGTCAATGGGATCTCCGCTCACTTGCCAGAAAACATCATCCACCGAGGCGAAATCCGCCATCCAGGTCTTGACCCAGTGATTGAAGCCTAAAGGGACAAACTCGCCAGGATCATTAGCGTAGCGAGAAGCCAGCGGCTGGAAAACATGGAACACCCGCCAATTGCGGACCGTCCAGGGCACCAGCGGCGCGATGCTGATGATCAGGAAGATAACACCAGCAATGACGATCTGCTTCCGGTTCGAGTGGAAGAAAAGAAGCAGCAACAACACGATGCCGAATGCCGGCAGGAGCAATCCGTCATCAGGACGCATCAGAATCGCCAGCGCAGTCCAGAATCCGCTCAGACCCCAATGCAGAAACGCAGGCTGCGAGTTTCTGAGCGACTTGATTCCACGCACCCCGTAATAGAATGCATGGGCGGTGCAGAAGATAGCGAGCGTTTCCGAGAGCGGCGCGGCAACATAGTTGGCGGTAAACGGGCAGAGCGCTGCCAACAAATAGGCGACCCTGGCTGCACGTTCATTCATCAGCTCAAGAGCCAAAGCGGCGATGACAAGGCAGGTGTTGGTGTCAATGAGCGCCTGCACAATCATGACTGCCGTGTAATGCTCACGGCCGAACAGAGCAAACATGGCCGCCAGGAAAGCAGGATAGCCGGGGAGGCGAATCAGAGTGGGACGAACCAGGCCGTCGTCGATGACGCCATAGATCCCGTGCGTCAGCCAATTCTTTGCGATATCGCCGTAAATAAATGTGTCACCGGCGATATGGGGCAGAAAGAATACAAAAAACAGACGTAGAGCCAATCCAGCAGCGGTGACCAGGACAAAAAAGAGCCAGTTGCGTCGCAACAATTCCACGAGTTGTTTCATTGAGAAAAGCCAGTCTAAAGGTGTAATCCTCAGGTGTTCAACTGCCCTCTTCTACGGACAGCTCTGAATTGACCGCGCCTGAGCAGCGGCTTACGATGAAAGTAAGCATTCCATACATGTCCAAACAGGTTTTTTACGATCCGGAGAGGAAGCGCTGGACGCGCCTGCGTCTGCTCTTTGACGTACTGGGCGTGGGGATCACAGCCCTTGTCCTCTTCTTTGTTGTCAGCGTGTTCTTCCAGAAGGAGCCGCTGCCACCTACGCTTCTGCCGGCGCAAAACCGAAAATTGCGCGCCCTAAAGGAGCACGAGCATCGGAGAAAGACGCAGGCCAAAGGAACACATCGTAAAACCAAAGCGCCGGCTTCAGAAGTGGTGCTGAATGCGGATGAAGGAATTCGGGCAGCATATTACGTCACATGGGATGCGGCCAGCTTTGTTTCGCTGAAGGAATATTATCCGCAGATCGACTTGCTCTTTCCCGAATGGCTGCACGTGCTCACACCAGACGGGAACATCCAGAGCGTGGATGAGAACAACCAGTTGTTTTCCGTGCTCCAGAATGGACGGGTCCACACACCGGATGACAAGGTAATGCCCTTCCTGCGGGCAGAGAAGGCGGAAGTAGATGTGCTTCCCCTGATCAACAATTTCGATCCGGTGGCGAAGCAATGGCTCACCAACATCGGCGATTTTCTTCAGAGTCCGCAGGCGCGACAGAATTTCCGCGCGCAACTGTTGCTGTTTCTGGCCAGCGATCGCTTCAAGGGCGCAACCATAGACTTTGAAGAGATCCCTCTTTCTGCACAGCCGGGATTTCGCGCACTGATAACCGAACTGGGGCAGGACCTGCACGGGCGAGGACTCAAGCTCTACGTCAACGTTCCTGTCGCGGACAAGGACTACGACTATGCGGCGCTGGCTGCCAGCTCAGATGGGCTGATCGTGATGAACTATGATCAGCACCAGACAACCAGTTCTCCCGGACCCGTGGCGGCGCAGGATTGGTTCGTCAGCAACCTGCGGCAAGCCCTCAAAGATATTCCAAAAACGAAGATCATCTGCTCCATCGGCAACTACGGATATGACTGGGCAGTGAATTCGAAGACCCGGCATGTGATCTCAGTGGAAACCAACAACGTTCAGGAGGCATGGCTGCACTCTGACGAATCCGCGGCTCCTATCGAGCTGGATTCAGACTCGCTGAATCCACACTTCGCGTATATGGAAGATGATGGAGTGGAGCACCAGGTCTGGTTTCTGGATGCCGTAACAACCTTGAACGAGATGCGCGCAGCCCGAGACCTGGGAATCCGAACCTTTTCTTTGTGGCGGCTCGGATCAGAAGATCGCTCACTCTGGTCCATTTGGGACAATCCCTCTGAACCCGATGCGAAACAAAAGCTGCAGTCGGTGCCTGCGGGCGAAGATGTGGACCGTGAGGGATATGGTGACATCCTCTACGTACAGCACAAGCCAGCACCCGGGCAACGCACAGTAACGTTTGACCGCGACTCCGAATTTGTTACGGCGGAGAAGATGACCCTGCTTCCGCAGCCGTATCAACTCAATCAGTACGGTCGCCAGGACAAGGAAGTTGCACTCACATTTGATGACGGGCCTGACCCAACGAATACGCCGCGGATTCTCGATATCCTGAAGCGGGAACATGCACCGGCCACGTTCTTCCTGATTGGCCTTCAGGCGCAAAAGTTCCCCGGGCTGGCCAAGCGGATCTACGACGAAGGGCACACGATTGGGAATCACACGTTCAGCCATCCTGACATTAGTGAAGTATCCCAGCGGTACATTGATTTTGAGATGAACCTGACGGAGCGGCTCTTTGCCAGCAAGCTGGGAGTAAAACCGCTGTTCTTCCGCCCGCCGTACGCAATCGATCAGGAGCCGGATATCGCGGACCAGGTACGGCCAGTGGAGCACGTGCAAGAGCTGGGATTCATCACCATAGGATCAAAGATAGATCCTGATGACTGGCAGCCGGGGCGGAAGACTACGGACATTGTTGATGCTGTCCTGACGCAGGCGCAACGATATGCAACAAAAGGATGCCAGACGCACGATCCGCCGCTTTGCGGAAACATCATCCTTTTGCATGACGGAGGCGGGAACCGCGAAGCCACGATCCAAGCTCTGCCGCAAATCATTGAAGGGCTGCGAAGCCGAGGATTCAAGGTTGTGAGCGTGCCGGAGCTGCTGGGCAAGAGCAGGGCTGAGGTGATGCCGCAACTGGGTCCCAATGAACTTCTCTCGGCGCGCCTGAACGATGCCATCTTTACCCTGCTCAACGGACTGATGGTCTTTATTTACCTTGTATTCCTGTTCGGCGACGTGTTGATGAGCGGAAGGCTGCTGGGCATTGGAGCCTTGGCTACGTTTGACCGGTTGCGGACGACGCCGTTGATGCCGTCGCCGGACTTCAAACCGCCCGTCACTGTGATTGTGCCTGCCTACAACGAAGAGAAGGTGATTGAGCATACAGTGCGCTCTGTGCTTGCCTCAGACTACCCTAAGCTAAGAACGATTGTGGTGGATGACGGTTCCAGGGATGCAACGTCGCAGGTGGTGCGTGAGAAGTTTGCCAAAGAAATTGCCACGGGCAAAGTGCTGCTGCTCACAAAAACCAACGGCGGCAAGGCAGCCGCGCTGAATTATGGACTCCAGCACACAAATGACGAGATCTACATTGGAATTGATGCCGACACAGTAATCTCTCCCAATGCAATTTCACTGCTGGTGCCGTACTTTGCTGATGAGAAAATTGCGGCCGTCGCGGGGAACGCGAAAGTTGGCAACCGCGTAAATCTCTGGACCCGTTGGCAGGCGCTGGAATACATCACCAGCCAGAATTTTGAGCGGCGTGCCCTGAACGTATTTGGCGCAGTGAGCGTGGTTCCAGGGGCGATTGGTGCATGGCGCACTGCGGCGGTGCGCGAGGCAGGCGGATACCATACGGATACCGTCGCCGAGGATGCCGACCTCACCATGTCATTGCTGGAGAGCGGCTGGAGCGTGGTGAATGAAGACCGCGCGTTGGCGTTCACTGAAGCGCCCACGACTGCGAAGGGCCTGATGCGGCAGCGCTTCCGCTGGTCATTCGGGATACTGCAGGCCGCATGGAAGCATGGCGAAGCAATCCGGCGGCGCAGCCGGCTGGGCTGGATTGCCCTGCCCAACATCATTGTTTTTCAGATCATCCTGCCGCTGCTTTCACCTTTTATCGATCTGATGTTTGTGGTGGGAACACTGAAATTCCTGCTGGAGCGATACTTCCATCCGGAAAGCAGCGATCCGCGCAGTTTTGAGCAACTGGTGCTGTACTTTGTAATTTTCCTGCTGATTGATTTTGTCGCATCAGCGCTGGCATTTCTCCTGGAGAGGCGTGAAGCCGGACGCGGCGAAGATATGCAGCTGTTGCTACATCTATGGCTGCAGCGCTTCTCTTACCGCCAGCTCTTCTCTGCCGTGCTGTTCAAAACGCTGAAACGCGCCATTGACGGCAAGCCGTTTGCCTGGGACAAGCTGGAGCGCACGGCTGCCGTCACACAAGGTCGCGCCTGAGGAGTTATTGCGCAGCGGCCAGTGGCTTGACCACCGTGCTGAGGACGTCCGGCCTGGATTCATCTCTGACCAAATGCGGATATTTTTCTCCGCCGTGATAATCGACGTTGTACGTGCTGTAGTAGTCAGCGTTCTCGCAAAGAAGTGTCATGGGCTGCTTGCTTTGCATGGCCAGGCGGAGTTCAGAGCGCATTACATCTTTTGAATATTTGCGGCCATTCACGGCAACAATGGTCATTCCAGGGGCAAGGCCTCCCGCATAAGCAGGCATGCCGGGAATTACATCCCGCACTTCGCCTTTTTTGGTGACGATGATGCCAAGAGAGAAACTCAAATCGAGGGAATCACCAACTTTCTCCGCCGCTTCCATGGTGGCGTTCTTTTTATCGTTATAGATCAGCTTCCAGCCATCGTTTTCAAATCCGCCCATTGGTGCGTGAGGAGACTTGGAATCGAGCCGGTCACGCAGAAACTTCGTCCAGTCGTAAGGCGTGACCTGGTTTAACGCGGAGGCCACATCTTCAAAGTTATAAGTGACAACTTTAGGTGGACCGCTCTGGCCTCCTTCAAACAGGCGGCAGAAATCATCCAGCGATTTCTTGCCTGCAGTTTGACGGCGGATGATGGAATCAACTTCAAGCCAGATCAAGTAACCTTCAGGGTAGTAATCAGCGGATCGCCGCCAGTTCTGCCATTCAGAAGCAGCAGCGAACAGAGTCTGCACAGAGGTTGCGGTGTCTTGCAATGGCCGCCAGGTGCGTCCGGTGCGATGATCAAGCATGGCCGCGGTGTAAGCGAGATTTTCGCGGAACTGTTCCGGCGAACGCAGGCCGGTACGTGCTGCCAGAATGTTTCCCCAATAATCCGTCATTCCTTCATAAACCCAGAGAAGGTCTCCATGCATGGGCTGCTGATAATTGAGATGGACCAGTCCAGCAGGGCGGCGATATTTGCCGTTCCATGAGTGAGTAAATTCATGCGGGAGGAGGTCGGCTTCCAGGTTGTGCGAATTGGGATTTTCAAACATGTCCTCAGCCGCGCCGTTGTCACTGGATTCGTGATGCTCAAGACCGTGATGGGCGGTCTCATCGCTGAGAGTGAGCAGAAAATGATATTTCTCGTAGTGGCGAGCGCCAAAAAGTTTGCCGGTTTCAGCAACGAGTTGCTTGTAACTGGCCAGATCTTTATCAGTGATCTCCAAATCGTCAGGGCTTTCCGCAACCATGTCAATTACGTGAACCGGCTTTTCTCCTGGGGGCGTAAGCCGCACTTGTCTGTAATAGAGCCCTGCGATCAGCGGCGAATCGACCAGACGGTTGAGAGTGACGGGAGCAAAATCAACCGTGTTGCCGGACTGGCGTGCGACATCGAGCGCAGTGCCGAATTTCCAGCCTTCGGGCAGGCGCACAGATGCGGTGATCTGGACATCGTCAATTCCAAGTCCTTGAGGATAGATCACCTCCTGGTTCCAGACCAGGTCAAGCACTTTGGTTGAGGAGAGAGAACGTTTCTCGTAATAGGTGATGGTGTCAAAGGCGACCTCAAGTTCCTTTACTCCGGACGGCACCTGCAAATGGAAGGCATACATGTCTTCGAGGTCACGCTGCCATTGGATTTCCTGGCCGGCGGCTTTGATGTGTAGCCCAGTCAGGTTCTGGATGGGACCTGTGGGGCGATGATTTCCGGGAATCCATTTAGGATAAACAAGCGTAAGAGCTCCAGGCGAGACGGGAATCGTCACAACCGAGTGAATTATGTTGCGTGGGGCGTCGGTTGCATCAATAGAAAGTTGCTCATGAATGGAAGCTTGAGCAAAGGACAGTGTTGCGAGCAGCACGATGATTGCGAGAGAAGAAAGTGTTCTCATTGCGTCTCCGTAGGCGAAACAGGTAAATTGCTGGCGAAAGCAGATATATTACGCTCTCACGACGCATGAGGCAGCGCAAAACTATTGCGGATGAAAATGACCGCACGGATTTAGAAAGCAACGGAGGGAAACTTGCCAACTCTGGTTCAGGGCGCAACCCGCATTCAGGCCGCGGGAAACAAACCTAAATTGATTGACGAGTATGTAGGGCGGGTAAACACGAAGAACGCAGATGTAAGCGTGGCCCATATGCGCAGTCCTGCGGGATGGCTGGAACCGGGACAGACTCCGGAATTCGAAGAGTACACGATTGTCCTGCGAGGACGGCTCAGAGTAACACACAAGGGCGGCTCATTCGACGTCAGTGCCGGCCAGGCCGTGATTGCGCATCCCGGGGAGTGGGTACAGTACTCGACGCCAGATGAAGCAACGGAATATATCGCTGTGTGCACGCCGGCATTTTCACCGGCTACGGTACATCGGGATGAGTAAGGAGCAAAAAAATGACGGCCCTTGCGGGCCGCCATTGTGAAATTACGTGGAAGTTAGTACGGTTTTGGAGCCGCGCCCTTGTCTGCTGGAGCGTTGGCGTTGGCTACCTTAATGTGGTTCTTCACTTTCAGACTGCCGGCCTTGTCTTTGGCAATCTTCTCAGCTGCTTTCTTTTCGTCGCCGCTGGGAACTGTGCCGGTCAACTCAAGGTTCTTGCCGTTTACGTTGACGGTGATATTGGCATTGGCAAGCTTAGGATCCGCTTGCAGAGCCTGCTGTACCTGGCTC
>DATEJX010000253.1:0-3049 GCA_035277785.1 Candidatus Angelobacter sp. | reverse complement strand
CAACCTGGGCTATGCCTGGCGCATTCTGCGCGATGGCTGCTGCGACGGTTGCTCGCTGGGCACCACAGGCATGCATGACTGGACGATGAAAGGCGTGCATCTGTGCGCCGTGCGGCTTGCGCTGCTGCGCTTCAGCACCGCGCCGGCCATGGACTGGCACCTGCTGGAAGACGTGACGCCGCTGAAAAACAAATCAGAAAAACAGCTGCGCAAGCTGGGCCGTCTGGCTGTTCCCATGATTCGCCGCAAGGGAGAAAAAGGTTTCCGCAAGGTGACGTGGGATGAGGCGCTGAGCACGATTGCCACACAAATCAAATCCACGGATCCGCAGCGCATTGGCTGGTATTTGACTTCACGCGGGCTGACCAATGAAGCCTATTATGCTCACCAGAAGGTGGCGCGCTTCATCGGCACCAATCACGTGGATACCAGCGCGCGCATTTGCCACGCTCCCA
Source organism: Candidatus Angelobacter sp. (assembly GCA_035277785.1). GTDB lineage: Bacteria > Acidobacteriota > Terriglobia > Terriglobales > Acidobacteriaceae > Angelobacter. Next base: position 2,594 of record DATEJX010000253.1, on the reverse strand, counting down.
GCACCGCCGGACTGAGCGCCACGGTTGGCTGCGCCGCCACGACGTGCTCTTATTCGGACTGGATCGGAGCGGACCTGATCGTGTTCGTTGGCGCGAACCCGGCCAACAACCAGCCGGTGACCACCAAGTATCTTTATTATGCGAAGAGGGCCGGAACGAAAGTCTTCATCGTCAATCCTTATAAAGAGCCGGGCATGCAGCGCTACTGGGTGCCTTCCGTCACGGAAAGCGCGCTGTTTGGGACGAAGATTGCCGATGACAATTTCCAGATCCACGTGGGCGGCGACGTTGCATTCTTCTCCGGCGTGATCAAACACCTGATTGAGAATAACTGGATTGATCGCGAGTTCATTGCTGCGCGCACGGTGGGCTGGGAAGAGACAGAAGCCAAGATCCGCAGCCTGAGCTGGGAAGCGCTGGAGCGTGGCTCCGGACAAACCAAGGCTGATATGTTCCGTTTTGCCGAGACGTTCGGCAAAGCGCGCCACGCGATTGTGGTGTGGAGCATGGGCATCACGCAGCATCGCTACGGCACTGACAACGTACGGACCCTGGTAAACCTGCAGCTTTCCAAAGGAAACATTGGACGTCCGCACACGGGGCTGATGCCGATCCGCGGCCACAGCGGTGTGCAAGGCGGCGCCGAAATGGGAGGGATGCCCGGCGCGTACGTGATGGGCTTCCCTGTGAATGAAGCCAATGCTCACAAATTTGCCGAACCCAGCATGTGGGGCTTTACTCCACCCACATCTAAAGGCCTGAGCGCAGCCCACATGGTGCTTGCCGCTGAGCGGGGCGAGATTGATGTGCTGTGGCAGAGCGGTGGAAACTTCAAACAGACGCTGCCCGAGCCGGACCTGGTAGAACGCGCGCTGGGACGAATCAAGCTGCGCGTGCACCAGGACATTGTGACCAATCCAACAATGCTGGTTGATCCCGCGGACACAGTGGTCCTGCTGCCGGCGAAGACTCGTTATGAGCAGCGCGGCGGCGGCACAGAGACGAGCACGGAACGGCGCATCATTTTCAGTCCGCAGATTCCGGGAGGGCCGGATATCCCAGAGGCTAAAGACGAATGGGAGATCCCGGTACTGCTGGCGGAGAAGCTGGATCCAGCTCGGGCCAGCTCTGCCTTCCCCTGGAAAGACACGGGGGACATCCGCAATGAGATAGATCGCGTCTGTCCTACTTATAAAGGAATAGCTGCCCTGAAAAAGAAAGGCGACAACTTCCAGTACGGCGGCCCAAGACTGCTGGTGGACCGTTGTTTGACACCGGATGGAAAGGGACATTTCAGCGCCGTCGAGTTGCCGGAGGAGAAGGTGCCTGCCGGGCACTTTCTGCTGGCCACGCGCAGAGGTAAGCAGTTCAACAGCATCATCAATGCTCAAGTTGATCCAATCACCGGCGCGCGACGCGATGACGTGTTGATGGCGCGCGAAGATGTGGAACGGCTGGGGCTGAAGGAAGGCGATGCGATCACTCTTCGCAATGATTTGGGAGAATTCCGCGGGAGGGTGAAGGTTGATCGGGTGAAACCGGGATCGTTGCAGGCGCACTGGCCGGAGATCAACGTACTGGTCCCGGCAGGGCGGCTGGATCCCAGCGGAGTGCCTGACTACAACGCGACCGTGGAGATTGTGGGCGCGCACTGCCTTACCGCCCCGGAAAACGTAGCCCAAACCATCGGCGCGTAAGAAAGCGTACGGCTCGGCCTCCAGCGCTGGACCGGGGTTGGAGCCGAGCTTATTAGGCTCAGCGAAAGCAAAGTTCCTGCTGCCTGGTCCTGCTGTGAGAAGAGAACGAAAAAATTTAATGCCACTTTTGAAGAGGTGAAATTTATGGCTTCAGATCGTCTTCCGAACCGTTGGGGGATCGCAGTTGCGGCAGTGTGTATGCAGATCTGCCTGGGCGCTGTGTACGGTTGGAGCGTCTTTAAGATCCCGTTGATGAAAACACAACACTGGTCGGAAACTTCCGTCCAATTGAACTTCACGCTGGCCATCCTGTTTCTCGGTGTAGGTACCGTAATAGGCGGATTGTGGCAGGACCGCGTGGGCCCCCGCAAAGTCGCTACGGTTGCAGGTGTGCTCTATGGAATCGGCTACCTGGTTGCCTGGTACGGCGCTGCACACGGCTCGCTGGGTACAATCTATGCCGGCTATGGCGTCCTGAGCGGAATTGGAATGGGCATGGGCTACATTACGCCCGTCGCTACGCTGGTTAAATGGTTCCCTGACAAACGAGGTCTCATGACTGGCGTGGCAGTTTGCGGATATGGCGCAGGCGCTCTCATCATGGCTCCGATTGCCACCAAGCTGATCCAGTCGAATGGAGTTCCGTTCACATTTATGGCACTGGGTATCGTTTACCTGATTGTTGTCGTGATCTCTGCCCAGTTCTATGCAAATCCCCCACAGGGTTGGACTCTCCCCGGATGGACGCCCAAGGGTGCTGTTGCAAAGTCTGCGAGTGCATATAACTTCACTGTGCGTGAAGCTGCCGGCACCTGGCAGTTCTATCTCCTCTGGGGCATGCTGTTCCTGAACGTTTCCGCCGGCATCATGATCATCAGTCAGGCTTCTCCGATGGCA
>DATEJX010000252.1:0-3688 GCA_035277785.1 Candidatus Angelobacter sp. | reverse complement strand
CAACGGCCCTCGGAATGACAGTGGCCAGTAACCATTCACCACTAGTCAAATGGCGCGGTAAACGCGCCGCTACGGTGTGCCCTCGTTCCCGCTCAGCACTGCCTTTCCCGTCCGCAACAACCGCAGGCCAGGGGCCTGCGCCACTAAAACCAAAGGCAAGAACCGCAGGCCGCAAGGGCCTGCGCTACGAAGGCAAAGGCCGCAGACTGCAAAAGCGGCAGTCTGCGCTACCCTAACCCCTGATTCCTAATCCCTGACTCACTCGTAGCGCAGCGCGACCATGGGATCGACTTTGGCGGCGCGGCGGGCGGGAATGTAGCAGGCAAGCAGCGCCACGGCGATCAGGATGAGCGAGACGGCGGCAAACGTGAGCGGATCGGTCGGCTTGACGTCATACAGCAGGCTCGACATGAGCCGCGTGAGTCCAAGCGCCGCGGCGAGGCCGACCGCTGTTCCGACTGACGCCAAAGCCATGCCTTCCCGTACCACCAGTCTCAAAACGTCGCTGCGTGTCGCTCCCAGCGCCAGACGAACGCCGATTTCATGGGTTCTTCTATTTACGGAGTGGGCGATCGTGCCGTATAGCCCGATGCATGCCAGCAAGAGGGCGAACGCACCAGCAAAGGAGGAAAGACCGGCAAATAGCCGTTCCTGCAAAACTGACTCATCGATCTGCTCCGCTTCAGTCTTCACGTCCAATATTGGCAGATGAGAATCAAGCTCATGCACGACGCCCCGAACAGAGGGAACCAGGGCGGCTGGGCTTATACTAGTGCGGATCTCGAATTGAATGCTTCCGAGCGGACTGGGCATTTGTGCATAGGGAATGTAAATGGTCCGGGGAGGGCTCTCATGCAGATCTGAGTCTTTGACGTCCTTGGCGATGCCCACGATCTCGAGCGTATCGTTCTGCTGCTGATTGCCGCCAATTCTTAGCCGCCGACCAATCGGATTCACATCGCCAAAAAAGTACCGCGCCAAGCTTTCATTCACAACCGCCACTTTCGATGATCGCTCCGTATCGTGCGAGCCAATCCCCCGCCCGATCAAAAGCGGAATCTTCATTGTCTCGAAAAAGTTCGGACCAACAGCGTTCCAAAAGATTTCAGGATTCTGACCTCGATTCATCTTGTATCCGTCGATTGAGATCTGGTCTGTGTTGACTGCGCCGGAGGCCAGGCCCAATAGCGATATTGTGGCTGCCCTTACGCCGGGAAGCGTCTCAAGCCCTTGCTGCAATTGGTCGTATAAATGGAGCAAATGTGGTCGATCGTAATTGAGCGCAGTCGGATCGACGCTGAAGAGGAGCAGGTTGTGTGTGTCAAAGCCAAGATTCTGGCTTTTGAGATTACGCAGCGTGCTCACAAGAAGACCTGCAGCTACCAACAGAACGAGAGAAACAGCAACTTGACCGATCACCATCACATTCCCAAGCCTGAGGGTTCGTTGGCCGCCGCCGATGATGCGGTCCTCAGTCTCCTTCAAACGCGCCGTCACGCTCAACTCCGTCGCGCGCAGCGAAGGTGCGAGACCAAATAAGATGCCGGTCAAAAGAGCCACCGCAACCGTAAACCCCAATACGGTTGGATCGAGCCCAACGTTATGAGGAACCTGTTGTCCATTGCTGGAAAGTACCAGCAGAAGAACGCGAACGCTCCAGATCCCGAACAGCAAGCCCATGATTCCGCCAATGCTCGCCAGCAGAACACTTTCCGTGAGCAGCTGACGGACCAAGCGCGACCGCGATGCTCCGAGCGCCAAGCGGATACCGATTTCCCTCCGTCGTGTCACAGCCCGGGCCAGTAACAGACTGGCCACATTAGCGCAGGCAATCAGCAGTACGAGGCCCGTCATGATTCCCAACATCAGAAGTGGCACCGAAAGCTGCTGCCTGAGACCTGCCAGCCCATTCCTGGCGGGTAAGAGTACTACCTGAGGGAGGCTCTCCAGCTTGGGGCTTGACTTTGAGAGAACTGCAAGTTTCTGGCCGAAGAGCAGGTTCAACGGCGCAGTTGCCTGAGGACGTGTGACTGTAGGTCGCAGCCGGCCCATGACGATCAGCCAGTACTGATCTTCGGACGCAAAGAGCGAGCGGCCAGCAGTCGGTTGTTTTCCCCAGGGCGCCAAACCAGGTCGTTGTGCGGCGGGGACCCAAACATCTGTCAGACTTTCAGAGTCAAGGCCAAAGAAATCAGGCGGCATTACCCCTATGATCGTAAAAGGCATTCCATTTAGCGCAATGGTTTTACCAATGGCGTCCGGGTTGCGGTTCAACTCGCCAGCCCAATATCGGTAGCTGATAATCGCCGTTGCGGGGGCATCGGGTTTCTCATCTCGCGCGGTAATTGGTCGGCCAAGAATGGGCAGGACACCGAGGCCTGAAAAATATTCGCCGGTTACCATTTCTCCCGCAATCGTGCCGACGTGACCTTCAATGCTGACATTTAAGTTCGGCTTCCCAGAACCCAGGGGCGCATATCCGAAGACGCTCGAGAAAGCGTCGGTTTGAGTTTGGAATTGCTCAAACAATGGGTACGAAAATGATGAGCACACCTGCCCGCCGGCCGAGTCCGGAAACTTGTAGCCAATATTGCTGGCGAGTGGAAGGGTGTTCGAGCCACATGTCCAGGTAAGCGCTTGAAGTTGCTCCGGGTTTTTGACTGGCAAGCCTTTCAAGGCCACGGCATTGATTAAACTGAATATTGCCGTGTTTGCGCCGATGCCCAAGGCGAGCGTGATCACGGCGACGGCTGTAAACCCCGGGTTGCGGCGGAGCTGGCGCAAGCCATAGCGCAAATCCTGCAGCAGGGTTTCGAGCCACTGGAAGCCCCAGGCCGAGCGCACGTCTTCTTTGATCTGTGTTGCGTTGCCCAACGCGCGGCGGGCGGCATAGGCGGCTTCTTCCGGAGACGCGCCGGCGGATTGCTGTTCTTCCGCTTCCAGTTCCAGATGCCCGCGTAGCTCGCGCTCAAGTTCTGCCTCGCGCTGCTTACAGCGGAACAAGCCCCTCAATCGAATCAACTCTGCTGTTATTCGTCCCACGAGAGCACCTCCGAGAGCGCTATGGGTTCTGGGCTCTGCGCGCGTAGCGGCGGTGTTATGCCGCCAGTTCCAGGTGTGGCGAGATAAACTCGCCGCTACAGCCCCGGAACGAAAAAACAGGGATCACTTCCTCGGCACGAGTGAACTCGTGGCCTTTCGCAAAATCCTGCCGCTCCGCATACATCGCAAAATGCGCCATCCCGCAGTGCGGGCCGCGACCCGCCACATACGCATTCGCTATGGGCTCACTGGCGCGATTTGAAATCTCAAATTTCAGATCTGAAACGCATAACTCAGAATCATGAACCGGTGCTGGCGTGCGGCACGAGTGGAGTCGTACTCTGTTCGCGAAACCATCCGCTCCGCAAGAACCGCAGGCCGCAAGGGCCTGCTCTACGGGCTCGCTGGCGCGATTTGAAATCTCAAATTTCAGATCTGAAACGCATAACTCAGAACTTTGAATTCAGAACCACAAAGCCATTCGTAACTCGTAATTTGTCATTGGGGTTTCCGCCTGCTTTCGTCCTTCATAATTGGTGTCCATCGCTCAATCACGAATGACAAATCATCAACAGCAGATTCCTCGGGCCAACAAGCAACAACGGCCCTCGGAATGACAGTGGCCAGTAACCATTCACCACTAGTC
>DATEJX010000251.1:0-6205 GCA_035277785.1 Candidatus Angelobacter sp. | reverse complement strand
GAGTTCGCAAACGCTGCCTAAATTCAAACAAAAACGGCAGCCCCGGTTAGAGCTGCCGTTTTCTCTGACGAAGCGCGCTTTTCTAACATCGTTTCGGACGCGCAATACTTGCGCCGCGCGGCTTCTATTGCACGTTCACGTTGGCCGTGGAGCGGTAAAGCTTACCGGCTGTGTCCCAGGCCTGGATGACCATGATGCGCGTGCCTTTGGCGGCTGTTACCTGCTGGTCAAGGGTGGGGCCAAACGAATTGGCAACCACCTGGCCGTTCAGGTAGACGCGCATGGTGGTGATGGGCGCGGGGTTGTTCTGAACGCTGGCGGAGATCCGGAAGGGAGACTGCACATCCTGGCCGTCTTGAGGTGTGTCAGGATAAATGGCAGGTGTGCAGACGTCCCCTCTCGGTTCACAGCCTCCATCGTAGAAGGCTTTGAAATTCACGCTGCTCTTATAGCTGTGGCCGGCGGCGTCCCAGGCAACTACGTTCAGAGTATGCGAGCCGGCGGTTGTGGGCGCTCCCTGGCCGATGATCTGGGTCTGGCCCTTGTCCACGATGAAGTCGGCCACCAGGGCGTTGCCGGACCAGGCACGCACGCGGGTGATTCGGGCTGTTCCCTTAAACCCGATGGACATGGGCAGGTTCTGCGAAACCACTTCTCCGGCGGCGGGATAGCAGATACGCACGCCGACGGCGGAAGCTGGACAATTTGGCAGGTTACCGGTGACGCCAAAGTATTGGCTGACCTGGTAAGCACGGCCAAAATTGTCAGTGGCTTTGATAACGAGATGGTGCGTACCGTTGGAGACGCCGCCCTGGAAGAGATCGACGGAAGGTCCGCCGTTCTCAAGGGCGAGTTTGCCGTCAATAAAAACTTTGAGGTCACTGATGCTGCCGGAAGTGGGCGTGGCGGCGGCTTCAATGTGTGGTACCTGATAAACGGTGGCGCCGGAGCTGGGCTGGCAGAGCCGGATACCGGCGGCAGATGGAGCAGTACACTGTGCAGCGGCGTCGCCGGCGCAAAGCACGATGGCAGTGACCAGAAGAGCTGTGTAAAGGGCGAGTGGCTTGGGGAACAACTTCATGGGAAAGGGCCCTCGGAAGTGATGCAAAAATACTTACTGACCTTGCTCATTGCAATTCAAAAGCCAAGCTGCTGCTCTCGAAAAAGTAAGGTGAAATCGGGAAAGGAATGTAGAACAATATTCAAGGTGAGCATACAAGTACACAAGGAGAGTAGAAGCAGGGCTCAGCCCGGCACGTTGGGCTTTGGCGGCAAATCTTCTATAATTCGCGATTCGGTAAGAGTGGAACAGGCAACCATGCGTGATCTCACGCAATTGAGCGATACGACCCAGCATGAGTGATACGACCCAGTTGAACCAGACCCCAGTGGCCGCGACTCAGGAGAAATCCGGGCCGCTGGACATTACGCAGATCCAGGCAATCCTGCCGCATCGCTACCCGTTGCTGCTGATTGACCGCGTGCTGGAGATTGAGCGCAAAAAAAAGATTGTCGCCCTCAAGAACGTGACCATCAACGAGCAGTTCTTCCAGGGACACTTCCCCGGCTTCCCCATCATGCCCGGCGTGCTGATTGTGGAAGCCATGGCCCAGGCTGGAGGAGCGCTGCTGCTCACAGAGGTGGAAGATCGCGAAGGCAAGCTGATAGTTTTTACAGGCATTGAGAAGGCGCGCTTCCGCCGTCCGGTGGTGCCGGGCGACCAGTTGAGGATTGAAGTGGAGATGCTGGCGTGGAAGGCGCTTGCCGGAATCGTTGCGGTACGCATCGGCGGCAAGGCATTTGTGGACGGCAAAATGGTTTGCGAAGCCACGCTCAGTTGCCAGCTCATCAGCCGGCCCAATCCTGAAGCCGAAAAAAAATCCGGCACGGCGAAGCCAACAGAATGATCCATCCCACAGCGTTTGTTGATCCTTCAGCCAAAGTAGCGGCTTCGTGTTCCATTGGACCGTATTGCATTGTGGGCGCGGACGTTGAGCTGGGAGAAAATTGTGAGCTGATCTCTCACGTGGCGATCCACGGGCCGGCGAAGATTGGATCCGGCAATCGCTTCTTTTCCTTTTGCGCAATCGGCGGCGAACCGCAAGACGTTTCCTACAAAGGAGAAAAGACTCGCCTGGAAATGGGAGACAACAACGTGGTGCGCGAGTGCGTTACGCTGAACCGGGGCACAACTAAGGGAGGCGGCGTAACCCGCGTCGGCAGCCATACGCTGATCATGGCGTACTCGCATGTGGGACATGATTCAGTCATCGGCGATCATGCCATGCTGGTGAACGGCGCAACGCTGGCCGGGCACGTGACGGTGGAAGAATGGGCGGTGGTGGGCGCGCTTTGTCCGGTGCATCAGTTTGTCCGCATTGGCGCGCACTCATATATAGGAGGCGGAACAACCATCACCCAGGATGTGCTTCCCTTCTCCAAGTGCGTGCAGCCGCGTGACGTGAAAGTGTTCGGCACGAACTCTGTGGGGCTGGAACGGCGAGGCTTCAGCAAAGAGCGCGTAAGTAAGATTCAGCATGCGTTCCGCGTGTTGGTGAACTCCAGGCTCAACACCACTCAGGCGCTGGAAAAGCTGAAGGCGGAAGGTGATCAGGGTGAGGACGTGGCCATGCTGGTCCGCTTTATTGAGCAGTCTGAGCGCGGAGTGATCAAGTAGAGGACTCAGACAACGGCGACGATCCCGGCACGCTTGTGGTGTTCGGCGATGGCGTTGAGAATTTCCAGCGCCACCTTGAGGGCCTTGCGGCCGTCTTCCAGCGAGACTACGGGCTTGTTGCGCGTACGAACGGCGTCTAGAAAAGATTTGATTTCCGCGCGCAACGGTTCTTCCTGCTGCACTGCCGGACGGTTCATGGTCACGCCGGGAATTGGTGACGAATTTGAGGAACCCACAAAGCCCATGAGTTCATCCAGAGAGAACTTTTCTTCCTGGGCAACGCGAAACTGGAGGACGTCCTGGCGCCCGTAGTCAACTGAGACGTACTCGTTCGGCTGGAAGAAGCGCAGTTTGCGGACGCGTTCCGTGCTGATGCGGCTAGCGGTGAAATTGGCCACGCAGCCACTTTCAAATTCCATGCGCACATTGGCAATATCGGCTTTTCCGGTGACCACGGCCAGACCCACGGCGCGAATTTCGCGCAGAGGAGACTTGACGAAAGAGAGAACCACGTCGAGATCGTGGATCATCAGGTCCAGCACCACGTCAACGTCAAGACTGCGCGGAGTGAACACGCTCAGCCGATGCACCTCAAAGAACATGGGCTTTGTCAGCAAAGGAACAGTGGCGCGAACGGCGGGATTAAAGCGCTCAAGGTGGCCTGTCTGGGCGATGCGCTGGTTGGCAGCAGCCATGCGAACGAGTTCGTCAGCTTCTTCCAGGCTGGAGGCAAGAGGCTTTTCAATCAGCACGTCCACGCCCGCGGCCATGAGCGAAGCTGCCACACTGAGATGATGCACTGTGGGCACGGCGATGGAGACAGCATCTACGCGTCCCGCAAGGTCGGCTACAGAAGAGAAAGCCTTGCAGCCGAACTGGCCGGCAACAGCCTGCGCCTGCGCTGCGTCACTATCAACCACCGCTACCAGTTCCACGCCCTGGTTCTGCTTTTCCAGTTCGTGGTAGACACGCGCATGGTTTCGTCCGAACGAACCCACACCAACGACTGCTACACGGATTGCACTTTGGTTAGTCAAGCCAATGATTTTCTCAGACCGGCGCGCCCGGAGCAAAGCTTAAGATGAGCAAGCGAAAACCTTACCGCTGATGAATGCTGGTTGAACTACTTCAGTGAGGAGTTAACAAATGTCTCGTGCATTCAGCTTCGTTGCCTTGCTGGCTGTTTTAGCGATTGGCGCATGGTTCTACATGCGCCAGACACAGAGCACCATGGCCGCAGGCACGTCCAATCCGACGGCAACTGTGGACCTGATGGGTGTGCGCAGTGACCTGCTGGCAATGGCACAGGCTGAACGCAGCCATGCTGCACTCGATGGCGGCTTTGTATCTCTCGATGAATTGCGCTCGCATGGGGATTTGACGATGACTCGCGACCGCCGCGGGCCTTACACCTACTCGGCCGAAGTGAGTGAAGACAGCTTCCGCATTGTGGCTACCTATTCAGGTTCGGAAGGCTCTGGGATGCCGAAATCGCTCAGCATTGATCAAACCATGCAGATAAGCCAGCAGTAGAGCTTATTTTCTTCAGCCCGCAATCACGGCAATTCCCGCTTTGTTGGCGACTTCAATCACGCGGTCTCCATCCAGGAAAAGACATTTTCCCGCGTCCACAGCCAGGCAGGTTGCGCCTGCGTGCTGCATGGTGCCGATGGTTTTCACGCCGATTACAGGCACATCAAAGCGCATATCCTGATTTGGTTTGGCCACTTTCACCACAGTGAGTTCGCGGCTGAGAACGGCTGCTGAGTCCACGCCGTCACCGGCACTCCTCATGATTTCTCCTGCGCGCAGGATGGTTGCGTCCGTGCCCTCCATGGCTTCAACGGCGACGCATGCGGCTTCCGCGATTACGACCGTCTGGCCAATGTCGTATTGCGCCAGATGACGGCCGACCTGACGGCCATAGTCGATATTCTTCTGCTCGGCTTCACTGGGTGCGCGACGCGTAAGCACGCCCGATCGGGCCAGCAGCGGCTCAAGGTACGACGTGGAGCTGATGAGATGAATGCCTTCATCTTCCAGAACCTTGGCCACCGCGCCAATCAGCGAATCAGTGTTGCGCGTGCCAAGAGAAAAAAGCACTTTGGCCAGACGCCAGTCCGGACGAATGCTGGAGAAGATCTGTTTATGCTTGACCTGGCCGGCCATAACCGCAGTGCTCACGCCTTCACGCTTGAAAGTGTCGATCAGTTTGCCTAACTCTCCCAGGGAGAGCCAGTGCACGGAAGCAGCACCCCGATTCTCAATGAAGGGAGAAGTTTCCTCCTTAATGGCTGCCACAACCACCTGAGTACCCTGTGCCCGCGCAGCGTCCAGCAGCAGCAGAGGGAAGCTGCCGTTCCCGGCAATGAGGCCAAGTTTCTCAAGTGGCATGATTTCAACAGTGTACCAAGGCATCGGCAGGCATCTGCCAATTTGCGCCACGGCATCATAACTAGATAGTTAATAACCAGAGAAGATGCCTTCATGTCGGATCATCTCGATAGCAAAAACCTGATACCTTTCGCCAAGCGGCGCAATAGCTTTCAGCTTCCAGGTGCGAGGAAGGACCGCGACGAGCAAATGCTCGAGGAAGTTGATCCGGACCTTACGCCTGAAGACGAAGGAGTGATCCGCAGGTACCTGCAATATGCTGACACTCTCCTCGGCAGCCCTGACACGGATGGGTTCACCCTGGTTCCGGGCGGCGGCCCGGCCAAGAATCTGGCTGCAATTCCTGAGAAAGATCGCCATGTCACCGCGGCTTCGTCAAGTGCTCAGGAAGAGAACCAGGACGGACACCTTGAGGAGAGTGAAGCCCGTGTTGAAGGCGGGGCCGGTGGAAGTGATCAGGCGGCCTGAGGACAAGTCCGCTTTGGCCAGCGCTGCTTAGTCTGTAAATCTTTGTTAAGCAATGGTGTGCCAACTCCTGTAATTCAGCTATTTACTTTAGAATTGCTGCTTTTTTTGGTCCTCGCTACGCGCAAGTACATCTCACCAGGGGCGTTCAATGAGAGAATAGAAGCCACAACCTCTTTGTTCCTGGCGGTGATCTATCCCCCTCTTGGAAGACCAAGTTCGCGAGTACAGCGTCCCTGCATCGGTGCGTGATGGTGAACTGCACCTGCTGCTCGCCGACTTGTATCAAGATGACGTTGCCTCCTATCGGCGGCGTGAGGCCGCATGGATTTCCGGCGTTGTTCACGTTGTCATCATTTTGCTGCTGCTGTTCCTACCACCGTGGTTCAGCAGCCGAACGGTGAAATTTGTCCCGGTACAGCCCAAAGAGGACACCACGTTTCTTGAGCTTCCAGCGGACCAGTTGAAGCTGAAAGCTCCGCCAAAGACGAACATTATTTCTGATAAGAACCGCATTGCGCAGTCGCGCACGCCGGTTCCCAACAAAGAGCAGCTGCACAAGCTGATTGATCCGCGCAATCCGGGCCGCCCAGCTCCAACCCAGCAGCCGGCGCCGGCACAGCAACAGGCCGCCATCACTCCTCAACAGCAACCAGCACCGCAGCAGGG
>DATEJX010000250.1:0-2842 GCA_035277785.1 Candidatus Angelobacter sp. | reverse complement strand
GGCGCAGCAGCGGTGACTTCCACGGTCTCGCTCACGGCGCCTGGATTCAAACTGAAATTCTGCGTTGTCGTTCTGCCAATTTGGATTTCAACGTCCTTTGCCTCGGCTGCCGAAAATCCATTTGCCTTAGTCTTAATGGTGTAGATACCCGGTTGGAGATCAAACCTAAACTCACCGGCATCATTGGTGGTGGTAGTGCGCGTGGCGCCGGTGGCTTTGCTTACAGCCGTGACTTCGGCGGATTTGATAACGGCCTGGCTCTTATCCATGACCGTGCCTTGCAGGGTAGCGGTGGCTGTCGCCTGTCCCCAAAGGCCTACGCAACTCAACAGCATAAGGCCGCATATGAGTGCGATCACTTGACATCGCTTACGATTCATTCGTTCTTCCTCCTTGGTTGGTGGTAGCTTGCCTCTGAAACACGCGCAGGCCTCCTCCACCGGGATGTGGCGTGCTCGCATACACCCTTGCATCGCGGTATTACAGGAGTCGTGCTCTTGCGGGTCCCAGTCTTACTGACTTGCGACTTGCTCGAAGTTACAATTGCAAATTATGGAAGGGAACTTATACGGCGGAATTCCGGGTTGTCCTCCCCTACGTGGCAACCTTCCGATTCATGGTTCAGCCCCTAAACTGACAAACGTGCTCGCAATTGAATTGCCGCACATTTCAGGAGTGGATCACAATCTATCTCTCTGAAAAAAATAGAGTTACGGTTGCGATGATCTTTGGAGACCAAGCTAAATGGTTGCTCCGTTCAAAAAACAATATCACTCCATATGTCATTTCATATATTTCTTGGCCGTTTCGTTGGCGTTTAGTCGAAAGTATTTGATTTTTGCGGGGTCTTTTCCCAGCCGTGGAACGTATCCGGAACAGGCAAAATGATGCTTCAGACTATGCCGACAGCCTGGGGAGCCTCGGTGAGCATGGAAGACGAGCTGACGCGGCTCCGTAAAGGCGATTTGGACGCCTTGGGAGGGCTCATTGAGCAATACCAGAGTCGCTTGTACAGGTATCTGCTGCGCTTATTGCGTGAGCCCGCGACGGCGGAAGATTTGTTTCAGCAGACGTGGATTCGCGTGGCTGAAAAGATCGGCAATTACGACCCCAGGCGCAGTTTTGAGAATTGGCTGTTTACTGTGGCCCGCAACCTGGCTTTTGACCATCTACGGCGCTACCGGACGGAGAGCCTTGATGAGCCTCTGCCTTCGGGCGAATCGTGGCTGGAGCTTCTTGCCTCGGAGTCTCCAGGCGTAATGGATGAAATGCTGGGGGCCGAGCGGGCTGCCCTGGTCGCCGCTGCGATGGAGAAAATGCCACTGATTTTTCGTGAGGTGCTGAACCTCCGTTTTGAAGAGGACATGAAGCTGGAAGAGATCGCCGCCATCCTTCAGATTCCGCTCTCAACTGTAAAGTCTCGATTGCGAAGAGCGCTTGAGGGAATGCGCAACATTTTAGGAAATCGGCTTGAACAGGGAACCACCGGATGAATCCACACAATGAAATTCGCGCTCTACTGACCCTTGCGGCCGCTCGCGCTCTTGATGGAGCTGAGCAGGCAAGAGTGGAAGCCCATATTCGTGATTGCGCTGATTGCGCAGCAGAACTCGCTTCCATGCAGAGGATCGCCGCTGCACTGGGAGGCTTACCGGCTCCGCAGCCATCTCTGGGATTGGCGGCGAGAACCAGGCTGCGCGTAGCGGCTGAAATGGCTGCGCGCGCTAAGCGCCGCCAGTACCACATTCTGATCACATTGCTGGTTTGCTTTGGCTGGATCATCACTTTGCTCACGCTGCTTGCTGGGCGTTACTTCGCTGAGGATTTGGCGTACTTGTTCAACCTCTCGTTTGCACAATTTGCCGTTGCATTTATCGGCTATACGCTGCTTGCCTCTGTGGCCAGCGCGGTCTTTGCCGGGCTGATTGGCCCGCGTGTTCAGGCCGCCAGGAGAATGTCATGAACCGTTTTCGCGATGAAATGAAAGTTATACCCGGCCCGGCATGGCTCATTGCCTTCCTGGTATTCGCCTGCATGTTCTTTCTTTTATTCGGAGTCGCCATACCGCGTGATCCCAAGCTGAGCGGCTGGCCTCTATGGGCGGGTGTGCTGTTTTCCGGCACCATGGCCATGATCCTGTTTGCTTACGTGCTGCTGGTGGGATACGTGAACGGGGACGCCAGACGCCGCGGCATGCGGCGCGCTCTGTGGACGGTGATCGCCATCTTTGTCCCCAACGGCATCGGCATCATTTTGTACTTCTTCATGCGGGAACCGGTGCTTGAATCTTGCCCCAAATGCCACGTGCTTGTGCGTTCCAGTTTCGCGTTTTGTCCCAATTGCGCTGCTCAACTTCGGACGGCGTGTCCCAACTGCCGCCGTCCCGTGGAGCCCGGATGGAAAACATGCGCCTTCTGCGGCGCTGGCCTGAACGTGACGCCTGCGGCTCCCGCCGGCTGAGATCATCCATGGTACGGGCGAGTTCTGCACCGGCAGGGCTCGTCCAACAATCCTTGGGCTTTGTCATCAGGTTTCGATAAAATGATCTTTCATGGCTACCAGCATTCCAGCCGCAAACCGGCACGCTTTCCAGACGGACGACGCTCGTCTTCAACCTATCGCTGATAAGGTGCTGGGCCGCGAGCGCCTGAGCTTTGATGATGCTGTTACGCTTTATCGCTCACCGGACATCCTGGCCCTCGGCTGGCTCGCCAACCATGTGCGCGAGCGGATGCATGGCAACCTGACGTATTTCAACGTCAACCGTCACATCAATCCGACGAATGTTTGCGTAGCTGCCTGCCGCCTTTGCGCCTTCGGACGGAAGAAGGATGCTCCCGGG
>DATEJX010000249.1:0-3738 GCA_035277785.1 Candidatus Angelobacter sp. | reverse complement strand
TACGGGACGTACGAGGAAGTCAGCATTACCTAGCGTTCCGGTCGCTGCGCGACAAACCGCTTGAGATGCTGGTGTGTGAGCGGCGCGAGTCAGGCTCCTGAAGCAGCGCAGCTCGCCGCGTGGTCGGGCTCGCTGCTTTTTATTCATGTTCTATTATGCTGCCTATCGTGCATCGCCGTCGTCTGCAGCCGATCACGCGCGATGACGGCGATCACGCGCGATCACGGCGATTGCCATACACTGCCCACTGTTCTGTTCCTGCGATTTTCTTGAGCCAGTCCCATTTCTCGAGCTGAGACTCGAATTCGGTGTAACGGTAAGCCAGGAGTAGCGGCCGGACAGTCGTCAGAGCTGATAGCCGTAACCGCTCCAGCACCGCCACGAACACAGGCTCCGGAAATGGATTGAAAAGATAAACAACCAGCGGCTCGGCAGGAAAATCATAGTCTCGCGCGTCCATGCAGACGCTCTCCATTGCCGGGGCTGATGGGTTTACGGCGGTAAACTTGGCAATATTCTCCTGCGCCGCACGGTGCCATTCCGGCATGAACTCCACGCCGATGATTCTCTTGAATTTATACCGAGAAGCCATGAGCAGGGCACGGCCCTTGCCGGAGCCGAGATCAATGAAGGTGAAAGCCTGAAAGCGGATCGGCAAGGCTTGCATGATCTGCTCAAACAGCCAGGGATCGCTGGCAAAGTAAGGGCGTCCCGCCAGCTCAGCCAGTAATTGTGCCCGAAAGCTTACGTTCGACCGCGTGGTGTCGACTTGGTGTTCCCAGTCGTAATCCAGATCGCCAAAGCGTGCCTTGCGGCGCGAAGGCAGCAGCTCCAATGATATCCGCCAGCCTGCAGCCGCCAGCTCCCGCAGCGCGCGCCAGAATCCAAAATAGCGCACGCTCTCGCGCCAATGCCGCATGAAAGCGCACGGGAAATTGAATCCCGGATCTTTGTGAATACATCCAGATCTGGTTAGATTGGGATCAGCCGCCATGAGAAAAGCCGTTAACCATCTTAAGAGATGTGATGCAGTACTTGCATCCGTAATCGCCCGCGTGGGCGCATGCAACGTGACTTACCGCGATCCAACATTTGAAGCTCTCGCCCGCTCCATTGTCTTCCAGCAGTTGAGCACCAAGGCTGCTCGCACCATTTACGGCCGGTTTGAAGAAGCGGCCGGAGGCAAAGTAACCCCGGAAGCTATACAGAATATGAGTGTCGGCGATATGCGGCGATGCGGATTGTCCAAGCAGAAAATCGGCTACATCCGTGACCTCGCGGAGCACGCGCTGAGCGGCAAAGTGGATTTTGACAAGCTCCCTTCCATGAGCGATGAAGAGGTAATCGTTGCGCTCACGGATATCAAAGGCGTAGGCGTCTGGACCGCGCACATGTTTCTGATCTTCGCCCTGCGCCGTCCGAATGTTCTGCCCGTGGGCGATCTGGGCGTGCGGACGGCGATCCAGCGGCTGTACGGGAAGAGAAAACCTCCTACCCCTGAACAGATGGAAAAGATCGCCAGCAGCTGGCATCCCTACTGCAGTTATGCCGCGTGGTATCTGTGGCGGAGCCTGGAATTCTCCAAGCCCTCCGCCGCAAAATCCACCACGGAGGCACGGAGACACGGAGGTAACAGAGCTTCCAACAGCGCCACAAAGCGGCGAATCTCGACAAAGGTCACGAATGTGCTGGTTCCAAATTGATTCGGGAACATGTTGCACAGCTGATGTTACTTCCGGTCTGAAGAAATCCTCGTTTCGGCTGGACTAGCTCTTGCCTTATCCGTGCCTCCGTGTCTCCGTGGTGAGCGGTTTGATAGAATCTTGCTGAATGCCTGATGACCGCAAAATTCGCGTGCTTGTAGCCAAGCCAGGCCTGGACGGACATGACCGTGGCGCAAAGGTGATTGCGCGGGCACTGCGCGATGCCGGAATGGAAGTGATCTATACCGGTCTTCGCCAGACGCCGGAGATGATCGTCAATTCGGCCCTCCAGGAAGACGTAGACGTAATTGGCCTCTCCATTCTTTCCGGCGCTCACAACGCCATTGTCCCTCGCGTGTCTGAGTTGTTGCGCCAGCACAAAATGGAGGATGTGTTGCTGGTGATCGGCGGTATCATTCCGGAGCAGGACTTTGAATTCATGAAGAAATCGGGCGTAGCCGGCATCTTCAATCCCGGCACACCCATGGACGAGATCGTCCAGTTCATCCGCAGCAATATCAAACCTCGGGGCGTGGTAGCGTAATCTTCTGCTAACCGTTCAGCACGTTCCCAGTCTAATCGGGCTGAGAGGTGGCCATGAAAAAATGGATGGCGCTACTGCCGATGTTCCCTCTTTCCCTTGCGTTGCTCAGTACAGCACAGAACCATTCACGCAGCACCACGGTGAACATGAATGATGACTCGCAAAGCGATGATTGCGCCCAGCATCTACGCCTGTATAACGATGATTACAGCGCCACCGTGCGGGATGAGGAGGTCCGCACAATCCCTAACCAGCCATTAACAATCAAAGCAGAGCATAATGGCGGAATCCAGGTGACCAACTGGGACAAGCCAGAGATCAGCGTCAAGCTGTGCAAGCAGGCAGCCGCCGACGATGAGGCCACCGCGCACAAAGCGCTCAGTGATACGAAACTCCAAATCAACGGCAATGAAATCACTGTGCTCGGGCCGCAAGCGGACGATGACCACTCGCTGGCTACTCTGCTGATGGTCAAAGCTCCCAAAGGCGCTACACTCGACCTCACAGCAAACAATGGTGGGATTTCAGTGAGGAACTTCGATGGGACCGTGAAGGCGCATACCCACAACGGCGGCATCGCTCTCAAGAAGAGTACAGGTACGCTAAGCGCGGAAGCACAGAACGGCGGCATCAGCATCAAGGATTGCAGTGGCGACGTCAACGCAAGCGTGCAAAATGGCGGACTTAGTATCAGCCTTCCGGAACGCTGGGAGGGCAAGGGCCTGGAAGCGCACACGCACAACGGCGGTCTGGTGGTTGCAGTGCCCAGGAACCTGAACACGGGAGTGGAAATTGCCGGATCGCAATACGTGTCCTTCATCTGCAAGGACGATGCTTGCGACAACGCTCAGAGGACCTGGGACAATGACGGGCGCAGGCTGCTTCGTTTTGGCACCGGCGATCCGCTGATCCACGCGACCACGGTAAACGGCGGCATTGTAGTTGAGTCCCGGGACCATGCTCGAGGAGAGTTGTAGCAGTCATTTTCCCCGATCTACAGCCGTAAATGAGCGCGGAATCCTCTCAGCCCGCTGCCATTTACGGCTTTTATTCTGCTTTCTCACGCTAAATCACATATACTTGAGACTGCTGCTTGCCATGACCAAGCTTGATGAAATCCTATCTGCTGCACGCGAACGTGCCGCCCGCGCGCGAGCTGGGGCAAACATTCGCCTGCTGGAGAAGAGCGCTGCGGAGCACGAGCCGCGGGGATTTCGGCGCAGATTGCAGGCCATGGCCCAGCTTGGCCCGGCCGTGATTGCCGAGTTGAAAAAAGCGTCGCCATCCAAGGGTGTGCTGCGGGGGACTTTTCCAGTCGGATTGCTGGCCAACCAGCTTGCCCGTAGCGGAGCCTCTGCCCTTTCGGTTCTGACCGATGAACAATATTTTCAGGGCTCGCTCGCAAACCTGATCGAGGCCTCAGCCGCTACTGATCTTCCCTGCCTGCGCAAGGATTTTGTCGTGGACGAATTTCAGCTACTCGAATCCCGC
>DATEJX010000248.1:0-2418 GCA_035277785.1 Candidatus Angelobacter sp. | reverse complement strand
GTTTCTGCCTATACTCAACGTGCGCTTTGAACGGTAAAAGCGAGTTCGATATTCCACGGGGAGACCCTTTCCAGCCGCGACGGAACGGTTGCAAGGGCGATGACAGATGCCTCAGTTCAAAGTTTTAAAATCGGTTTTCTGCGCAGTTATTTTGCTTAGCAGTGTGTTTCTTCTGGGCCAGGACAAATATGTTTTGGTAACGAAGCCTTCCAGCGTCAACGATGTCTGTTCTCGTCACGGACTTACGAATCTCAGTCAAAGCACAAGCGGCTCATCATCGCATGGCATATTCCTGGTTTCATCGTCTTCAGTCGATCCCACCATTTCCTCTGACTCATCGGTGCAGAGTTTCGAATCCAACCGGTCCCTTGGAGTAGCTGAGCTTTCCGGAACGACCGAAGCGACCCTGGTGCAGTCGACTACGACGATTCTTGACCAGCTCCCAGGGCGCGCGATCGTAACCTATTTTGGATCTGCGGTGGCCAACTACTATGTGACTCAGACCGCGACTTCAATCGCTCGGCTCGCGGATGTCCAGAGCACCAGCAACTGGAACGGTTCAGGAATCACGGTGGCTGTGATTGATACGGGAGTTGATCCGAACCATCCAGCGTTATCAGGAGTGCTTGTTCCGGGCTTCGATTTTGTACACAACACACCAGGTGCTTCTGAGCTGGTGGATTTGGATCCTGCGGTGGCGGCGGCTTTGACGCAATCCACCACTACGATTCTGGACGGCGGGAATGTCTACCAGATGAATTCGTTCACAGCCGCCATCCTCAGCCAGTCAACCACTACTATTCTTGACGGACCGCCGTCCTCCTTCGGACATGGCACAATGACGGCGGGCCTGGTGCACCTGATTGCCCCCGGCGCAAAGATCATGCCGCTGAAAGCATTCTCGGGCGACGGCACCTCTGAGTTGTTCAACATTGTCCAGGCTATCTACTACGCTGCTGATAATGGCGCCAACGTTATCAGCATGAGTTTTGAGCTCGAACAAAGTTCGCCGGCCTTGCAGGACGCCATCCAGTATGCGCTGAGCAAGAACATAACATTGGTGGCTGCGTCCGGAAACGACGCGGGGCAGATCCTGGTTTATCCGGCTGGATACAACAGTGTGATCGGTGTGGGCGCAACCAGCAATACCGATGGCAAGAGCAGCTTTACAAACTTCGGCACCAACGCAGTGTTTGTAGCGGCGCCAGGAGAGGGCGTGATTACCACTTATCCGGGCGCCAATTACGCCGCAGGCTGGGGAACATCGTTCAGCGCTCCCATGGTGGCGGGGGAAGCAGCTCTGATCCTTCAGGCGCGTCCGGGCTATCATCCCGGCGATGTGTCGAATGCGGTATCACGGGCCTTCCAGGTGCCACAGATGGGCCACGGCCGGATTGATTTGTGCCAGGCGCTTTCGAGCATCGGCGTCGGCAAAGTATGTCCATAGTTTTTCTGGTTTGACTGCTTGAGCCTGCTTCTATAAGTCGATCAGAAACCAGGCCCCGCCAACGCATTTTTGCGGCGGGGCTTCTCTTCTTTAAGCAAAGACTCACACCAACAAGTTGGATTCTCATTTCACACGTTCCGGTATTCAGCCCGCTATAATCTCCGGTCGGAGAAAAAGAGGAAACAATGCAAAGATCGCGCAGGGAGTTTCTGGCCCAAATGACGGCCAGCGTTCTGGGAGCCGCCGTAGCACCTGAGGTCATAGCACAACAACAGCAGCCAACGCCGCCAGCCAAGCCCGGAGAACCACCTGCAGGCACACCGCCAGCATTTGGAACAGCGCCTCCGGTCGGCCCTGAGGTTTCGTCAGGGACTTTTGCCGAAGCTGAAAGACTGGTTCGAGTGGATATGACTGACCCTGAGCGAGCCGAAGCGGCCGGAAACTGGCGGATGGCGATGGCGCCACTATACGAGCGACGCACAGGGCCCAACAAAGTGGAGATTGAGCCCGCCGATCTTCCGTATTCGCTCTGGAACCCTGTGCTGCCAGGCGAGAAGGCAGGTCCTCAGCGCGATCAGTTCATCCGCAGCAAAGCTGAACCGGGCCCGCTGCCGAAAAACGAAGAGGAGATTGCCTTTGCCCCGGTTACGCATTTGTCGTCCTGGATACAGAGGCGACAGATCACGTCCACGCGCCTGACTCAGATCTACCTTGACCGCCTCAAGCGCTTTGATCCCAAACTCCGTTGCGTGATCACCCTCACCAGCGACCTGGCCCTGGAGCAGGCAAAGCAAGCTGATCGTGAGATTGCAGCAGGGAAGTATCGCGGTCCGTTGCACGGCATTCCCTGGGGCGGCAAAGATTTGCTGGATACGGCGGGCATTCCAACGACCTACGGCGCTGAGCCGTTTCGCAATCGCGTGCCCAAGGACGATGCTGCAGTCGTCAAGCGCCTGCACGCTGCCGGCGCG
>DATEJX010000247.1:0-3866 GCA_035277785.1 Candidatus Angelobacter sp. | reverse complement strand
CTAATTGTTTGAAGCCGGTTTTTGAGTGCCCTGCACCTGAGCTGAAGCTGCCGCGGCTTTAGTTGGTTTCTGCAAGTTCCTGGTCTCCAGTTCCAGGTAAGCAATAAGTTTCTGTACGTCCTCAGGTCCGAGGCGCGTATTCGGCATCTGAACGCCTTTGTATTTCTTGAAGAGATACATGGCGATTGGATCTTTTGCCGCCAGCACCTCATCGGGTTTTTGAATGAACCTGGCAAGCCAGTCATGGTCGCGCACGTTGGTTACGCCCAGCAGGTCCGGGCCAATGCGCACGCCGTGCCCAATGGTATGGCACGCGGCGCAACGGGTGGCGAACAAGTATTGGCCAGGAGATTTCATTTTCAGCGCGGGAGCCGCGGCATAAGTGGGCGCTCCCAGCGTGCTGTGATTCTTCCATCCGTCCATGTAAGTGCGAAGAGTGTTTGCCAGGAACTGGGGATTTTCTGTGGCAGAGTTCTGCATCCACTGGCCGGTAGGAACGTTGCCTACCATTAACTGCGTGGCATGGCCGTCACGATTGCCGGAGTCAGGATCAGAATAGAGCCCGAGTTTCTTGCTGATGAGATCAATATCGGCCTGCTTGCCGGTCAGGAAAAGCCATCCCGGGCCGACGTGATATTTTTCCGCATATGCCTTCAGCACGGCGGGAGTGTCACGCTTGGGATCGATGGTGATGGAATAAAAAAATATGTCCTTACCCACCCGGTCTCCGAGAATCTTCTGGGCCTGGACCAGCCGCGCTGTTTCCAGCGGGCACGAATCAACGCAGTGGGTGTAAATCAACTCAATGGCTACAGTTTTTCCTTTCAACAGGTCGTCATAAAAATGCACGGTCTTGCCGTCCTGGGTGATAAGAGGAACGTTGGGGAAATAATCTGCTCCCCAGTGGGGCCCGCTGGCTTCAGCAACCTGGCCGTTCAAAATCAAGATTGAAGCAGCCACAATCATTACGGCCGCAATTGCGGCACTCATTAAAACTTTGCGCAACATGAATCAAACTCCTTCAGGTAAACCGGACCAGGCACGGCGAACTGGGTCCGAATCAAGCACACGCGCAAGCGAGGATGCGAAATGTGCAGGCAGCCCGCCGCCCCGGTCCATCAAGCTTCCTTCCTCACGGATTAGAACGCAGTGGGAAGGATGTCATCCGGCGCCTCGAACGTGACGCCTTGTGGTTTGGGAATCGGCGTCGGCAGCGGCCGCAGGAACGGGGTGCCGCTGTCATCGATCTCCCAGCGCAACAACATGGCGTTGTCTTCGTGGACCGTGTTGTGGCAATGCTCCATGAACATTCCGCCAAAATCGCGGAACTGCATGGTCAGGGTTACGCTGCCGCCTGGACGCAAGCGATACACGTCCTTGCGGCCTTTCTCCCACGCCGGAACGTTACTGGCGCTCCCGTTGCGGGCAAGGACCTGGCCTTCTTCAAAGTGGATGTGAATGGGATGGTCCCATCCGCCGCCACCGTTCTGCAGAGTCCAGATCTCGCGCGTGCCGAAACCCGGCGCTGCGGAGATGCGTCCGTAGTCGGCGTTGGCTGTGAGTCCCTGGTTATCCGTCTTGATGCCCCAGGGGCCGAAGAAGGTGGTGACAGGATCGTTCTGGTCCTGGTTGCCGCCGCTGCCGAACTGAAAGGTGCGTTGGCGGCTAACCGGAATCTGTGACAAGTCAGGATTGGGGATCATGACAGCCGGCACCTGGCTTACATCCGGTGATGCGGGGTTGCGCACGATGCGGAACTCCAGGAACTTGCCGACGCAAGGATCGGAAGACGTGCCTGAGAGCGCCTGCGCAAGAGTGAGGTCGGCAGCAGGCTTTTTGCCGTCCTCGTGCTCGCACAGGTTGACCATCCAGAGCTTGTCGCCGATGTTGTATCTGGAAAAGTCGAACACAATGTCATAGCGCTCGGCGATTCCCTGTTCGTCCAGTTCAGTGAGCACCACAGGGCTGGGCATCAAGTTACCGTCATTGGCGATGAAGATCATCGGCTGCTCGGTATTGCCTGCATCCGAGATGGCCACCTTGAAGAAGCGCGAGACGGCGCCGTTGAGGATGCGGAAGCGGTACTTGCGGCGTTCCACTTCAAAGAATGGCTTATAGACGAGGTTCACGGTCATCTGGTCGCCCAGGAAGCCGTCAAAGTCGAATATGTCAAAGAAGAGCTGCCCATCCTGGTCCCATGCTTTATCGGCGAGCATGAGGTTGATGTCATACTCCAGGTTGCCCCAGGACTTGGCGGTGCCGGAAGGCAGGCGCAGGTTCACGCCGTCATTCAGTTCTTCGTTTCCGCGATCAAGGCTGCTGTAAATGTTGAACATTCCAGCCATGCCCTTGTACACGTTCTGCGAGGTGAAGCTGAACATGTGATCGTGGAACCAGTGCGTCGACATGGTTTCATGCCAGTCGCCGGCGATCTTGTTGATTCCGCCGGCATCGCTGGGCCCACCGGCGCGGGGATCGGTGGCGTCCGTATTGATTGCATTGCGGCCAGCGAGTACCACGGGGTAGTGATAGTCGTAGAACTCTCCGGGGAAGAAATAGGCTCCGGTAAAGCCGTCATTCTCCGCGCCGTGATGGCCGTTGTGTTCGTGAGTGGTGATGGTAATGCGCCCGAAGCCGCCGTTCTGGCTGAAGTCCGCAGGCAGCTTGTTCGTCAGGCGGAAGAGCACTGCGTCGCCTCCGTAACGCACCTGCATCAGCTTGGGAGGAAACGTTCCCTGATAGGTCCAGAACGCCAGCGGTCCCTGGTCAGGCAGGTCAGGATGGAAACGCGGCGGGAACGGTGTTGTGGGATCAATTTCGGAGTTGAAGGTCGAAGCGACGCCCGGGTTATAGACGGTGTTGGCCTTGGCTCCTTCCATGGTGGCGGAGATTGCGACCTGTGGAGGAAGCAGGTTGAACTGCTGGTGCGCCCAGATGGGACCAGGTGGCCGGCCTTCAATGGGCCCCATGCCGCCGCCCAAACTTTCCGGGACCGGTTGCTGCGTCTGGTTAGCTTCGGCTTGCGGCGCTGGATTGAGAGATGAAACCGGGTCTCGCGGCAGCACATCAAAGCGAGGCATCGGCTGAGTGAAGGGCTGCGCTCCGAAAAGAGGACTGGGTGGCGCACCAGTGGGAATACTGCTGTCAGCATAAGCACTGGGCGCAAAGACGCTCAGTCCGGAGATGGGGGCCAGAGTCCCGGCACTGGTGATGAGGCCCCATTTGATGAGATCACGGCGGGAAACCTTGCCGTGGGAGAAAGCTGTTACGATTTCGGCACGATTGCGTCTTGCATGTTCCGCTTCCCGCAGGCGCGCCATGGAGGCGTTGCGGGGCAGAAAAAAGCAGTCTTTCATAGCTGCGCTCCTTGTTTTTTCTGAACAACTCCGGGGAGCACCTCCAAAAGTCGTTTGGCACGGGAGGGGCCCTCCCGGAACTCCGCGTGCGGCTTGCTTTGCGGAGAAGAAGCCCGGAAGTGCCGTCTCAAGCCAGGAGCCAGGATGTTTATGCGCAACCAAACAATATCATCAGGCGACAATGTCGTGAGACGACATATAAGCCGGAAAATACTATACCGGGAATTCAGGCCGGAGAACAAGGAGATTAGAAAGTTTAATTTCGGCCGAGATGCGCCGAAGTACGGAGGGTTCCATTCCGGGAACGCGACTGCACCTTTTCCATTGCATTGAGGAGTTTATGTGAACATTTGTAAAGGGATTAAGGAAGGACGCGCAGCATTTACCGCTAAGGAGGCAATGGGCACTACGGAACAAAAGGCGGTTTTTACGCCCACTTACGGCAGACCTGGCTCTGGGATGAGGAGCTGATGGGGAATCGCCGTGATCGCGCGTGATCGCCCGTGATCG
>DATEJX010000246.1:0-8517 GCA_035277785.1 Candidatus Angelobacter sp. | reverse complement strand
CGGTCCACCGTGGCAGGTAATGCAGCGGCCCTTGGTCTGGAAGAGCAGGAGCCCGTGCAGTTGTCCCTGGGTGAGCGGAATGGAGCCGACCGAGTAACTGATGTTGATGGGATAAGCAGCGGGAGGAGGTGCGTCGAACTGGATTGATAGCGTTCCCGTTGAATAGTTGACAGTTCCGCTCGTGATTCCTACGCCGCTCACCTGTCCGGCGCCATCGTCAAATCCGAAGACTTCCTGGTCGCTGGCATCCAGAGTCGGGTTGAGTTCCACAACTGAAATGGTCATGGGATCAACGCCGGCCAGCAGCTGAATGGTATAGAAATTTTTCAGGCTGTCGCCCTGCAGCACGTATGTCTGCTGCTGGCTGAGGTACTGATCCAGTGGCGTCTGGTCTGCAACCAGCGTGCTCTCATAGAGCTGGATGGCAATGCCCCAGAAGAGGGAGAAGTTGTATTCCATTTGCGAATACGGCTTCTTCGTCACATCAGATGGACAGTTCTGGTTTAGGTCAGGATCAATGATGGTTTCCGTGCCGCTGTCAGAAACGCAAACCTGCAGTCGTGATTGCCACCATTTTGGCTGGAACGCGGTTTTGATCAGTGTCTCGTAGCCGGTATCAAGTCCCAGACCCGTATTGCCGCTATCTTTGCCGAGTTTGCTGTCAGTGTCCTTCACCTTTTGGTTCGCGAGCGGAAGGGGGACATTACCCGCCAACGGATCCACAGTCAGTAGCTTCCGACCTATTTCGCGGAAGTTGCGATTTGCAGCCGACATTTCCATCGACGCCCCAGGCGGTCCCAGTGCCTGCGAACATAGCGAAGAGTTCTGGAGCCGAACCAGTGTGGCGGTGAGAGGCGTAGCTACATCACTGGCCCAGAAGAAATGCGAAGTTGTATCGCGTTCTCCAAACGGGTTGGCGCCGTTACAGGTGTTCTGGGCGCGGCCATCCCAGAAGCTGCGATAGTTGAAGATGGTATTGATTACACTGGGCGTGTTGCGCGGCTCCACTTGCCGGGTATCGATCTTTTTGGTGGAGTCTGTGGGATCCGGATAGGAGAAGATCGTGTCAGAAGTCACCGTGGTGTTTTCAGTTCCGTTGAACAAGCGGACGCTGTCAAACGCCTGGGAGAATTGCCCTTGTGATCCAATGATGTCATTCACATCAGAAATGGGATTGTTGCGGGTGTCGACGTTGCCTTGCTTGTGCAGAGGGAAATCACCGTCATGGTATCCGCCGAATCCTGCGCTCGCGGTTCCGGGATTCAATTTGTAATTAGGATAAATCGAGCCGTTCAGATGCACACCCAACTGGAAAGTGGTGTCGCCTGCCCTGATGCCGGGGTCCACCTCATTCATTGCGCGACTGTCAGCGCCGGCATTGAAATGGCATGAAGCGCATGCAACAATGCCGTCGCTGCCGGCCTGCATGTCCCAGAAAAGCGATTTGCCCAATTCAATGGCGGCGCTTTTGTTCACGACATAGTCGCTCAATCCCGGAACATCGGGGATGGGAACGGAACTTAAAGCCGCGAGCGGCCGGATGGGAACTACCTTTGGAGGAGTTGCAGTGTTCTGGGCCCGCACATGCCCGTAATAACCCAGTGCGACAATCGTAGTCATGGACAACGCTGCGATTCGCAGCGCTCGAAAATATCTGGCTGAAGACGTTCTCATCCTCGTGCTCCGTTGGTTACTTCACAGGAATAATCGCCATCCCAGCGATCATGAAGCGGTGCTGTTCTTGTTTTTTGGCGCAGCTTTCTTACGGAAGCCCTGTGATCAAAGATCGTTGAAAGTTTTAAATGCACTTTGCGTTCTGCAAAGGCATTGTTGATGGGCGTGATTCCAAAAATTGCGAGCCGCCCTGCCCTGGTTTGAGTCAGGGCGGCTCGCTTTCATTCGGCGCCGAGCGTATCAATACGCTGTCGACAGCACCTCATCGGGGGTTTCGAAGGTCACGCCGGTGGGGCTCGGGATGGGCGTGGGCAGAGGACGCAAGAAAGGCTGCCCACTGTCATCGATTTCCCATCTCAGCAACATGGCGTTATCCTCATGCACGGTGTTGTGGCAGTGTTCCATGAACATGCCGCCCCAATCGCGGAACTGCATGGTGAGAGTTACGCTGCCGGCGGGACGCAGCCGATACACGTCTTTGCGTCCCAGTTCCCATGCCGGAACATTGCTTGCGCTGCCGTTCCGGTCGAGGATCTGCCCTTCTTCAAAGTGGATGTGAATCGGGTGATCCCATCCACTACCGCCGTTCACCAGGTGCCACACTTCGCGTGTGCCGAATTTAGGCGCGGCAGAGAGCCGGCCGAAATCCGCATCGAGCATTCTCCCGTTGTCGGTCGCAATGCCCCATGGTCCGGTCTGTCCACCCGCGCCGGTGATATAGGAGGTAATTGGATCGCTTTGATTCTGTGATGCTCCGCTGCCGAACACGAACGTCCGCTCACGCGCAACCGGAATGCTTGACAAGTCAGGGTTCGGAATCAGCGTGGCCGGCACCTGGCTCTGGTCAGGCACTGCCGGGTTGCGAACGATCCGGAACTCCAGGAATTTGCCGACGCAGGGATCAGCAGACTTTCCACCCAGGGCGTCAGTGAGCGTGAGATCTTTCGACGGTTTCTTGCCGTCCTGATGCTCGCAAAGGTTCACAAGCCATACCTTGCCGCCGATGCCGTAGCGCGAGAAATCGATCACGATGTCATAGCGCTCGGCAATACCCTGCTCGTCAAGCTGGGTGAGCTGCACAGGATGGGGCAGCAGGTTGCCGTCATTCGCGATCTGGGTGAAGGTTGAACCATCACTCAGGCAAATCTTGAAGAACCGGGAGACGCTGCCGTTCAGGATGCGGAAACGATACTTGCGCCGTTCCACTTCAAAGTAAGGTTTGTATGTGAAGTTGACAGTCATGGCGTCGCCGAGAAAACCGTCAAAGTCAAAGATGTCCATGAACAGCTGACCGTTTATGTCCCAGGCTTTGTCGGCAAGCATGAGGTTGACGTCATAATCCAGATTGCCCCAGCCTTTGCCGTTGGAAGAGCCGCTGGGCAAGCGCAGATTCACGCCATCATTGACAGTTTCGTCTCCGCGATCGAGGCCGCTGTAAATGTTGAACATGGCAGCGTTGCCTTTGTAGACGTTCTGCGACGTGAAGCTGAACATGTGATCGTGGAACCAGTGTGTCGACATGGTTTCATGCCAGTCGCCCGGAACTTTGTTCAAGCCCCCGTTATCCGCCGGACTGCTTGCGATGGGATCCGTGGCATCAGTATTCACGCTGAATATGCCAGCCAGAACGATGGGCCAGTGATAGTCGTAGAACTGGCCGGGGAAGAAGTATGCCCCGGTAAACCCGTCATTCTCCGCTCCGTGGTGGCCGTTGTGCTCGTGAGTGGTAATCGTGTGTCGGCCGAAACCATTGTTCTGGGTTACATCGAACGGCAGGCCGTTGTGGTGACGGAACAGGATGGGCTCGCCGTAACGGCCCTGGACGAGCTTGGGAGGAATGGTTCCGTTAAATGTCCACACGGAGTTTGCATCTTGCGTGGGCAGCCCAGGATGGAATTTCAGCGGTATATTTGCGGTGGGATCAATGCCGGAATTAAGACTGGAAGCGACTCCCGGGTTGTAAACCGTGTTGGCAGTTGCGCCTGACTGGGTCATCTCAACTGCAACCTGCGGCGGAAACTGGTCGAAGCGCTGATGAGCCCAGATGGATCCCGGCGGACGCCCTTCAATGGGGCCGGTTAATCCAGCCTGGCCGCCAACCAGTGCGGGATTCAGCGGCTGCTGGGTTTGATTGGCTTCCGCAGTCGGGGCCGGACTCAACGAACTTACCGGGTTGCGTGAGACTACATCAAAACGCAGCATGGGCGTGGTGAATGCCTGAACGCCAAAAAGAGGACTTGCCGGCATCCCCGTGGGAATGCTGCTGGAGGTTCCGCCGGAACCTCCGCTGGCGTACGCTACAAACGGACTCAAGCCACTGATCGGCGCGATTGCGCCAGCCGTGGTAAAGAAGCCCCATTTCACCAGGTCCCGGCGCGAGACCTTGCCGTGTGAATAAGCTTTCATGATCTCAGCCCGATTCCTGCGTGCATTCTCTGCTTCCCGCAGACGGGCTTTCGACGCATTCTTTGGAAGATACAAGATACTCATTGGCTGCGCTCCAGTAGACTGCACCGCGGCCCATTGACAAGGGAATGGGGCGGCAAGGTTGAGAGCGAACCGATAACCGGACTCCGTCGTCCGATTTTCAGCTCATTCGCACTTGGGTGTAGTTAACTTGACAGTAAACATTCGTCGTAACCGGAAGCTGTCTTGTTATCGCGTGTGGATCTGGATACTGACCGGTGAGGCTCTCACCGTGGTGTTGATTTTTGGTGTACAGAGACAAAGACTCTAGCGCAACCCGCGTGCCGTCGCATGCTTTCCCCCTATATCCCGTCCCATTGATTCCTAGGCCTGGATTAAGCGCATTGATAGCTGCTGAAGACGCAAACGGACTAGAGCAGAGACGCCGGGCTGAGCCAGTAATTGTTTTTCTTAAACGGAGCTCGAGGTGGCGGAGCAGAGAGTGGGCCAGCGCCCCTTGAGAACACCCACCACGGAGACACGGAGAAAAGCAAAAAAGAATTTGCCGCAGATAAACGCAGATAGCCGCAGATGAAACCGGAAAAGAGCTAGCCGCGAATTTACGCGAATGAGAGCAGAGAAATTCTGCGCGGATTGGCGTAAATCTGGGCCAATTTCTCAAGCGGAGCTCGAGGTGGCGGAACGGGGAGTGCGCCCGTGAAAAAGCAAAGGGCCATCCGGGTTGGTGCGGACGGCCCGTTTTACTTTGCGTCAGGCGTGTTGTATCAGGCAGCTTGCTTTTTTCTGGTTGGCTTAGGTTTTTTGTCCCGCTTTCGCCGGGGATGCCGGCGGGCGAGGCCGTCCTGAAGCGGTTTGTCGATGCCCTTGATCGGACGACGCCCCTGTTGGTTTCCAAAAGGAAGTGTGCTACGCTTTTGGCTGGACCTGTTGGAAACCCACAAGAGAGCCAATGCCTATGAAGGAAAAAACAGATGTTCGGCAGGGTACGCTGGCACTCATGGTGCTCAAGACACTTGACGTTTTGGGATCATTGCACGGATACGGCATAGCACGGCGCATTGAGCAGATCAGTGGTGACCTGCTCGCAGTAAATCAAGGGACGCTTTATCCCGTGTTGCTGAAGCTCGAGCAGGAAGGCGCGATAACTTCGGAATGGGGCGCCTCAGAGAAAAATCGCAAAGCTCGCTTCTACCGGTTGACCCGTGCCGGACGGAAACAGCTCCAATCAGAAACTCGTGATTGGCAACAGACAGCCGAGATCATCGCCCGCTTTTTCGCGGCTAAGGCGGAGAACCTGAAATGAAACGCGCTCGCCAGTTTCTAACACGTTTAGTCAATCTGGTTTCCGGTCGCCGTCAGGAGGATCGCCTCCGCGCAGAGATTGAGGAGCACATTGCGCTTCAGACCGAGGAAAATATTCGCGCTGGCATGTCGCCCACAGACGCATGCCGCCAGGCCCAGCTGAAATTCGGCGCAACTGAGCCGATCAAGGACGCTTATCGGGATCAGGAATCGATTCCGTTTGTCGAAAATCTGTTTTTTGATTTGAGGTACGGCCTGCGCATGCTGCGCAACGCGCCGGGCTTTACGGCTGTCTCGGTGATGACGCTGGCTCTGGGTATTGGCGCAAATACCGCGGTTTTCAGCATTGTTTATGGCGTGGTGTTCCGGCCATTGCCGTATCCGCAGCCGCACCGGATTGTTGAACTTACGGAATCTTCGCCTCATGGCAGCGATGAAAAGGACGTCACCTATCAGGAGCTGCAATTCCTGCAGGAGCACAGTTCTCCATTCCAATTTCTTACGGGCTACACGGTCCAGGGCTACAACCTCCGTGCGGGCAGCAAAACTGAGCGCGTGAAAGGGCAACCGGTTTCCGCCGATTACTTCCATGTATTGGGAATCAAACCGGTGCTGGGGCGCGATTTTCTTGCCGACGACAATATCGGCAACGGCGCTCATGTCGCCATCCTCAGCTACCGAATGTGGCAAACACAAATGAACAGTGATCGCGAAACCATAGGGCGAACCGTTACGCTTGATGGCGAGCCGTTCACTGTAATCGGCGTAATGCCGCCAGGTTTGGAGGCCAGTGTTGATCCCATTTTCCCCGGCGATACCGATCTATGGACGCCACTGGCACTGGTGAGCCAGACCGCAGGCTCCGGTCAGAATATCGAAGTTCTTGGCCGGCTCGGTCCCGGGCTTTCGCTGCCTCAAGCCCGGTCACAGATGCGCAGCATTACCACTGAATTCCGCAAGGCATTTCCTCATGAGCTGGACCCCGCAAGCACGCTTAGCATTCAGTCGTATCAGACGATGCTTTCGAGCGATGTTCGGACGATTTTACTGGTGCTGTTTGGCGCGGTGGGATTCGTACTTTTGATTGCCTGCGCCAATGTTGCTAATCTTCTGCTTGGGCGCGCCACTGCACGCAGCCGCGAATTTGCGCTGCGCGCAGCATTGGGTGCCTCACGGAAGCGGCTCGTGGGACAATTGCTCACAGAAAGCGTGTTGCTTTCGATCATGGCTGCTATCGTGGCGCTGCTATTGGCACGCGTCGGAATGCGGTCGCTTGTAGCGCTGAGTCCTTCGGATCTGCCACGCGTGAATGACATTCACCTGGACGGCTGGGCGTTTGCATTCACTTTGGCTCTGGCGGTGATCACCGGAATTTTGTTTGGTCTGGCTCCTGCCTTCCGCGCCTCTTCCCGAAGAATTTGTGAAAAGCTGGGTGAAACTACGGGCCGGGTCAGCAGTGGCAGAAAACATGGGCGTTTCCGGGCTGCGCTCGTGGTCAGCGAAGTGGCTTTGTGCCTGATGCTGCTGACCGGAGCCGCGTTGTTAATAGAAACTTTCTGGCGCGTGCTTAACACCGATCCCGGGTTTAATCCCAGCCACGTGCTTTCAGTTGAGGTCTATCTCTCTGGTTCGCAGTACGACTCGACAGCAGCGGTCTCGCACTACTACGACCAGGCTGAGCAGCGGATAGAAGCGCTACCCGGCGTGCAGTCGGCTTCAGCTGTAACGGCTGGTCTGCCTCTGCGGAGGGGCGCAAATTTCGGCCTCTCCGTCGCGGACAAGCAAGTACCGCATCCATTCGGGATTCGCATGGTTATGTCCGACTACTTTCGAACCATGGGCGTACCGCTGGTGCTGGGACGGCCTTTGACCGCAGCTGACAACGAAAAATCGTCGCCTGTCGCCGTCATCAGCCAGGAAGCAGCGAGGTTGTTATTTCCGGAACACAATCCGGTTGGCCAGCACTTCCAGTTTGCGCGTCTCGATTGGCAGGTTGTTGGCGTGGTAGGGGACGTAAAGTCTTATCTCGACAAACCAGCGGAGGCAAGCGTGTACATTCCGCTGGCACAAACATCTTATCCAGTACTGAAACTCGTTTCCCTTTGGTTTCCTGAATACATTGTCGTCCGCACGTCTTCTGATCCGCTGGCGCTTGGTCAGACCATAGAGCAGCAGCTTCAGGCAATTGACCCTTCTATCGGCATAGGACAGATCCGCACGATGGAGGAGGTACGCTCCGCCGCAGTCGCCATGCGCCAGTTCAATATGACATTACTCAGCGTATTCGCAGCACTGGCGCTCTTGCTGGCGGCCATTGGAATTTATGGCCTGATTGCTTACAACGTCACGCAGCGCACGCACGAAATTGGCATACGCATGGCGCTGGGGGCAGAACGAGGTGATGTCATGCGGCTATTGCTGGGCCAGGGTATGGTTCTGGCGGGTTTGGGTATCGGAATGGGAATTGCCGGGTCGCTAGGACTCACCCGATT
Source organism: Candidatus Angelobacter sp. (assembly GCA_035277785.1). Classification (GTDB taxonomy): domain Bacteria; phylum Acidobacteriota; class Terriglobia; order Terriglobales; family Acidobacteriaceae; genus Angelobacter. The sequence continues at coordinate 622 of DATEJX010000246.1, read as the reverse complement.
GCTGGAAAGCTATTTATATCGGGTGCAACCAACCGACCCCATTGCGCTCAGTTCAACGGCTCTCCTGTTAGGGGCCGTTGCGATGCTGGCAAGCTATATTCCGGCACGGAGGGCGACAAAAGTCGATCCCCTGATCGCCCTGCGTCACGAGTAGATTGATTCGACTGAGACGCGGAGAAAAAATCCAAAACCTTACCGCAGATTTCAGTGATTAACGCGGATCGGAAAAACACCCGCGGCCGAGGCGCTGATTGACACCGACGCCTCGGCCGCACAGGTTAGTGGTCCATCACTGAGCCCCGATCCGCACGGTAGAACTGTTGTTCGCCGTATTGGTGTCGGTCCCGGTGAAGCTGGCTGAACCGGTCATAGAGTACGAGTTGGCCGGCGCAGCGGCCGGGTGCCCCAGGCTTCAACCCGCCTTCTCTATCCCGCTGAAATACAGTCTGGGATTCCCGAATCTCAACCTCAAGCATCACTTCCACACAACGCATCTACAGCCACACTTTTTAGTGGACATTTCAGTCATTCTGCAGACACATGAATAGAATTTCCTCGCCGGCCGGTGGCCGCCGTCTATCGCTACCGGGGACTCCCATCCCCGGCTACAGATTGTAACGTC
>DATEJX010000245.1:0-21884 GCA_035277785.1 Candidatus Angelobacter sp. | reverse complement strand
GAAGGCGCGCTGCTTGTCGGCGCGGAGATGAGCTTCTGCTTCAGCAGGGTCAGCGCCACGTCGCCAATTGCCAGGGACATACTCCACTTGGATTCCATGTTTCTCCGCCACCTGCTTCCACAAGGATGAGAAGTGCCCGGTCTCAAACATGAGCACGCGGTCGCCGGGGCTCAACGTATTCACAATGGCTGCTTCCCAGGCGCCCGAGCCGGAGGAGGGAAAAATGACGACCGGTCCCGAGGTCTGGAAAATTCCGCGCAGTCCTTCCAGAACTTCCTTTCCAAGCTGAGCGAATTCAGGCCCGCGATGGTCAATCACCGGGCGGTCCATGGCGCGAAGCACGCGATCAGGGACGTTTGTTGGGCCGGGGATTTGTAAGAAATGGCGACCGGTATGAAGCATGCAAGGCTCCTTGACGCTTATCTCAGAACTATCAATCAGCGACTTTCAACATCAGCTTGCCAAAGTTGTCGCCATGGAAAAGTTTCAGCAACGTGTCAGGAAAGGTTTGGATGCCCTCTACAATATCTTCTTTCGATTTGAGCTTACCGGCCGCGATCCAACCAGCCATTTCGCGCGCCGCTTCGCCATAGCGAGACGCGTAGTTGAAGACGATAAAGCCCTCCATCCGCGCACTGTTGATCAGCAACGACAAATAATTGGCAGGTCCTTTGATTCCCGTGGTGGTGTTGTATTGTGATATGGCGCCACAAATCACCACGCGTGCAAAGCGAGCGAGGTTGGCAAGAGCTGCATCCAAAATTTCGCCACCCACGTTGTCAAAGTACACGTTGATTCCGTTCGGGCAATGCTTCCGCAGGGCCTGCCCTACATCTTCACTTTTGTAATCGATTGCCGCATCAAAGCCGAGGTCTTTGGTCAGGTACGCGCACTTTTGCGGTCCGCCGGCGATCCCCACAGCGCGGCAGCCCTTGATCTTTGCAATTTGTCCAACCATCATGCCGGTTGCGCCAGCTGCCCCGGAAACTACAACTGTGTCGCCGGCTTTTGCCTGGCCTACATCCAGCAGGCCAAAGTAGGCCGTGAGCCCCGTAATGCCAAGCGCGCTCAGGTAGATGGGCAACGGAAGCAGCTTGGGATCCACCTTGTTCAGCCCTTTGCCATCGCTCATGGCGTATTCCTGCATACCGAAGACGCCGGTAACGTGTTCTCCCACAGTAAAACCAGGGTTCTGCGAAGCAATCACGCGGCCGGCGCCGAAGGCGCGCATCACGTCGCCAATTTTCACCGGCTCAATGTAGGATTTGCCTTCGTTCATCCAACCCCGCATCGCCGGGTCAAGTGAGAGGTAGAGGATTTTCACCAGGACCTCTCCCGGCCCGGGATCACGCACTGGCTCTTCCGTGTAATCCCAATCTGTACGTTTAGGCATGCCGACCGGGCGAGCCGCAAGCCGGAACTGATGGTTGGTGATGGGCATGGCGTCCTCCGTTTCAGGAAAAACAGTATACCTACCTGGTCGGCTTGGGAGCAGTCCAGCCATCAGGTAGCTGCGGAATAATGGTGGAATTCAATTCGGGTTGCTACTCAGGCGGAAATATCCTGCCGTGACGAAATTGAGGTAAGGCGGGTGGCAGGTTTCGCGAAGAGCATATAGATGCCGATGGAGGCGATGGCGAGCACAGGCAATATGGCAACGAATGAAGGCCAGTAGTTGTGCAGGACACCGCACGCCAGAGCAGCCAGGGTATAAGAGAGATAGACTTGCGCCTGCAGCCCAACGGAATGCCTCATGCTGGGTTGCGGGGGATGTCCTGGGGCAGTTTCAGCGGCCTGGCGAGCTACTCTGCTTTTACGTGTTATCCAAGTGTGCACCACACCGGAAAACAGGCTGGTAATGGTGCCCGTGATGTAAGTGGTGGCAATTCCCGGCAGACTCAGGCGTTTAACCGCAGCGCTCTGCATGCCCATGGCTATTCCCGACGTAAAGATCACCAGTACACCTGCGGCATGAATAGAGGCTGTGGGTGGACGCACGCACACAATGGCAAAGAGAGCAAGGGCGGCAGTCTCGAAGAAAACTTCACGTCGAACGGCAGTAAACGTCTTAACCCGATCGCCACCTTCTCCTGCCACAATGGCGCCCAGAACTACTCCAATAATGAAAGCAACCAAAGCTATCGAAGCCCTGGCGACAGCAGCGCCCTCTCTCTGGCCCACAGCCAGGGCCAGCAGAACCGAATTGCCTGTCATGTTGGCGGTAAAAACATGAGCTCGAAGATAGGTGATGGCGTCAACGCTTCCAGCAGTCCAGGTAAACAGCAGCACTGTTACCCGGCGCCGCGTGGTGATAAATGAACTCGCGCTGGATGACGTGGTCAACAGTTTTCCTGCCAAATGCAGATTGTATATCCGCCGTCGTAGTCAGGCTGCGGAGACTGTACCCGACGCCAGATCAACTGAATGCCCCGAGGCAGCCAACTGCCGCTCCGCGGCTTTCAACACGGTTGCTTTTGCTTCCGGCAGACTGAGGGCAGGAATCACAGTCATGTTCCCGAGCAATGCGGCAAGCTCGAAGTAGGCCCGGCGGCACTGCTTCATGAATTCCACCGGATACTCGGGCTTTCGCGCGTATGCGGCAACCGGATCGGCATCCAGCAGGTAGGCGATATCCGGCCTGGGCACGAGGGCCTGAACGAATTTCACAAAACGGCGGCTGAGCGGGTTGGCAAGGTTCAGATTGGAAAGCTCATCAAAGACATATCGGTCGAGAATCACCACATCCACGCCGGATTTGCGTCGTTCGCGCGCAACCACACGACGCAGGTTCAAAGCGTCCAGCAGATAAAGGAAATGCCGGGCCAGAGTCAGGTGCCAGCCACGCATATTTTTGTCGCGGCGATTCACCGGTTTTCCCGGCGCACCAATGCCCCGCTCGCTCTTATAGACCTTATGAACAAAGCCTTCACGATATTTGACCCCGACTACCACGTTGTCCCAGAAGGCGAACAGGCTGGTTGTGAAACCCGCGGTTTGCAGGGCAGAGCGCAGGTTTTCAATCTGCGTGGATTTGCCCGAGCCATCCACGCCAGAAAAGCTGATGAGCATAGTTTTTCTGCTGGTACGGTTTCTCATGGTCACTGGCCCTTTTTCCCCTTATTTCGGTATGCCGGCACCTGCATTCGGTGGTGTGGAAGAAGTTCCGCGGCTCAAAGCATATATCGTGCCCACTGCCGCGCCTGCTGCCGCAATCGCACCAATCTTAATAAGCAGAGATCTGGTCTGGTGCTGTTTGGCTGGAGCAATAGCTGCACCTGCTGGCTTAGCTGCGGCTCCTCCTGCCGTGGGGACGTGCTCTGCAGTGGCGGCACCTACAGGCTGGCTGGGCTGCTGCTTCGGTTGCGGCGCTTCGGGAGCATTCGCGGTATTTTGATCCTGCTGGGATGCCGTGGGCGACTGCTGGTTCTGGTCTGTATCAGAAGCGCTCGGGTACGTAGTCACAGGCTGCAATGGAGGCTGAGAAGGATTGATGGCGCCTCCTGATGGCGGAGTCTGTGGCGCGGGAGCAGGCTGACCAGTTTGTTGCGGCGTGGGCTGCTGTTGCGTGGACTGAGCCTGACTGGACGCCTGCTGCGCCAGCATTTCCGGACTTATGGCAAGGGCTAGTGCCAGCACCAGGCTCAGGGACTTGAATCGGCTGCTTTGGATTTGCATAAATTCCCTCATAATTCACGGGGCTTATTTCGGGCCTATTCGGGCTTGATCGAAGTTGTTGCTGCGCTGGATAGGGCGGCGGTCACTTTTCCCGGTCGAGCCGGCATGGCCAGCCAGCGGCTTACATCAGCTTCTCTGTTCTGAACATATTTGATGCGATTTTTTAGATAGCGGGCCAGGCTGGAAAAGCTGGTTTTATACCAGCAGCAACGTTCCATGACGGGCGAGAATCCGCAAACAAGCCGGATCCGGCGAAGCATGGCGTCCCGCGGAAGCAGGAGAGACGCCACGAAGCGGTGATTGCCCTCCAGTAGCGTGAGCCGATGAGTTTCATCCACGCCAATTAACAGAAGCGTGGAGCGTGGACCCTCATTTTGCATGAGCGAGCATAGAGCCTGGACTTTCAACACAAATGGGCTGGGATTCGGCCCACTGCAGAGAGCTCGTAAGCGCTCAGCCACATGGATTGCATTGAAGTTTCCCCGAGCCAGCGCCCGCCACTGCGCGCGGGGAAAGACATTGACACGTTCCGATTCTTCCGGTTTGAACTCCACCTCCCACCACTGCGTGTCCGGCGGCAATTCACGCCACATGGGACCGCGACGGCGGAAGAGCAGTGCTTTGCGGAGCGCGTTTTCATCCGGATCAGAAAGATCAGGTTCGTACACAACACTCTCAAACTGAGTGCGATCCCGGTCATATTCGACCTGGTAGAACTCGGCCTTCAGAAATTCGGAGATGACCTCCTCTTCGGTTATGCGACAAAGTTTTTTCACGTCGCCTCCACAGGGGCGCGCACCAGGCGCCGCAAGAAGGGGAATGAAACCATGAACAGCATGATGACCATGAGGACAATGCGAACCATGATGACTTCATGCAGATCCTGGTGAAAGAAGCCGATCACAAGGACCAATGCTCCGCTGATCAGCAGCTGGAGCCATCCGGTGTTGGCGATGCGCCGAGACATCTCATACGCGATCAGCACCACACTGAGCGAATAGAGGCCGGTAGCAATGGTATAGAGCGCGAGCAGTGATCCGATGTTGATGAACTTGGAGCCAAAGATCAGGCCCATGATGAAATGCGGAAAGAGCGCCGCGACCAGCACAAAAGCGCATGAGATGGCAAACACCAGCAGCATGGGCAAACCCAGCGCTTCTGATTTTTTCTGGTCTGGGCGGGACGCAGCCACTGGGAACATAGCGTTCACGATGCCGAACCAGCAAATGAAATAAAGCAGCCGGCCGATCTGGGCGATAGCGGCGTAGATTCCTGCAGGTTCGGCAGGAAAGAAGTGCTTCACCAGAAGGATGTCAATGTTGTTGATGATTACCTGTCCGATGAAAAAAACAATCGCCTGAACGGCCTCGGCAAACGAGGCTGGTTCACCTTGTATGGCATCAACCCGCACCTCTCGCGGCATTGGTGGCAAAAAGTAAGCCATCACTACCGCTGCGGAAATTGCGCCAACCGCTCCCAAAACACCATAGCCAGCTATGACCAGTCCAACTCCGACCACGAACCGGGTAAACGCTTCTACTACAAAATTTCCTCCGAGGCGGGGAAAGAAGCATAGGCCCTGCATAGCGCCGCGTTTCACTCCCAGCGGGGCATAAACCGCCACGCCAAGAGCCAGGAGACCCAAAATCCAGTGGTCCGGCAGGTTCAGATAGGCGGCAAATGGTTTTTGAGCGACAAAAAGAATGGCTGCAATGGCGAGGCTGGCAATCCAGGCTTTTCCCAGAAGGGACTTTACAACGGCTGATTTTGCTCCGAACGCTTCATTGCGGGCCACAAACTTGGCGCATACCAGCTGAAATGACAGGCTCACGGAGGAGACGATCATCAGAATGGTGATTGCGGCGTTGATATGGCCGAACTCGGATGGCCCCAGAATGCGGGCCATGAAAACGTTGTAAGCAAAGTTAAAGCCATTCACCAGCAGCATGCTGATGAGCATGACCAGGCTGCCGCCAAGCACGAGAGATCGGATGTTACGGCGCTGCGATTTTGTTTCTACGGCGACCGGCGCGCCTGCAGCCGGGAACGTGACTGCGCTATCGGATTGCGACATCGATTGCGGTCCTGGGGCTCAAGCCGCCGCCGGAGCGGACGGGCGCTTGTGTAAAAGCTGTTGCCGCATCGCATTCGGCAGAAAGCCGCTGAAACTGCGTGCAGCATCGGTGGATGTTTCGTAAATCTCGAAAAGGCGTTCGGTGCGTGTGAGTTCCAGCACGATAGATGCTTCCGGCGAAGGGGACGCCAGCTTCAGGTCACCATCGCGCTTGTGAGCCTCTGACATGCATCGCAGGAGCATTTCCACTCCCGCCGCATCCAACTGCACCACCTGAGAGAGATCAAACACGAGCTGAGGGCGATCGATAGATAGAAAGGGCCGAACATCTCGCAAAAATTCGCGGGCCGTGCGCGCGTTCACCCTCTCCGGCATTCTTTTCACTACCACCGGTCTGCTATTGATTTCCATGGGTCCTCGCTACCACAAAATTCGAAGGAAATTCATTGGCTGCCTGAGAATCACAGGCGGGCGCACGATAACCTGAAGCGGCGCCCAGGGATGGAGGGGTTTGGCGCAGTGCGTTGTTGAGATCAGGGCTGGGGACTGGAGACGGGCGAAAGATTCCGCGCCAAAACTGTTTGGGCAAGTAGGTAATGAGCTCAGCAGTCGACAAGAGCATCCTGTTTCCGGAACTTGCAACTGAATGCCGTAGAAGTTTGCTATCCGCGATCCGCACAGCGCAGTCGCGGCGAAGGTTCCAGATGCAGGAGAAACCTGCAACCGAGTGGGCCAGTTCAAGGGCGGCGCCGATATAGGAGTAAGGCAACAGGCTGGAATTTTCCACTACCGTGCCGCAATCAACCTGCGCGTGATGCTCAATGCTGCTGCAGCGGGTGACCACTGCCCCGGAACGGATGCGGGCAAATGAGCCAATAAAAGCAGGCGCCAAAACCCGTGCCCCTTTTTCAATCTGGGAACGCGAAGCGGCCCACACTCCAGGGCGAATCTGCTCGCCTGCAGGTGCTGTTTCAGTCTTCAACGTGAGAATGTCAATGGCGAACTGCCGCAAATCCAGCGTGTCGGCCAGAGGATTGAGATAGCCGAAATTCTCAAATTCAGGACAGTCGGTTCGGCAATGCGCGAGTTTGCTGCGGAACAATGAAGCCGCATCGTTGCGCCGCGAAGCGCTTATACAAAAGACTTCCACCGGTTGTCCATTTTGCTTTGCCCGGCTGACGCGGCACTGCCGGTCAAGGTGGAATTGGACCATGCTCTCAAAATCAATCTCAGCATAAGAGCCCAGACTGACCAAAATGACGAGTTCGGCGCCGGACTGTACCAGATCGTTGAATGCGCCCTCAGCCGCGCGCCAGAAACGGTCTGCGCTGGTAAATATCTGGGCAATATTGCCGGAAGACTTAGTTCCAGTGTTGTAAGGCTGGCCATCAATAACTGCTGTTACGGACGAGACGCCGAACTTCTGTAATCTCTCGGCAATTCGTTCGAGGGCGGATTTCCCCACGACATCCGTGAGAGCCGGGGCGAAGCCGGCGAACTGGTGGTGGTCCATCAGGCCCACACTAGCCGAATTTACGAGTACCAGTCCGCGGATATCCATTACTTTCACCTTTGAATGCTCCGCCGAGTAGCGTTTCTTGTAAGGATGGGAGGCGCAAAAGTGCGCGAGAGTACCTGCTTTGAGACGCAGACGCCGATATGGATTGCAACTGGTGTACTACCGGAACCCATGAGCCCCTCAGGCTTTAAAAGAAACGTCCTCAGCCCGCCAAAAAATTTGCCGTTACGCGGCAGCAATTGCAAATCGAACCGCGTTGTGATGCCCGTTTGCCACAACGCAACCGCCACGGTTTTTAGCAGCAGTGTTGAAATAGATGAGGATTGCCATGCTGGTGTTGTAAGGTTTGAATTTTTCCGCAAGCCTTTTACTGCTAGTATTTTCGCCATGCGCCAGCCCGAAGAAATCTTCTATACAGTGATGCAGTCGCCTGTCGGTTCGCTGCTGCTGGCGGCCACAGAAAAAGGCGTTTATCGACTCCAATTCGATAGCTCTGTTTCCGTAACACAATCGGATCAGGTATGGATTGAATCCCGGGACCACCTGAAAACGTGCGAAGAGCAGCTCAATGCGTATTTCTGCGGAGAGCTGCGCGAATTCAGTCTGCCTCTGGACCTCAGAGGGACCGCTTTTCAGGTGCGGTGCTGGGAAGCCCTGACTCGGATTCCTTACGGCACAACATGTTCTTACGGAGAGCTTGCACAGGAGGTCGGCAGCCCGCGGGCTTTTCGGGCCGTCGGCCAGGCCAACCACAACAATCCGGTGGCAATCATTGTGCCGTGTCATCGAGTGGTTGGGGCCAATGGAACGTTGACCGGCTACGGTGGTGGTCTAGACTTAAAGCAGAAGTTGCTGCGGCTGGAACGCGGAGAAGTTCACACGCTCTTTGCACACATGGCGCGAACTCAGTAGCTGTACCGCCCCTTGACCGCGGTTCTTTTGTACGGCGTTTTATTGCGGTGGGCGTGTGGCGGCTGCAGGCGCGGCATTGCGATTCTTGTCGCCTATTGTCAAATGGCTGATGACTTTCCGGTTTCCAGCATAAGAATCCACAATCCGGGTCGCTGTTAGTTTTTCGCGGGCTGTTGCCACTGACCCAGTAATATTGATGGACTCTGCCGTAACCCTGACGTTCACTGTATCTCCGCTCAGAGTGGGTTCCTTGCTCAGAGCATTCTGAATCTGGCTTTGCAGTTCGCTATCGGATGAAGGTTCAGACGCCGGCTGGGGCGTTTCGGGAACCTGCGTCTTGCCCGTGGTGGATCCAGCTGCGCCTACCACTCCGCCTCCAGAAGCATCAGTAGCACCTCCAGGGACATTAATCGGGGAGTTACCTCCCTGCGGAACGGGTTGAGATTGTGCGGGGTTGCCGGGTGTGGTTTGAGCCGGCGCGGGCTGAGACGTCTGTGGTGCCGGCTGGGAACTCGAGGATTGGTTCTGCCCTTGAGCAGATGCATAAGCCAATGTAAGTGCTAATAGGAACAGGGCTAAATATAAGAGCCTATTCATAATTGCCTCTCAAACTCGAAGATGAATTAATGATGCAGCGCGCGGTCAAGTTCCCGGCCGTTACGGTCCAATTCTGAATAGATGCGCGTCTGCGGGGCCTGAGGACGTATCGTTCCACATTAAATTTGGGCAACTCGTCGACCATTCCCAAAGTCACCTGAAGGGTCCATGAAAGCTGCTAAAAATAGTGGATTTACGATGCAAATTGGCTGAGAATGTCAGCAAAACAAGATCTGTACCTCATGTGAGCCAAGTTGCTCACTTTGAGCACCGATCTACAAACCTGGTAGTGCGCGGTTCCCTCGCCGCGAACGTGCTGAAGAATGTCGTTTGCCTGGAAGAAACGGAGACTCAATTAAGCTGTAAACTCAAGATATGCACGGCCACCCCCATTCACACCGGATGACTTCCAGGGCATTGCGATACTCTCTGGTGGCCACGTCTTTGTACGTGGTAGTCACGCTGGTGGCGGGGCTACGCGCGCACAGCTTGGCTCTGTTATCTGAAGCCGGGCATAACGTAACAGACGTTCTTGCTTTGTTGTTGTCCTGGGTGGCGGTTTTTATTCAGACGCGCCCGCCCAGTTCAACCAAGACCTTTGGATATCATCGGGCCGGTGTCCTGGCCGCATTCATCAATGCCCTGACTCTGGTTGGCATTGCGTTTTACATCTTTTACGAAGCCATTATGCGAATGCGCCGCCCGGTGGACGTACAGCCGACAGTCATGATCTGGGTGGCCGTGGCCGGCGTAATCATGAACGGCGTGATTTCCTGGTTTCTGTTCCGCGCCTCTCGCGATGTGAATATACGCAGCGCGTTCATTCATCAGGTAGGCGACACGCTTTCAACCGCGGCCGTAATCGTTGGTGGATGGGCCATCCTCTGGACCGGACAGACCTGGATTGATCCGGCGCTTTCCATCGGTATCGCCTGCCTGATTCTCTGGTCGTCGCTCGGAATCATCCACGAGACATTGAACATCCTTCTGGAGGGCGCACCGCACGGTATGTCAGTGGAACAGTTAGTCTCTGCCTTGAGCCGGGTGGATGGCGTGATTGACGTCCACGACGTTCACGTATGGAGCATTGGCTCTGACACGACTGCGCTTGCCTGCCATATCCGCATCAACGACATCATGCTGTCTGAAAGTGATCTGATTCTGCGCAGGATCAAGCAAGTACTCTCAGTAAACTACCACATTGAACACACCACAATTCAACTCGAGAACTCTGTTTGTGACAGTGCCCACGGCTGCCTGATTCCCATTGGCAATCACCGACCCGCGATGGCCCCGACTTTGAAGACCGGTAAGGTTTAGTTTCAGCTCGTGTTCGTATTTCCTGGCGCCGCTTTCTGGTGCTCATAGATCTCGCGTACCGTTTCAAGCGTATCGATCTCTTCCGGCTTCTTGTCATTGCGCAGGCGAAGAATGCGGGGGAAGCGCAGCGCGAATCCGCTTTCGTGCCGGTCAGAACGCATAAGATTATTGAAAGCGACTTCCAGAACGATTTGTGGTTCCACAGTCCGGCGATATCCCTGATCTTCCAACGTGTGGGCCAGGAACCAGTCTGTCATTTCAGCGATTTCGGCGTCGGTAAGACCTGAATACGCTTTTCCCACATTGAGCAGCCGGTCGCCCTCGCGCACGGCAAAGGTGTAATCGCTCAGCACCTTTGCGCGTTTGCCGTGTCCCCATTCAACTGCGGTGACCACAACGTCCAGCGTCGCCAGCTCCCGTTTCAGCTTGAGCCATGACTTACCCCGACGTCCCGGAGTGTAGGGTGATGTGAGATCCTTCACCATCAAGCCTTCATTGCCGCGCTGGCGCGCCTCCTGGAACAGTTGATCGAGATGTTCAGCTGAGTCCGCTTTCAGCGCGGGAGCCAATACCACGCGAGCAGGTCCGGCCGCAACCGCTACTGCTGGTTCAAAGACCAGCGCGCCTTGAGGATTCTCCGTGACTACCGCAACCTCATGGCCGACTTCGAATGCTTCTTTGGGAATTTCGGCAAAGGCCTGCTCAAGAAGCTGCCGTCGCGCAGAGAGCGGCAGATCGATGACCAGTTCTTCTCCATGAAAGAGAATGTCAAAGACCATGTACACCACTGGCACATCTCGAATGAGCTGCTGCGAAACTTTTTTCCGCCCCAGACGCTTTTGCAGTTCAGAAAAAGGCAGGGCCTGATTCAGGCTTTCGCTCCAGGCCAGAATTTCGCCATCCAGAATCACCGGCTCGGGAAAGGCGCGCAAAGCGGGGGGCAGCTCAGGAAAAGAGCCGCTAATCTCGTCAAGGGTGCGGGAGAAGATGCGAACTCCGGAATTCTGTTTTCCCCCGCAATGCGCCTGAGCGCGAATGCCATCGTACTTGTCTTCGACATCGGCGGGTGAGAAGTAAGAGAAAGCCTCCTGCGCGTCCTGGGCGGGGCTGGCCAGCATGAATCCCAAAGGATGAAACAGACGCATTCTGGCTTCACTGAGGCTGTGCGCGGCTGCGAGCTTGAGCGTTTCTGCGATATCCCCCAACAGCATATGTGCCCGTTGAACATCAGAAAGCTTTTCATCGTAGGCAATTGCGATGGATTCTTCGACGAGACTTTCCTTGAGGCCTATGCGCAGATCCCCGGTAACGATTTTGAAGATGTACTTGACTTCCAGCGCGCTGGCACGTCGCAAGAGATTCGTGAAGAGCCGCAGTTTGTGCTCTCCCCGCGAGGTTCGAGCAAGCTCATCAAATGTAGCGGCTATCTCTGCAAGGGTCAGAGGGGCGTTATCAGCATCAGGCGTTCGGTCCTGCAGCACGTCCTGCGCAGCAGCACCCAAATCTCCGTGGCGACGGTAAGCCGCAGTTAGAGCTACCTCCGGTTTGCCTGAGATTTCAGCCAGCGCTCGCCACAACAGCGATCCGCCAACATTTAGCGTGCGCTCTTCCCATTTGGGAAAAGCTCGACCGGAGAGGAAGATGCTTGCCTGAGCTGCCTCTTGCACCGGGCGGGAGCGCAGGTAGGACGCAACCAGACGGGTCTTTTCCGTCTTTTTGGTTGTGGCGGCGATAGCTTCACACAGCTCGGCAAACTTTCGCATCTTCTGATAAGGCCTAAGTTGCTGATTCGGCTGGCTCTAACTCCTACCATGCAGGATGAAATCAATGAATGCTGCCCAATTGGAAGCTCTGATTTCAGCCAAAGTTAGCGTAAAATGATGGTTGACGGCGGTTTGGGCCCACCACTTCAGTTCTGGAGCCCGCAATCCGTCTCCATCATCTAATCAGACAATGAGATATTGGCGCCAATTTCTCCGTTTTCTTGTGTCTTTGCAACTGCTTCCCATCCTCGAAAGCGGTGAAGAAACCCTTGTCGGCGGGCAAGCCGTGGTTGAAGGCGTAATGATGCGTTCCCCTCACGCCTGGGGAATCGCCATTCGCAAACCCTCTGGCGAGATCACCACCCACTGTGAAGCCCTGCAGCGGCCATCAGAGAAGCACAAATGGATGGGCTGGCCTTTTGTTCGCGGATTGGCGACCCTGGGTCAAGCCATGCGCCTGGGATTTGTGGCCTCAAAATTCTCATTGAATGTGGGACTCGAATCTGTCGCGCAAGAAGAGGGTGAAAAGAAGCCCGAAATCAGCGGTTGGTTCATGGCTGTAAACATGGTCCTCTCCATTGGCTTCTTCATCTTCATGTACAAGTTTGTGCCGCTGGCGGCGGCAACCGGGCTGAAGAAGCACTGGGCCGTGCTGAACGGCAACTTCGCGTTTAACCTGGTGGACGGAATTATCAGGATTGGGCTTTTCCTGCTGTTTGTATGGGGCATTTCCCTCTTCAAGGACATCAAGCGGATTTATCACTACCACGGCGGCGAACATAAGACCGTCTTCGCCTTTGAAGACCACGGCATGCCAAGCATTGAACAGGCGCAGCAATATTCGACGTACCATCCGCGCTGCGGTACCAGCTTTCTGATGACGATCATGCTGATCTGCATCTTTGTCTACGCTGCGTTCCCAGTGCAGGGGTTCTGGGCGAAATTCGCGTTACGTATCGCGTTTCTTCCTGTGATTGCTTCCGTGTCTTACGAGTTGATTCGCTTCTCAGCAAAGCATGGTAAGTCAGTGTTTGCGCTGCTAACCAAGCCCGGGCTTTGGCTGCAGAGGATCACCACGCAGCCGCCATCCGATGATCAGGTGGAATGCGCCATCAAGGCGCTCGACCTGGCCATGGACCTGGAAAAGAAAAATGGCGGAGAACTGGTGATTGCGTAATTTGCGTGGCGAAGTGAAGATTTAGTTATGACCTTTGTTCATAACATCTCGAATTTGTAGCGGCGCCCGCCGCGTAACCTTTAGTGTCTCTCTTGTCCTTGCCACCATTTACATAGCAACTAAGCGTGCACCAATTGTTAGCCGGAGTGAAGGCGACATGTACCATGATTGACCGTCAGCCGCATGCCGGGTAATTTGAGCGAGAAAGGCAATGGAAGCGCTGGGAATCCAGAATATGTCACTAGCCACAATGCTGATTGGTATTGAGCGCCGCATGGCCGGGCTTCGGCGGAAGGCTGTTCAGCTGGGGGACCATCGCGTGGCGTATTCCGAAGGCGGCGAAAGGAACCCAGAGACCGTGGTTCTGGTGCACGGGTTCAGCGCGTCGGCAGACAGTTGGAACAGGTTGGCTGGGCAGCTGACAAAGCGATATCACGTAATCGCGCCCGACCTGCCCGGTTGGGGTGAGAGCACGCGGACTGATTCTGCCTCATATGGCTACCCCGCCCAGATTGGGCGGCTGCACCGCTTTCTTGAACAGCTTGGTCTGAAACAGTTTCATCTGGTCGGTCACTCCATGGGCGGCGGTATTTCCGCTGGATATGCGGTCCGCTATCCAGATCATGTGATCACGCTCGGCCTGATTGCTCCACACGGAGTGAAGGAACTGGAAGAGAGCGAACTGGCGCGTTGCGTTGCCCAAGGCGATAACTGGCTGGTGGTCTCATCCATGGAGGGCTTTGAGAGGCTGATGACAAAGCTCTTTGTGAAGCGCCCGTTTGTGCCGCGCCCGGTGTTGAAATATCTGGCCGCACAGACCATCAGCAGGTCGGCCAAGACGCAGCGGATCTTTGATGAGATCAACTCGGGCACTCCCCTGACGGAAGAGCTGAAACAAATCAAAGCCCCGACATTTATTGTGTGGGGCGATGATGACAAGTTGATCCATGTCTCGGCTGCTGAGGTGTTCCGCGGTTCAATTCAAAACTCTGAAGTGCTGATCATGAAACAAACCGGGCACATGCCACTGCTCGAAAATGTGCGGCAATGCGGCGCCGCATATCTTGCGTTTATTGAGAAAAGGCGTGGCGCAAAAGAAGCGGCTGCCTGATGCCGCCGATAGAATAGGAAATGAGCATGTTTGAACGTCTAAACCAAATCGAATCCAAGTACGACGAGCTGACGAAGGCGCTGGCTTCGCCGGAGATCATCAACGACTCGTCGAAATACCAGAAGACTGCCAAGGCGCACAGCGAACTCTCAGAAATCGTGGAGAAATACCGCGAGTACAAAGACCTGCAAAAGGGAATTGAAGAGAGCAAAGCAATGGTGGTGGACGAAGCAGACGCCGATTTGCGGGCCTATGCTCAGGAAGAGCTCACGCGCCTGCAGGAACGGCTGGCGACCACAGAAAACGAGCTTAAGCTGCTGCTGGTTCCTAAGGATCCGAACGACGAAAAGAACGTGGTATTGGAAATTCGCGCAGGCACTGGCGGAGACGAGGCCACGCTGTTTGCCGCCGAGATGTTCCGCATGTACACGCGGTACGCTGAAACCCAGCGCTGGAAAGTGGAAGTGCTTTCCACGTCAGAGTCTGGGGTGGGCGGGTTGAAAGAAGTTATCGCCATTATTGAAGGACGAGGCGTCTACTCGCGTCTTAAGTATGAGAGTGGCGTGCATCGCGTGCAGCGCGTCCCGGAGACTGAGCAGCAGGGTCGCGTGCATACCTCGGCGGTGACGGTGGCGGTGCTGCCCGAAGCTGAAGACGTGGACATCAAGATCGAAGCCAAGGACATTCGAATTGATACCTTCTGTTCCTCGGGGCCAGGCGGCCAATCTGTAAACACTACTTATTCAGCAGTCCGCATCACGCATTTGCCTACCAATACAGTAGTGAGCTGCCAGGACGAGAAGTCGCAGATTAAAAACCGCGAAAAAGGCATGCGCGTGTTGCGTGCGCGTCTTTACGAGATGGAACTGGAGAAACAGCAGCAGGCGCTGGCCAAAGAACGCAAGGCGCAGGTTGGGTCGGGCGATCGCAGCGAGAAGATCCGGACGTATAACTTTCCCCAGAACCGCGTGACCGACCATCGCATTGGGCTGACGCTGCACCAACTGGGCGATGTGATGGATGGCAAGCTGCGAGGAATTATCGACGGTCTGGTGACGCATTATCAGGCGGAGAAGCTGAAGAGCCAGGCTGAGGTAGTGGCTTAGCACTGCTCAGGTGCATCCATTGCTGCGCCTATGGATTTGGGAGACTTAAGCCCTGGCGGTCGAGGGATTTTGCGGTTAAAAGGCTCCCCTGCTAAACTTCCCGCACCCAAGAGACGGGCGAATCATGCAGCTCAAGCAGGCCCAAGACTCCGCGTACAAGATCCTCCTGGAAAATGACGTTCCCTCGCCTCGATTGAACGCCGAGTTGCTCCTGCAGTTCGTGCTGGGACGTGAGCGCGCATATCTGTATGCCCATCCGGAACGTGAGCTGACAACGGAAGAACAGGCCGAATACAACGAGGTGATTGCACAACGCGCACGCGGCTGTCCAACTCAGTACATCACCGGTCATCAGGAATTCTGGGGTCTGGATCTGCTGGTCTCGCCTGCTGTGCTCATTCCGCGGCCGGAAACCGAGCATGTGGTTGAGACGGTGCTGGAGCTGGTGCGGGATTACTATGCTGAGCATCAACACCATACATCGTTTGGGAACGAAGACGCGGCGCTCTGCGCACAGATTGACTCGGGCAAGATCAGGATTGCTGATGTGGGGGCAGGTTCCGGATGCATTGCGCTGGCGCTGGCCAGTGAGCTCACGCAGGCGGAAATCCATGGATCCGATATTTCCGAGGAGGCGCTTGAGATGGCACGCGTCAACGCTGCACGTCTTGGCCTCGGATCTCGTGTGCTGTTTCGCAGGTCAGACCTGCTCGAGCTCTATCTTCAGCAACCGGCTTCGCTCTCCGTTGCCACGGCCACGGAGGGGACTGCGGCGCTCGCACCGGCTCTTGTCAGTGGTGACGGGCAATTTGACTTCGTTGTATCGAACCCACCCTATGTGGGAGAGTCCGAGTGGCAGAGCGTGCAAAAGCAGGTACGAGATTTCGAACCGAGGATCGCCGTGTTCTGCGGCACAGATGGGATGAACGTTTATAAGAAGCTTGTGCCTCAGGCCCGCAAGGTCCTGCGGACGGGTGGATGGCTGGTGATGGAGATTGGCTACTCATCGCAAGAGAAGGTCAAGCACCTGCTTGCCGCTGATGGCGGCTGGACGAGCGTTGGAATTACACCCGATCTGCAGGGTATACCCAGAGTGGTGGCTGCGCGGAAGATGTAGCTCTCTCCCAAAAAGCCAAGTCCAATAACCGAAGATCTTGCTGATTGTTGCTTCTGGTGTGGTGCGATAAGCTGCGTAGGGACGAGCCATGAAGATCTTCGACATGCTCATGCCGCTCATCGGCAGCGGGCTATTGTTGGTTCTGGCCGGCGCCATGGTTCGCCGCAGCCTGCATCGTGAATATCCGTTCTTTTTTTCCTATATAGTTTTCACGTTCTTGAGAGCAATTATTCTCCTGCCGGTCAGCGGAAACGCTTACATTTATTTTTACAGTTACTGGATAACCGAAATCTTCAGCGCCCTCCTGGCGATATTCGGCCTTCATGACGCGTTCTATGACGTATTTTCCGGCTTTTATGCTTTTTGGTGGTTCAAGCTGATCTTTCCTGCCGTTGTAGTTGTCATCTCCTTTTTGTCTGTGGGACACGCGGCCCGTCATCCCATTCCGAAGATGCCTATGTTCATGCACCTGATTTTTGCTTTCGATAGCGCGGTTGCCTACGTTAAAGCCGGGGTGTTCATAATTTTTATTTTGCTGGTGGTATTTTTGCGTGTACGCTGGCGGCGATATCCCTACGACATAGCTCTGGGTTTTGCAATCAACAGTGTGGGCATGCTGACCTCTTATGCAGTGTTTCCGAAAGGGGCTGGGTACTGGTTGGTTGCGAGATATGCTCAGGCATTGTCCTATATTGTGGCGACAATTGTGTGGCTGTGGTCGTTTGCGGGGAAGTTTGAGCCGCAGCCGCAGGTGAAATGGGGGCAGGGTCTTACCCCTGAACAGGTGCGCGACCAGATAAACGAGTCGGTTGAAACAATGAAGAAAGGCATTGCGAAGCGTGACGATAACTAATGTTTTGTCAGTTTTGACGCCGGCAATCCTGGCAACGGTAGTTCTGCTCTCTGTGTTATACCGCCGGATTTACCGTGTAGGAGATCGCTCTGCTGAACAGGTGCTGCCCTCGCTATGGCCGCTTGAAGCAATGGGAGTGAAGGAACTGTTTAGCCCAGCGGCTGAGAGGCACTTGCGCGCAACTCTCACTGATGACGGATTTCGACGTGCACAGCAACACCGCATGGTTTTAGCGCTTGAATACGTGCGCCGGATCTCTCACAACGCTTTGGTGCTGCAACAATGGGCAGCGTATGAGACGTCAAATGCGGAAACGGCCGGCGACTCACAACGCAGGCATTTGAGTATGGACCTGATTGCAGTGAGCGTGAGCTGCCGAATCTACTGTTCCCTGATTGCCTTGCGACTGCATTGTTGGCTTAGCGCCACGAGCCTCTTGCCATTCCAGGATCTACCGAGCTTTGAAGGCCTTATCAGGTTCGGTCATGCTGACCTCTCTGCCCGCTACGCAGAATTGCGGAGATCGGCAGGGAAGTTCAGCCGCTTCCATGATCGCATGGACAGGAAGCAACTGGTGCAATCGCTCTGAAGTTCCAGTTGTTGCCGTCAACTCTTCTGGGAGTTAAATCCAAAATTGCCCGGAGCTTTCCTCCGCGCAACTTGTTTTGGCGTGACAGGAGTTATACGGTGTTTACCATCGCAAAGATTACTTGGCGCGGTAAAGCTTTCCGTCAAACTTATATGTAATGGTGTGTACCGCTTCGGCGCTGGAGTTGGCCTGGATGATAAGATCTTTTATTCCGTGGGAAACTGCAGGGCCTAGTCGGAAGCCGTCTGCAATGGGAACGTCGTCCTTTGCAAACATCAACATCCAGCCATTGAGAGCTTTACGAAAAACCCAGGTTTGGCAATTTCCGGTTGCGCCGCACAGCAGTTTCGTTCCCTGGAGAATGACGCCAGGACTTTCCCCAAGATCAACGCGTCTTACACGCAACTCACTCTCCCATTCATCGGCTATGTCATAGGCCGATTCTTCAACCTGCTTCACAATCTCCTTCACTTCAGCGGAAGACAATCCAGCGGCGCGAAATGTATCTCTCGAACCGAGCATCTGCATCTGCAGTGCGCCAAGGTTCGAAGCAAAGAAGATGGGGCACATGGCGGCTCCAACAAAAAGCACCATCCACTGTCGAATATGCTTTGACATGCCTGCATTTTAGCGCCGGAATCTATTTCGACGATTGTCGGCCACAAAAACGGTCGTGATGGGGTCAATCTCAGCGAGTCCGAGGGCTTAGCAACAAAACTGCCCGGAGGTTCTCTCCGGGCAGTCTGTTTTAGCCTGGCAGGTGACTAAGCTTTACTTCTTGCGGCGGCCGAACAAACCTGCGCCCAGGGAACCAAGGCCCAGAAGTCCGAGCAGAGGCAACGGTGAGGCGGTTTGCGGCAGCTTGCCGTTGTTCTGTCCGGAAGATGCGTTCTGATCCATATCACTGATATGGCGTACCTGGTTTCCGTTCTGGTCTGTAGTGGTGGCAGAGGTCTGTCCAGCGTTCTGGTTACTGTTCGCGCCGGACGCGCCTACACCGGCGTTCTGGTCATTATTCGAAGCGGCGGCACCGGGGTTAGTCTGCTCGCTTGCGGCTCCCTGCGTGGAAGTCGTCGCGGCGCTGGAACTCGGAGGGTTACTGGTGGCCGCGGTACTCTGGTCAGGATTCGTACTTGCGGCACCGGCCGTGCTGCTGGGATTTGCGCTCTGATCAGATGTTGCGCTGGTCGCGCCGGCCGAGGCCGGGTTCTGTGCAGCACTCTGGTCAGTGGCGCTGGGCGGAGTGGTGCTAGGCGGAGTTGTTTGCGTCGCGTTCGGATTCGTACCTGCCGCACTGCCAGGTGAGGCGGTCTGATCACTGGTAGAGCCTGAACCCACGGTGTTTGGCGGAGTCTGGCTGCTTACCGGCGGAGTTCCTGCGCTGGTAGTCCCCGTTGGAGCTGCGGTACCTGGAGCTCCCGTTGCCGGATTAGCAGTCTGGTCGGTGGTGGCGGGCGGCGGAGTGCTTTGACCGCTCATTCCGCTTTCACCAGCGGCTGAACCTGCCGGAGGCTGCGTGCTCGGACTTGTTGTAGTGGTGCTCTGCGTATTCGTGGTGGTTGTGGACTGGCTGTTCGGATTTTGTGAGGTGCTGCCCGATGCGGCTTGTCCGCTGTTGCTGCACGTGTCTGCAACTTTATTGATCGCAGTCACAGCAATGTTGCCATCGCTCGTCTGCGTACCCTGGATGCTTACCTGCTGATTGCTATACTGCGAGAGCTGGTCGTCAGTTCCGTTCACATTCACGGTCTTCCCCTGATCCGTGGCGAGAGACCAGCCGTTAGAGCTGTGAGTCAGGCATCCTTGAAAAGATTGTGGAGCATTGGTCTGCGCTCCCATGGTTCCCACTGTCCCTACGCTTCCATCTGTAGCCGGAGGTGCGCCGGGCTGTACCTGACCAGCGTCAGGTCTGGAAGGAGATGCTGTTCCACTCTGCATTGGCGCTGGGCTCGACTGGGTCTGTGCCTGGGCTATCCCCAAACCGAGTGCGAGTGCTGAGGCAATCAAAAACTGTTTTCTCATTTTTACTCTCCCGGTCATTCGCGAAGCGAGGCAGATGTCACGAGGCCCGTGCCTGCGAATGTATGATTGAAAAACCCGCTTTAAGGATTAGAGGATGCGTAGCCCGCGCGGGTTGACCGCTGTATGTGCGCGGAACATTTAGACATAGAAAGCACTTCAGCAGCGGCAATGAATATTGTAAGTTGACGGCGTGCTTCCGCTGTTCGCACGCGAGTGTTACCCTTCTCACTTCATGCGATTTAGCTTTTTTATCTTTCTGGCAGCAGCAGTTTGCCTTTGCGGATGTGGTCTGCCCGGTGCACCACAACCTCCTTCTCTTGGAATTCCGAAGCCCATCACGGATCTGCAGGCCTCACGGAAAGGTGAAACTGTGACGTTGACATGGACAGCTCCGAGCGAATTCACTGACGGTGAACTGCTCAAGATCTCCGGAGAAATGGTGCTTTCCAAGGGCGGGCGGAATGGTCCATTCGAGAAAGTAACAGCAGTACCTCTGCCAGCGGCACTGGAGCGGAAGGCCCAGGAAAAAGCATCAGCGAGCGACAATATTTCCAGCCAGCTGTCCAGCGCTGCGGCTGCTGATTTTTTGCTTTACCGGGTTGAGTCAATGACCAAACGGGACAGGACATCGTTTCCGTCAAACCTGGCTGCGGTGCCCCTTGTGCTAACCCCAGAGCCGCCAGCAAAACTTGAGCTCACGCTAGTTCCTGAAGGCGTGAGCGTCAATTTTAGTGTGCCGCCTGTTCCTGCTTCCTCTCGCTTGAATTCAGAATTCACTTTTCGGATCGAGCGTCGGCAGCACGGCGTCCCAGGCAATGTGGAACCAGTTATTGTCGGGCAGGTGCGGCCAGGTGACAACGTCTTGCCTCTGGTAGATGCCAGGGTTGAATGGGAAAAAACATATGATTACTGGGCCACACCGGTAACGCTTTGGCGATCTGGCCCGCAACAAGGCGAAGTTGAAGGTAATGACTCTGCAGTAGCTACGATATTTGCACACGACTCATTTCCGCCGGCGATTCCCTCAGGCTTGGAAGCAGTGTTTTCCGGCGTAATAGCGCATCCAGCTATCGATCTTACGTGGACGCCCAATACGGAAGAGGACCTTGCTGGATACAACGTGTATCGGCACACCATGGGAGCCTCGCCGGTAAGAGTCAATACGCAGCTTCTGAAGACGCCTGCATTCCATGATGCGAACATGGAGCCCGATAAAAGTTATTATTACGCGGTAAGCGCGGTGGATCTGCGCGGGAATGAGAGCGCCAAGTCACAAGAAGCATCAGAGACCGTGCCAAAAGAGTGACTTTATTGCATTCGAATGGGTTGTTAGTTTTTAGATAAAACAAAATGAGATATTGCCGCTTTTCCACTTCTGACGGGCCGAAATACGGGCTTATTGAAATTATCAACGGCACAGAACACATAACCCAGGTTGCCCCGGATGGACCTCTGCCGGAGTTTTCTCAGGCGGAAAAGAGCGCGCCTGTGCAGCTCAGTTCAGTTTCGCTGCTTGAGCCGGTGCGTCCATCCAAGATTTTGTGTGTAGGCCGTAACTACGCGGACCATGCAAAGGAGTTGGGCAATGAAGTGCCCGTTGAACCTTTGCTGTTCTTCAAGCCGCCAACCTCATTGCTTCCGCCCGGCGCCACCATCCTGATGCCCGGCTCGCTCTCGCAGCGAGTGGAGTATGAAGGCGAATTGACAATCGTTATCAGACGTTCCTGCCGAAATGTTCTCGATGGTGAGGACGTGCGACCCTACATCTTCGGCTATACATGCGCCAACGACGTGACGGCACGCGACCTGCAAAAGAAAGACGGCCAGTGGTGGCGTGCGAAAGGGTTTGATACTTTTTGCCCGGTCGGGCCGATTGTTTCCGATGAGATTGATCCGTGGGCTGGCGTGCAGGTGGAAACTCGCGTAAATGCAGTCGTCAAGCAATCTGCCAGCACCAAGATTTTCATCTTTCCTCTGGACCGGATTATCCGCCATATTACTCAGGTGATGACCTTGCTGCCGGGCGACATCGTACTCACCGGCACGCCG
>DATEJX010000244.1:0-4532 GCA_035277785.1 Candidatus Angelobacter sp. | reverse complement strand
TGTGGGATTGAGCAGCAGGTTCTCAATTACCAGGTTCGAACCGGGAAAAAGCGCGGCTCCACAGAGAAAGAACGCGGCGGATGAGATGTCTCCAGGAACGGCAGCTTGAATGGCATGCAGCTTCTGGCCCCCGCGAAGCGCGATGCGATTGCGGCTTCGGCTGAGTTCCACGCCAAAAGCGCGTAGCGCCTGCTCGGAATGATCGCGGGTGCGGTACGGCTCTTCAACTGACGTTTCACCGTCAGCGTAGAGCCCCGCGAACAGCACAGCCGACTTTACCTGCGCGCTGGCCACCGGAGTCTTGTATTCGATCGCCTTGAGCTTGCCACCATGGATGTGCAGCGGCGGCTTGTCACCGGCAGAGGCGCTTATTTTGGCCCCCATCTGCCGCAACGGAGTCATGACGCGTGCCATGGGACGGCGGGAAAGGGATCCATCGCCGTGAAGGTCACAAGGAAAATTCTGACCGGCAAGGATTCCGGAAAGCATGCGCATAGTAGAGCCGGAGTTGCCGCAGTCCAGGCTGGCATCGGGTTTTTGCAGCGCTTCCCTTCCGTCGATCTCGACGTTGGCGCCCTCGCGGCGGACAGCGCATCCGAGCTGCTGCAGGCAGCTCAGCGTGCTGGCACAATCCGCGCCGGTGGAAAAGTTGCCGAGGCGCGTTGTTCCCTGAGCAATTGCGCCCAGCATTGCATAACGATGTGAAATGGATTTGTCGCCCGGGAGTCGAATAGAGCCGAGAATATTTTTAGCCGGACGAATCTGCACGCTGGATGATGCCGAGTTCAGATCGTTCATGTTTGCGAGTTGCCTGCGGTCATGAAAATTAAGTTTCAGCAGTGATTCTGGCCGGGGACACCTTCCGGAGTTAATCCACATCTTACTTCCTTAGCAGCAAGAGGAAACACCGCGGTACGGTCCCTGTCAGCCTGTTCCTGGAACACCCTCTTCTCATCTTCAAGATTAGCAGGTGTAACCATGGCTCGTCTGGCTTCGCGTTTAGCAGTCGCGTTCACTTTGTTCACTTCGCTTTGTTTTGCCCAATTCATGTCCAATCCCATGGACCGGGCTCGCGATAACAACTTGAGTCCCGCATTCAGGCATGGGACGGCAACTCTCGATGGAACCGTAGTAAACGCTCTCACGAATCAACCACTCCAGGACGCCAAGGTGGAATTGCGCGACGCCGGCAACGGCACAGTCGTAAACTCCTCGTTCACCAATAGCGCAGGCGCGTTTGATTTCGGCTCTGTTCCGCAGGGCGTTTATCGCGTGGTGGCCATGCGTGGAATAACCCAGGTGGAAGAAAGGGTCGACGTCAGCAGCTTTAAAAACAGCGTCAACCTGCGCATGCCGGTGTCAAACCAGCCGGAGGCGGGCAATACCGGAAACACTGTGTCAGTTGCGCAGTACCGGATTCCTCAGAAGGCCCGTGAAGAGTTCCAGAAGGCCCAAGAGGCCAGCGCCAAAATGAATTTTGATGGCGCTCACAAACATGTGACCCGCGCCCTGGAACTCTATCCAGACTATGCTGATGCTCTTACGCTTCGGGCGGTGCTGAACCTCTCGTCCGATACACCTGCAGCAGTGACCGACCTCGAAAAAGCCATCCAGTGCGACGGCAACTATGCTTTGGCATACACGGTTCTGGGCTCAGCACTGAACATGCAGCAGAAGTTTGATGAGGCCATGCAGATGCTGCAGCACGGACAATCCCTGGCGCCTAATTCCTGGCAAACCTACTTTGAGATGGCAAGATCTTACATTGGCAAGCAGGACTACACTTCAGCTTTGCGGCAGATTGATCGGGCGCAGTCGTTGACCCCGGCGGAATATCCCACGCTGCTGCTGGTGCGGGCGCAGGCACATGTGGGCCTCAAAGAGTACCAGAATGCCATGCAGGAACTGCAGACGTTCCTGCAAAAAGATCCCAACGGCCCCAATTCAGGCGCCGCCCAAAAGATGCTTGAACAAACCCGGGAGCTTGTTGCCCAAAAGTAGCCCTGCGTTAGTTTGCGGCCTTGCTCGGCTCCGCTTGCGGAGCCGCCAGGGCCAGCGGCTCTTCGGGGACCACGATCCATGCTGCCGCATAAGCGATAATGCCCAGCAGTCCAAAGAGCGAACAAACCAGCCAGACAATCCGGACCAGGGCGACATCAAGATCAAAGTATTCCGCAAAACCAGCGCAGACACCGGCGATTTTGCGTCCGCTGCGTGGCCGCACAAGACGTTTGCGCGCAATCACCCCAGCCACACGCTTGCCGCAATAAGCGCATAAATGCGCATCGTCCTGAATCACTTTGCCGCAATAGTTGCAGTACATTACCTCTCTCCTTCTTGAGCCTGTCTTTGTAGTATACGAACATGCGGGCCACAAGGTTCAATTGCCTTTATACGGTTTGTCCAGATACTTGCGCGCCAGTTGCGCTTCTTCTGTTGCGCCGTTGAGAGCGATGGCAGCCCGATATTCCACCAGCGCATCCTGCCGCTTCGCCATCAGGTCAGAAACCTCTCCAGCGGCCAGTAAAGCTCGCTGACGGTCGTCGGGAGGGCTGGTGCTGGAATCTGCTGCAGATTCAAAAGCTGCTAAAGCATCTTTCAACTTGCCTTGCGCTTGCTGCGTCTGACCGAGCGTGAAGTACGCCATCTCCAGATGAGCGTTCGGGTATTTACCTTCGTTTGAGAGAGTGAGCAAGTGATGCACAGATTTTTCGGCGTCACTGTCCTTGCCCGCCGCTACCAGCAGGTTCCCTTCTTCCAGGGCAAATAAGAAATTGCGTGGATGATCACGCGTTAACGTATGAACAACTCCCATTGCCTCCTGATAGCGGCCTTCCCGGCGCAGAAATAATGCCAAAGCGACTCTTGCATCGGTGCTGGTTTCGCCACCGGCCTTGCCTGCATCCGCAAGCATTTGCAAACCCTTGTTTTTGTCGCCATGAATGCCGGCCGCACCTGCCATCACCCTGACCGGTCGCGTGAGGCTGCCCACCACAAAGTTGTGCACCCCCACAACAGTCTTGGCATCTGCCATGTCCGGACGCAATTTCAGGACTTGTTCATGGTCACGGCGGGCGGCGAGCCCCCAGCGCAACGCTCCAAACCAGGAATGTTCGACGATCACAAGGTAAGTGGAGCGCAGGCCTTCGGTGATGCCGCGGTTAAACAGCGCTTCGGGGTCTCTAGGGTTCGACTTAAGGCGGTTATCTGAGAGGGACAATGCCCTTTCGGACAGGTCTTTGATGCGACCTTTGACGGCTGAATCCATTGGGACATGTTTACTGAATATGAAACCCTGTTTCGCGTACAACCGTGTATCGAGTGCGTTGAACTTGTAAAGCTCGCGATACAGAACGGCGTCCAATACGTGATTTACCGCTGCCGCATCGTCAGGACGCTCCTCCAGGGCCTTTTCAAAGTCCTTGAGAGCAAGATCGTATTCAAGGCTGTAAAAGTGCTCCCAGCCGGAGTGCGTCAAGGCATCAAAATTCGCCCTTTCCGCGCCCCGCGAAAGGTTTACTCCTAAGGCAGTAACGAAGAGCAGGGCGAAAGAGAGGTTACCAAGGGACAGAAACCGGGGCAGGCGGTAAGGTGTCATTGTGAGCTGGTATGGGGAAGTTTACCTGATTTCGCCCCTGGAAGGGAGAAGGTACAACATACCTGCTCCCCCGCATCCCTGGAACACAGGATACGGAAAACAAAATGACCAGACCGCTCAAACCCATCAAGGAATTCTATACAGAGTTAGAAGCTGCCTGCGAACTGAACATCAGCGTTCTCCAACTGCATTCGCTTTTGGACGAGTACATTTTCAACGACGGGAGCCCGCGCCCGGATGAACTCAGCTTCTGCGAGGCCGACCTTGTGCTGCTCGGCTTTTGGAGCAAGAGCAAAGAGAATCCAAAAGTCATTCGCATGCCCCGTCGTCGCGAGGCCTGAACCTTTTACACGTAATAATTTCCGCCTGTGCTCACCATGCCACAGGTTTGCTCACGTAAGTACTTGAAATATATGTGACTTGCTTGCGCTCCAGGTTTGGCCCTCTATGTGCGACCTCTCTAGTTAACTAAAGAGGGTCTCCCCAAAATGGCACATATGGCGCAGAATTACGAGGAGCGGCAAGAGTTCTGGAAACCAGTTGTAGCGCATCGCCAGGAAGGCCACCCTGCGGCGAGCTCGGTTGAACAGATTTGTCAGAACTGCGGCTCTGATTACCTGCTGGGATCGCGCTTCTGCCATATCTGCGGAGCGGACCGCCACATTAATCTTGCCGATTCCACGCCAACCGGCATTACCACCTGGTTTGATTTTGTGGGATTGCGCGACGCCCTTGGACAAAGCACCGCATCGCTGATTGCACTCATCGTTGGTTTTGCCTGCCTGATCGCAGCTGCCATCACCGGCTTTCTCTTTAACGCGACAACGCTGCTGGACTGGCAAGCCGTCCAGATCTGGCGGATTGAGTGGCTGTTGGCTGCTTCTGCGATGTTTGTGGCAGGCTTACTGCTTAGAAAGAAATAAAGTTCCAAAAT
>DATEJX010000243.1:0-3054 GCA_035277785.1 Candidatus Angelobacter sp. | reverse complement strand
CACGGGAAGAGTTCCCGGCTCAGATAAGTTGAACACCACAATCTCACCATCGAAGCCAAGATTGACGGGAAGTGCTTGAGCGTTGCCCTGGGTTGAGCAGGCAGCATCGCGCAGAGTCTGGTTTTGGCGGATTGCCAACTGCGCCAGCTGTTTGGCCGCTCTGGCGCGGTTGAGCGAGGCAGTGAAAGTCTTGAGAAACTGTTCTTCTGTATAAACGGGCACCAGCCGGATAAAATCCTGCGCTACGTAGAGTCGCCCATCACGCTCCACGACACCGACGCCAACCGCGGTATAGTCCGCGCTGAGGATGTTGGCGCGGTGTCCGGGAGAACCCATGAGCGCCCAGTGCGCTTCATCAGGATCATCTGCCTTGGCAACGTTCTCACCCGCGCTGGTAAACCTGACCGTGGTTGCCGTCAGGCGCTCCCGAAGAGCGGGCTCCCCGGGAAACTGGTGCGACATATCACGATTGTCCGCCAGCAGTTTGGCATGCTCGCGCGCAGCTACAGCGGCGCTCTGGTTCCATTCGAGTGGCTTAAGGCCTGCGTCTTTCCTTTCAAGGTTGAGTAATTCAAAAATGCGATTTTCTGCTTTGGAAGGCGCCTTCCTGTCAGAGTTGGACTGCGCCTGCCAGGGCGATGCCAGAAGGAGTGCAACAAACAGGATTTGGCGGACATGTCTCATGAACGCTGGATTTTAATTGTAGGCTACCTCACCTGGCTTTAGACACCAGCTGTCGGTCATCGGTCAAGGAGTGGGATAAAACGCCGCCGCAACCCAGTACGTGGAGAACCCGCCTTTGTGGTCCGGCTTGAAGCACACGCCGATGCTCATGCGACGAAGCCTGCCATCGGCCGCAGCCTCCTGCATGTTGGAAGGCAGGTCGTCCGGCCGTGAAGTAGTGAACATGGTCAGGTTTGTGGCTCCGGGCAATTGGCGAAGGATGGCTCTAGGCTGAAGTTTGGCGTTGCAGGCAGCTTTTTCAAGTTTCGGGTCGGAGTGCACTGTGACGGGCGCAAGGCTCTTGCTGGTGCGCAACCGGTTGAAAGCTGCGATCAGCCGCGACTGAAATTGATTGTCCGAGACATCGGCAAGCACATGGGCAAAATCTTCTGTGACGTAGAGTTCCCCGTCTCTTTCAACAAAAGCGATTCCGATGGCATTCGATTTGGGATCAAGGATATTGGCCCGGTGATGTGGCGAATGCATGAGGTTGTCATGCAGTTGGTCCACGGTGCCTGCGTAAGCCACATTTTCAGCCACCGAATTGAAGTGTGCACCAGCAGTGCCGGCGCGCCTGGGCAGCGGAGGTTCGCCACGGAATTGATGTGAGAGCGCGCGGCGATCAGCCATGCGTTGAGTATGCAGGCGCGCCGCCTGGGCAAGGTGATCATTCCACTGCAATTGTGAAAGACCAGCACGGTCACGCTCACCATTGACCAAGTTAAGAAGCTGCTTCTGCTGGGACGACATGCCGGGCGGCGCAGCAGCAGCAACATTAAAACCGCTGCAAACGAAGAAGATGATAAAGACCCACGTTGAAGTTATACGCTTCATCAAAGCCATAAACCCGGTGCAAAGATCAATGTTTCTGCTGAGCTGGGCGCGCGTCAGGCGAACACAAGTGGTCCGCCTCCGCGGATGCTTTCTGTGCCTCGGCATCTCCGTCTGCGCTCAGAAGGCTAGCCAGATAACGCGAGATCTGGCAGTTCCCCGGCTGGATTTCCAACGCTGAGCGCAAGTGAGCAACGGCCTCCTTGCGTTTCCCCTGCTCTGCCAGCGAATTGGCGCGCACGTACATGGGAAAAGTCATTTTGGGGCACTGCCGTTCCGCCGATTCAAGCTGCTTGTCTGCGTAGGCATAGTCGCCCTGCGAGAGTAATGTAACTGCAAAATTCGCTCTCAACAGACAGTCATCGGGTGATAGTTGTACCGCATGTTCAAACTCCTGGTGCGCCTGCTGTAAGCGCTGCTCCCTCGAGCCCGAATAGGCCAGCACTGTTAAAGCCGCAGCCAGCCGTGAATGAGCAAGAGCCAGGTCTGGGTTCAGGCGTACGGCAGTCCGGTGCTCCTGCTCGGCTTGCGGCCATTTTTTCTCGAGTCCAAGTGCTGTGCCCAGAGCAAGGTGAAGCATGGGACTGGCAGGCTCTAAAGCCACAGCAGAACGCCATTCGCTCTCGGACCGGATAAAGTTTCGGGCAGAGTATGCAGAGGCACCTGCAAGCACGTGGATATAAAGCGGTTTTTCGCATGAAAACGAAGCACGTGCATGACTATGAACAGAGTTGCGCAGCGCCGCGACTATTTCCGGGGAAGATCCAGCCGCAGTGAAGTCTCTGACGAACTTATCAGTAACCTCGAATGCAATTCCCGGATTCTGGAAGAGTGCCAGGAGCTCACGCTGGCCTTCCCCGCCCAGCGACTGATAAGCCAGCACGTCACAAGGGCTGAGAGGTGTCGCGACTCCAGACGCCTGGGCTATCAGCGCAGTGGAACAAATCAGAATGGTTGCAACCGACAGAGCGGGTTTGATCACTTGTCCTCCGTTCAAGGGACAGCCGTTTGTCTGCATCACTATCGACCCTCTTCAATGTTCGGCCGACTGCGCAAGCACTGGCAGGCAAGTATTATGCACGCTTGGCTTTCAACTCATTCAGGATGCGGTTCACCTCGTCTTCTTTTTCCAGTTGAGCGAAGCGGTCGTCCACGCTGGTGGTCTGATCGAGCAGTTCCGTCTTGGCCTGGCCAATGGCAGACTGGCGCATGACTTTGTTCTGCATGCGGTCAAATGCCGCGGCAGGATTGCGACCATCGACAGGAACACGAGCGTCAGCGGCCTTCTCCAGTGTGCGGGCGCGGCGATGCTCCGCCACCAGCATGTCACTCTTGGCCCGCGCCTCCTCCAGTTTTTGCTGGAGCTTGTTGAGTGCGGTCTTCAAGGTTTCCACCTGCAGCTTCTGGTCGGACACCTGTTGAGTAAAGCTTTCCGTGAGCTGCTTGTATTGCAGGGAACGCTCTACGGCGGCGCGAGCCAGATCTTCCTGTGTCTTGTCC
>DATEJX010000242.1:0-2847 GCA_035277785.1 Candidatus Angelobacter sp. | reverse complement strand
CTGCGGCATAGGGAACCACGAGTACTGGGCTCGAAGGGCGGCGACTGTGGGATTGTATACGGAAAGAAAGCCGGTAAGAGCTTCATCCAGGATGTGGAGCCCGAAGGCAACCGTGAGGAAAAGCCATGCAAGACCTAGACGTCGGTTTGGATCTGCCTTTGAAGAGACCATGGCGCCCCCTGAAGCTGACGGTAATTTTAGACTGCCCGTGAGTTTGGTTGCGCCCTGAAAGAACGGAGGCTTCATGCCATGCGCGAACACTGGGTGGTGAGAGGGATGAGATCGGCAAAGCAGAAGCCCTCGCGTTCAATACACTCCCCGCATGAGACTGGGATTGGATGCCGAAACATGGGGCCGGCGTAGACGCAGGTATGAAACTCGCCGTTTTCGCCGCAGGGATCCACGTTTGGGGGAAGATCAGCAAGAAGTTGGCGATCAAAGTCGCGGCCCGCAAACTCAGGAGAAAGCTTTTTCGGATCAACGCAGACGAGCTTCGCGCGCAGGCCGCCGGCAATCATTTCTTCCGCGAGCTGGCGCGTGGGAATCTGCCACAGCGGAAACACCGGTTCCAGTCCTGTGCCCTGCAGTTGCCGTTCCCGATAGGCGCGAATGTCTTCAAGGAAGAGATCGCCAAAAGCCATGGCGCTCACGCCCTGCTCCAGGACGGTACGGCAGACCCCCTGCATGATGCGCTCGTATTCGGAGTTGGAACAGGGCCAAGGCAATGCAGCAGTGATGAGCGGAAGGCCTGCGGCTTCCGCCTGCAATTCCACCAGTTCGCGGCGGGTGCTGTGCATGGCCACCCGGTCAAAGGCAGCATTGACCGTTGTGAATAGGCCGACAATTTCGTATTCGTCCTGCTGCCGCAGCAGATGAAGCGACCACGCACTGTCCTTACCGCTGCTCCAGGAGAGCAGGAGCTTCTTTCTCATGGGGCTTCATCATACGGCCCTGGCAGGCGTAATAGGAAGTAGGTCTTTTGCGCAGTTACAAGAGTTTGGATCTGAACATTCGAAGCACAAAATCGCACGACACCCCTATGCTAACCTTCTTACACAATGTCCGCGCCCAACTCAAGGTTTGTCCGCGCCTGCCGCTGTGAACCCGTGGATGTAACGCCAATCTGGCTGATGCGCCAGGCGGGCCGTTACATGGCGGAGTACCGGGCGGTGCGCAAGAAACATTCCATCCTGGAAATCTGCAAAACCCCGGAGATCGCTGCCGAGGTGACGATTACTGCCGCGGAGAAGCTGGATGTTGACGCGGCCATTATCTTCGCCGATCTGCTGCTGCCTTTGGAAGTCATGGGACTTCCCTTCCGGTTTGAGGCTGGTGAAGGGCCTGTGATTGAGCGCCCGCTGCGAACCCAGAAGGACGTGGATGCCCTGGTAACCAATCGCGCTGCGGAACTGGGATACGTGGCGGAATCGGTCAGCAGAGTGGTGAAACATTTTGGAGACAAGCTGCCGGTCATCGGCTTTTGCGGCGCGCCATTTACTCTGGCCAGTTACATGATTGAGGGCGGCGGATCGCGCAACTACATTCATACCAAGAAGCTGATGTACACCGACCCGGCATCCTGGCGGCAACTCATGAACAAACTGGTGCAGGTTCTGGCCGCCTATGCAGCCGAGCAGGTGAAAGCCGGAGCAGATGCGCTGCAGATCTTTGACAGTTGGGTTGGCTGCCTCAGCGTGGAAGATTATCGCGAGTACGTGCTGCCGTTCGCCACAGACCTTGTTCGCACGCTGCAGAAGACCAAAGTTCCCATCATTTACTTCGGCACTGATACGGCTACCCTGTTGCCATCCATGAAGGAAACCGGAGCGGAAGTGATTGGTGTGGACTGGCGCTTTCCTCTGGACCAGGCATGGAGCAGCCTGGAGTTTCGCGGCGCAGTGCAGGGGAACCTCGACCCAGTGCTGTTGTTCGCAGAGCAGAAGGAGTTGCGCAAGCGCGCGGATTTGGTGTTGCAGCAGGTCGGAGGACGGCCGGGACACATCTTTAATCTTGGCCACGGAATTTTGCCCGAGACGCCAGTAGATAACGTGCGCGCCCTGGTGGATTTTGTAAGAGAATTGAGCGTGAAGTATGCCCGTGGCAAATCTTCGGTACGTGAGAGTGCGTCGCATAAAGGAGTGGAGGGAGCAGTGCGATGAGTTCGCAAAAAGCAGCAGTGTTGCTGCTGGCCCACGGCAGCCCTGATTCGCCCGACCAGATCCCTGAGTTCATGAAATCCATCACCGGAGGGCGTCCTGTCCCGGAAACGGTGATTGAAGAAGTGCGCCATCGTTACACCCTGATCGGCAAATCTCCTTTAACCGAACTGACTCGCAAGCAGGCTGAGGGATTGCAAAAGCTGCTCTCCGTTCCGGTTTACCTGGGCATGCGCAACTGGAAACCGTTCATCGCCGACGTGGTGCAGGAGATGATGGCCAACGGCGTAGAGCAGGTGCTGGCCGTCTGCCTGGCGCCGCAGAATTCCTCCACCAGCACCGGCTTGTATCGCAAGGCCATGATGGCGGAGATGAAGCCCGAGATCACAGTAGAGTTCATCGAGTCCTGGCATGACCATCCGGGATTGATATATGCGTTTGCTGAACGGCTGCAGCCGGCGTGGCGGCGCGCAAGCGAAGCTCTGGGACGTCCGGCGGCGGTCATTTTCACCGCGCACAGCGTGCCCACACGCACCATTCAGGCGGGTGATCCGTATGAGCAGCAGGCCAAAGAAACGGCGCGCCTGGTAGCAGAACAAATTCCTGGCGTCACCAATGATTTGCGGCAATTTGCGTTTCAAAGTCAGGGAATGTCCGGCGGGCCATGGCTTGGACCAACGGTGGAATCGGC
>DATEJX010000241.1:0-2760 GCA_035277785.1 Candidatus Angelobacter sp. | reverse complement strand
TAGCCAACATCGGTGCCGAAGAGGATTGTTCCGCCGGCATCGGTATAGCTCTTTACCTCGTGCAGAATTCCATCGTTAATTTCTGTTGGACTGTTAAACAGGGCCAGAGTTGGGATCAGAGATACCTTGGCCGCTTTGAGTCTGGCGACAATGTCCGGCGTCCAATCGGCAGGGCCTTCGATGGTGTGCGCGAGTACATCGACATGGCCCTTGAGCACAAGTTCCACGCCTTCGATTGTCGAGGGATGAGCAAAAACCAGCTTTCCTTTGCGGTGCGCCTCATTCACCGCGGCCTGTACGATATCGAGGCGCATCGGTAGAGGGACGTGTCTGCCGTTGCGGCTGACCCACGAAACGACAAAAAGTTTGATAATGTCGGCGCCCTGGGCGATGTCGTCGTCTACCGCCTGCACAGCTTCTTCCGGAGTGGCTGGCTGTTTCATAAGCTTCACCACCTCGGGTGGAATACTTTCAAGGACGTAATAGGGGATCCCATTCTCTGGATAAAGCGGTAGTCCAGCGGTCAGGATTCGAGGACCAGGAATTTCTCCTTTCTGAATCCGTGCCCTCAGTGCGACGGTGTTTGATGTGACCGACGCGGTGTCAACCACTGACGTAAATCCATATCGCGTCAACATGTCCTGCAACTGGCCGGATAATTGTCCAGCGGGAAGAGCGCTCGCGTTTTGCCATTTTGGTTCGGTGAAATGAACATGGCTATTCCAAAAACCAGCAACAATCGTCTTGCCCTCGCAATGAATAATCCTCGAATGAGCCCGGAGTTTGAAATGGACGACATCGCTGGAGCCAATAGCCGCGATCTTGCCGTCCTCGATAACCACTGTGCCGTGCTTGATCGGCGGCGTTCCAGGCGCGGGATAGATTCGTGCACCTTTGAGAATGATCTGCTCGCCTTTGTCCTTACCCTTTTGTTTAGCCACGGCGGATAGTGGCAGCCAGAGAAGCAAACACGTTGCAAGTGCAATTACGATTGACTTCGCTGGCCTTCGACGCGATTCGTTCAATGCAGCCTCCTCGTTCTAACGCATAGATACGGGCACGGCGCAAGAAATGTTCCGGGCAGTGATAACATCATCTGAGCGTTAAGGGACGCATCCGGTCCGCGGAAAGCACAGAAGCGCACCCAGTTTTATCAAAATTCACAACGAACTAACTTTCAGCCTGCTTATGCGGACGCCGGGCGTTGCAACGAAAGGAAGTTCGTATGCCCACAAAGCAATTGCCATCCCGTCCTGACCTCACCCAATTAAAACATCAGGCTAAAGATCTGATGGAAGCCCGCCAGGTCGGCGACTTTGCAGCTCTGCAGCGAATCAGGGAATTCCATCCTCGCTTCAGCAAGTCGCGTGACGCGGAAATCGTCAATGCCAGATTTCTCCTGGCGGATGCCCAGCTTACCATTGCTCGCGAATACGGATTTGTCACATGGCCGAGGTTGAAGGCGCGGATAACTGGAGAGCAACCTGCCAGCGAGTTGCAGCGGCCTCACCATGAACGAATCGAAGATCCAGTGTTCCGTCGCGCCGTCGATCTGTTGGATGTAGGTGACGTTGGCGGCTTGCGAGCACATCTGAGGCTGCATCCACAGCTTGCTCAACAACGGGTACTGTTCGAAGGAGGCAATTACTTCCGCAATCCTGGATTACTGGAATTTGTGGCCGGAAACCCCATTCGCAATGGGAAACTGCCGCCCAACATAGTGGAAGCGGCCAGAGCGATCCTTGAGGCGGGCAGCAAGAAGGAAAGAGACATAATCAGTTCGACACTCGGTCTCGTTTGCTCCGGGCGCGTAGCACGCGAATGTGGCGTTCAGATTCCCCTGATCGACTTGTTATGTGATTACGGCGCCAGCGCTACCGGTGCTTTGTTGCCGGCTCTCGTTCATGGAGAATTTGCTGCCGTGGACGCACTGCTTCGTCGTGGTGCTGTGCTGGATCTGCCCACCGCCTCGGCCACAGGAAGGATCCAGAAAGTTCGCGAATTGCTGCCCGCTGCGCGCCCTAAAGAACGTCATGCCGGGCTTGCGCTTGCGGCTCAGTTCGGCCACGCAGAAATTGTGAGTCTCCTGCTTGATGCAGGGGAGGATCCCAATCGTTATAACCCTGTGGGTTTACATTCACACTCCACACCGCTGCACCAGGCAGCCTTCGCGGGCCATCGCGCCGTTGCAGAGTTGTTGCTGGAACGCGGAGCCAGGAAGGATCTGAAAGACATTCTCTTTCAGGGAACGCCTGCAGATTGGGCTCGACATGCGGGGCACGCTGACCTTGCAGAGTACCTTGGCAGTGCTGAAGAGGGTTCTCTGGCGACCTGAGGGTAGTACCTTGGTTTCCCGCCGGCTGTCACCAGAACACTGCATCAGTGTTATCTTGTAGGCTATCGCAGCCTGCACCGGGCTAAGTAGCTGCATATCAAATCCCCAATGGACGTCCTTAAGCATCTTTTCGCGCAGCATTTCCGCTCTCCCGCAGAGCACATACAGCCATTGCAAGGCACCTTGGGCGGCTCAGGACGCAGCATTTTCAGGCTTACTGCGGAGAAGGTCAGCGCCATCGGTGTGCACTATGACGTGCGCGAGGAAAATGTTGCATTTCTTGAATTCTCGCGGCATTTCCGCGGGCATGAACTGCCGGTCCCTGAGATCTATGCCGCCGATTTGAACCGCGGCGCCTATCTTGAACAGGATCTGGGTGA
This sequence comes from Candidatus Angelobacter sp., assembly GCA_035277785.1. Taxonomy (GTDB): domain Bacteria; phylum Acidobacteriota; class Terriglobia; order Terriglobales; family Acidobacteriaceae; genus Angelobacter. The sequence goes on along the minus strand of DATEJX010000241.1, from coordinate 45 downwards.
CACTACTCTTTTTGAATTCTTGTCGCAAAATCGCGAGGGCGATGA
>DATEJX010000240.1:0-8510 GCA_035277785.1 Candidatus Angelobacter sp. | reverse complement strand
GATGCCGTTGATTGTTGAACTGACACCCGGGCAGCAGGCCGTCTACGCCGAGATTTCAGAAGAGTTGCACCGCAACGGATTTGATGTGGAGCTGTTCGGGACGCGCACCGTTGCGATAAAAACTGCGCCGGCCGGAGTACACAGCGCAGAAGTGGAAAAGATGCTGATCGAACTGCTGGACCAGTTTCAGCAGGAGGAGCAATTACTCAATCTGGAGAAGGTCCGAACCCGTATTGCCGCCAGTATCGCCTGCCATGCCGCCATCAAAATCAATATGCCGCTGGACCAGCAAAAAATGGAGTGGCTGCTGAAAGAACTGGCACAGACGGAATGCCCCATGAGTTGTCCACACGGACGACCGGTGGTGCTGCGTTATTCTGTTAAGGAGATTCAGAAGGCATTTAAGCGGATCTGATGATGACAGAACAGGACCTGCAACAACTGCGCGCGCACAAGTGGCACCTCGACGGCAACCCTGTCCGCACGCTCGAGCAGGCGCGGGATTTTATTTCCGACGTTGGCTTTTGTGTGATGTACCCCGAACGCACACTTCAGGCCGTGCCCTCCTTCATGGGGGCTTTTGCCGGATCGCCGGAGCGCCTGCCGGATTCAAAACACGCCTTTGCTGATCCCCGGGCCCAGGAAGCAACCGAGCTCATGATCCGGTTGCTGCGCGAGCGCAGCGCGTACGAGATGAACCTGTTTCCTGGAACCGACCTGGTGGTTTCAGCTTCACTGTTTCCGTACTTCCACTCTCTGGTGGCAGATGCGAATCCGAAGGCCACGCCCAGGGTCCGCACACAGGGCGCAAGAGTCTCTCCGCTGGCGGTGGATGTGTTCAACGCTATTCAGAAAAATGGCGCCGCGAGCAAGGATGGTCTGCGGCAACTGGTGAGCCGCGAATTGAGCGATGCGGCGCTGGACCGCGCGCTCGGCGAATTGTGGTCCATCCTCAAGATTGTGCGCGTGGACTACCGTGAAAACCAGGGCACGTTTTGGGACGTGCTGTACCGCTGGTCGCCGGGCGTAGTGAAGGAGGCGCTTGATATCTCCGAACCGGAAGCAATTTCAGCACTGCTCAGCAAATTTCTGGAAAGCGCCGGGGCCGCCACTCAGGATGAAATTGAAGCACTTTTCTCGCACCTGACTTCGCGGTCCAAAGTGCGGGAAGCAATCAATGCGCTACTCTCCGCCCGCGAGCTCAGCTTTGTGGGTGCAGGTCCGAAGACGCTGATTCGGCTGTCGCCTGTGCCGGAGCCGCGCAGGAGAATCAATGGCTAAACACGAGGGTGATGAGCGCCGTGGTATTGTGATTGCCATTGATGGCCCGGCCGGTTCCGGCAAGAGCACTCTGGCGGCGCTGCTGGCAAAAAAGTACGGCTACATCAATATTGAAACGGGCGCCATGTATCGTGCGCTGGCATTAAAGGCCATGCTTGAGAACGTTCCGCTCAAGAGCGGCGATGCACTGGCGACACTGGCCCGCAAATCGCGCATCGAGTTGCTGGCCCGTCCGGAAGGCAACCGTGTTCTGCTTGACGGAGATGATGTGACGGAGCAGATTCGCCGGGAAGACGTGACAGACGCAGCGTCCAAGGTCTCAGTCCACCCGCCGGTTCGCGAGTGGATGGTTGAACGCCAGCGCGAGCTGGGCGCTAATGGCGGCGTGGTCATGGAGGGCCGCGACATTGGAACCAAAGTCTTTCCTGACGCCGAGGTGAAGTTTTTTCTGGATGCTGCTCCTGAAGTGCGCGGCTCGCGACGCTTTCTGCAACAACCCGCGGCGTCTGCGCCGCCGGAATCGGTGCTGGCTGAACTCAGGGCCCGGGACGAGCGCGACCGCAGTCGCGCAAATTCTCCTCTGATCGCGGCGGACGATGCAGTGCTGATCGATTCAACCCACCTGACGCTGGATCAAGTACTGCACCGAGCCAGCGAGGTCATCGAAAGCAGGATGGCTGAATTGCAAGATCGGTAATTGGTACTTGGTAAAAGGGCCCCAGCTATCATAGCGCCGTCAAAAAGCACTTCGATTTACTGTTTTCTTACCTCAATGGTGCCGTGGTCTGATTTGAGCATCACCAGCGGACCGCCTTTGCCTACATTCGCACGAATCGAGGAGTTGCGACGATCATTGTCCACCGCCAGGTCGAAATCAGTGTTGATGTCTCCGCCTGTGCTCTCCGCATTGAGTTGAAATCCGGCATTGGCTGGAACACTGAGCCGTATATCTCCATGGATGTTGTTTACGTCGATGGGCGCCAGCGGTAATTTGGGCTGCAGTTCAATCGTGGCGTTACGGTTCTGAATGTGGATGTCTCCGCTTACGTCCTCCAGATGCACGCCCTTGCTGCGTGTGTCCAGTCTGAAGGGGCCTGTAATGGCGCTGGCACGCAGATCATCGGGCTGCATCTCAAAATCGCCGTCCAGCCGGGCAAACTCAAGGTTGGTGCGCGCTGTGGTGAAATGCACGCGCTTGGCGATGCGCGCGAGTTGCAGATCACCCCAATAGGTTCCGGTCATGGTCAGCGAACCCTTTACGTCAGAAATATCGGTGTCGTGCACGCTACCGTCCACCGTCACGTTCCCAGAGATGTCTTTTCCCGTGATAGAACCGTTTCTCAAGTGGAGCACGGCATCGCCTTTGATCTGGTCGAAATTCACGTCCCCGTGATCGGTGGAAAGTTCAACGTTGCCGTCACGCTGTGAAACCGTGATGTCTCCATGGTGGGTGGTAACGGAGACAGCCACCTTCGCAGGCAGTTGCAGGTCAAGGTCAAATTCACCGCGCTGGTAGTTGCCGCTGGAGAGATCCAAAACGGCGATGTCGCCCTGTTGAACGATTTGAGGATGAGTGGACTCGTTCAGCTGATTGGCATTGTTTTGCGAGTCGCTGCGCAAAGCCTTTTGAACGATTGCGTGGATCTGGTTATCAGCGCTGGCAGTAATTTTGATATCGCCCCGGCTGGTCAGAATGCGCATCTGCGTGGCATTGACCGGCTGGGAGAAGTTGTCACTGAAGTCGTAGCGACTGCCAAACATGCCATTGAAAAAATCGCCAACGTCGGGATCATCGTCGATACCAATGTTCTGTCCCAGTCCGTGCCAATCCACACGAGAGACACGGGTAGTGGTAATTCCGAAGATGATGAAAAATACCAGAAAGACAATTGCCCCAGCGCCCAGGCGAGGCGAAGGGTTGCCGCTGGCCCGGGACCACATGTATTCAATTAGCTTGACCATGCCAAGCAGGATCAGCAGTATCGGCCAGTAATTGCTGAACCAGAGCCAGAAGCCGTGCGTGGAGATCACTCCAAAGTTGCGTAGCAGGAGAACGACTCCAATAGCGATCAGCACAATTGGGCCGAACAACGAGCGCTGCCGCCGCGAGTAATAAGGAACTTGTCCCGGTGTGCTCATGGTTTTACCTGTGAATCTTGCTCCGGCGGGGCGGCCGGAGGCTGAGGATTGCTGGCACTCCAGCCGGCCGGCGACGCAGCCGGAGGTGGCGCAGGATTGCTAGTCCAGGCAGCCGGTGGCACATTCATAGTTGCCGGCGCCGGATAAGGATCGACGTGGTTCTCAGTTGATGCGCTATGGCTGAGGAAAATGAAAGCTCCAATCACCAGCAACAAAACCGGCCAGGTCTGGCTAAACTCGAGAATTCGGTTGGTGTCGAGCAGGAACAGAATGCCCAGGGTCACCAGGATTCCCGCGCCCATCAAATTTTGCGCCCGGCAGCGGGCACACGCGCAATTTCTGTTTCTTCTGTAAATCGGCATCACCTGCCTCCTTGCATTCCCTGGGTTTGTGACATGTGCTTGTAGGCAATCCACAATCCCAGACCGATCAGGAAGAGAGGCCACATCCGGTGCAGGTTGAATATACCGATATTGCCCAGCAGGAACAGCACTCCAAGAGCGATGAGCACAATGGCTCCGACCGGCGCCTGCGTTTGCTGCGAATCAGGAACGGGCTGGTCTGCGACCGGAGCAGGGCTGGTTGCGGCAGCCACATTTGCCGCGGGGGCCGATGCTGAAGTTGCGGGGGCTGCGAACGGTACTGCAGGCGCACTGCTATCCTGGATGCCAAATAGCTTGTCCAGTCCAAGTGGGTCAGGCAAAGGGAGCCCTAACATCTTCGCCTGAGCGGTCTTATAGGCATCGAATGCCATGTAGAACTCCCAGAAGAAGACCAGCAGAAGAAATATCGTAGAAACGTTGCTCGTGGCAACCACCAGCATGATGAATATCACCACGTGGATGAGAGCCTTCATGAACTGGCCGTTGTACATGGCGCCGACGCCGGGAACAAAGCCCAGCAGCATGGCAATGCCGGGACTGGGAGCATTTGATACCGCGGCCACAGGCACTACAGGTTGCCCCGGCGCCGCCATAGACGCGGCTTGCAGGCGGGCCGCGATGCAAGGCTCGCAGTAGATTGCTCCCATAACGTCGCGTTTACAGTTCTCGCAGAGCGCCTTCCCGCAAGTTCGGCAGAACGCGGCTGCCGGTGTATCTGTGTGTACGGCGCAGTTCATATCCGGGCTCCTTCATGTTTCACGGTAGACTGGGCGAAAAGAGAACCATTCTGCTCCAGGCTGTTCTTGTCTTGAGGACGACCGCTGCCATCAGGGGCTGTGTTGCGGTTCTGTTCCTGTTTTTCGTTGCTGTTGTCCTTGGCCGGCTCCGGCGCAGTGGTTCGCTTCAGGTTCTGCACCCGATTTTCCACTTCATACACAATGCGCAGGTTGTCATAGTAGCGCTGCACCCGGGCTTCAATCTGCGTGTACTCGAGCACCACCGACTTCCGCAGCGCGCTCGGGTGCCAGTCAATCTGTGACACTCTAACGCCCAGCAGGTTCAGGGTGAGAGCCAGAGAAAAGAATGCCATTGCGAATGAAGTTGCGAAGCGGGAATGAAGCATGCCCGCCATGGGTGTGGGCAGCTTCTCCCGGAGTCGCTCCAGCCAAGACTCGGGCTGGGCAGCCGTGACAGCTTTTTTGTCCGCCATGCTGGTTGCAGCAAGGATGTTGTGCACCAGGTTGTTCGGCGGATCGAGTTCCGGCAGCGCTTTCAGCAGTAGTACGGCTTCCTGCGTCTCAGAGAATAGCGGCCCGCAGACTGTGCAGCTCAGGCGATGGGCGTCAAACGCCTCCCGGGTGCCATCCGTGAGCAAGCCGTCGATGGCATCCGCCAGCAAGGCCTCAAACTGACTGCACTGCATCCCGGATTGTCTTTCCTGGCTGTTCATAACCCTGCCTGCTTTTTATTACGAGAAAGTAATCTAGCAAGTTCCATTCTTCCCCGGTTAATGCGAGATTTTACGGTCCCTTCCGGCACCCGCAAAACCTGGGCAATTTCTTTGTAATCCATATCTTGCAAGTCCCTCAGAATAACGGCCTCGCGCAGATCAGGAGACAGCCTGGCCAGAGCCGCCCGGACCGTCTGCTGGGTCTCTTTACTGGCCAGGCGGTCATCCGGCGATGGCCCCCGGTCAGGCAGCTTCTCACTCAGCGTTGGAGCATCCTCCTCGTCCCCCAGTCCGGCGTCCATGGAATCGGTGATCCGGTCCTGCTTGCTGCGGCGGAAATGATCCACCAGCAGATTACGGGTCAAGGTGGTCAACCAGGTGTTAAATGCTCCTTTTTCAACATCATAGCTGCCCAACGTGCGATAAACGCGGATAAAAACTTCCTGCGCAAGGTCTTCAGCATCATCAGGGGAATTGGTAAAGCGGTAGCACAGGTTATAGACCCGCCGATTGTACAGGCGGACGATCCCCTCCCATGCGGCCGCGTCTCCAGCCAGACATCGGTGGACTAATGCCCCTGTTTGCTGGTCTTCCAAGCAGTCTCCCCGTGGTGCCGAGTATAGCTGTTAACAATTTACCTGTGTTGAGGATACGAACAATGCAGACAAACAGTTCCTCTCCACAGCCAAGGCCGGGACAAAAGAAAATCGGCGGGAAGCTGCCCCCGCCGATCCAAAGCTACGCAGTCTTGAGCCTAGAAAAGCACCTTGGCCGCTGCAGCGCCCAGCACAAACTGCGAGATGATCAGCGTCCAATCCTTAAAGCCTCGCAGAACAGCGCCCTTGTCCAGCTTCTCAGGAACCACGATGGTGTCTCCGGCCATGAGCCGAGTGGAATCAAAGTTGGCGAGGAACCCATGCCCGTATTTACTCAGCGTAGTTCCGTCCGCGCGGATGATGAATGAGCGTCCTTTATCGCCATTCTTGGTGGCTCCGCCGGAAAGCTTCAGGTAATCGCCAAACGTATGTCCGGGTTTGTAGATGAATGAATTGGTGTTGTAGACGGCCCCGATCACGTTCACAGTGGCAGGACGGAACGGCACCAGAAAGCGATCGCCGTCCTCCAAAACCAAGTCTGGAAGATCATTCAGGGTACCATTAGGCCTGAGCTGAAGCACGATGCGCCCTGTTGCTCTCACCTGACGCAATTTATCCACCAGCCGGCGCTGCCCTTCCTGCGCCTGTCGCTCGGCCAGTGCTTCATCAGGACTCAAGCCTCGTTGCGCACCTGCATTCTGTTCAATGGATCTGTCCAGCTCGTTCACATACTGGTCCAGCCGTTCCTGCTGGTCCTCACGCACGGATTCACGGGTAAATTCTGCTCCGTAGAGATAAGCCTGGGGTGTAAGCCCTCCCACGCGGGCAATCAAATGGCGCAGGGTCTCTCCCGGCTGCACCTGATAGACGCCTGCTGAGTGGAACTCGCCTTCCAGGCGGACGAACTTGCTCTGCTGGCCAATCGGCACCTGCATGTCTGACTGGGAAAAGATGGTGACGATGTCTCCGGGCTCCAGGACAAGGTTCTGCTGATCGTCACCCGCAATCGCCTTACCCAGATTGAACGGAAGCAGATGGGTGGTAAGGTCATCCGGGTTCATGCGCTGGACCACGGCGTATTCCCAATTGATTTCAGCGGCAGACCTTCTTACCTGGTTTTTCAGAGCTTCTTCCGTGATGCGCTGGGCCTCAGACCGGCTCATGTTGGTGGTGTCCGGCTGGGGAGGAGGCGGAATAGGAGTTGCTTGAGGAACCGGAGGCGCAGCCCCTGGAGTTCCCAGGCTCGGTTGCGGCGCCGGCTGGGGCGGCGGTTGCAAGGTGGTGCTGTCTTCGTTGATTCCCAGAATATTTTGGCTGTTCCAGAACTTTTCCGTGATCAGGAATTCGCGGTTGGGGATGAGGTCTTTCACCCGCATTCCCTGGTGCCAGGGATAGCGTCCGGGAACGGCGACATTGCCGCGCAGGGTAACTGCATTATCGAATCGAGGCGATATGTGAAGGAAGCGAACGACATCGCCGTCGCGAAGCGGAGTTTTGAGGCCTGTGGCATCCAGGTTGAATTCAGCCGTCCTGCGGTTGTTGTGCTCATCAATGCGATCGACAAACACCTTTTGCCCGTTTGCCGTAGTGGTTACGCCACCAGCGTATGTCAGTACATCGTTGAGCGTCTCATGGTCTTTGAGCTCGAAAATGCCGGGAACGTTTACGCTTCCAGCCAGCGCCACGAGATTTCCCACTGGTGGAACGTAAATGACGTCGCCGGGAAGGAGCTGTACATCCTTGCTCTTGTCACCGCGGACAATAAGATCATAAAGATCAAACCGCGTGACCTCTTTCCCTTCTCGCTTGAGCACGATGTTGCGCATGGATCCGCGTTTGGAAATGCCGCCAGAGGCAAACAGTACATTGACCAGCGTGCTCAGCGAGCTGACCGTATAGCTGCCCGGCCGGCGCACCTGGCCCACCATGAAGACCTGGATTGAGCGCAGCCTTCCCAGCGTGACATTTATGTTGAAATTCTTGAACACGCGGCTGATGGCGGCCCGAAGGTGATCTTCAAGCTGGTCATAGCGCACCCCGGCCACACTGATGGCGCCGACCTTGGGAACGTAGATGGAGCCCGTGCGATCCACAGTGGCCCGGAAATTCACATCAATCTGTCCCCAGGCATGGATCAACAGTTCGTCTCCGGGGCCAATCAGATAATCGGGAGTTACGGGCACACGATCAAGCGGAGCAAAGGTGGACGGCATGTTGTGAAACAGGTCATGACCGAAGATCTGCAACGGGTACCCGAGCGTGCCGGCGACGAAAAACTGAAACTCAATGTCCGGTTCCGGCGGAAGATTCCTGATTTCCGCCTCTTGCTCGTCAATGCGTTTCTTTTCTTCCGCTGCGTCCTGTTGCGCCTGTTGTTCCTCGCGCAGGAGTTCACGATCTGCCGCGGAGCCGCCCTGGCCCAGATTTGTGATGGACACACCCGTACTGGGTCGAGTTACAGACATGCCTGGTATCGACTGCCTATCGGGTTGCTGCTGCTGTTGTGAGTCGGTTTGCTGCTGTGAGTCAAATTGCGCCGTCGCGCCACACACGGAAAGAATGGAAAACAGAAAGAACTTTAAAATGAATGCTTTTCGCACGTATTTGTCTCTTGCCTCGTTTCAGGGCGCAAAAAAATGAGAGTACCTGGATAACACCCAG
>DATEJX010000239.1:0-2310 GCA_035277785.1 Candidatus Angelobacter sp. | reverse complement strand
TACTTTGAACGCGCTTGTAGCTGCGGATTCCGTGCTCATCCCAATGCAGGCTGAATACTTCGCCTTGGAGGGAATCAGTGAACTGCTGGACACGGTAAACAGGCTCCGTGAAAGCTTCAATCCTGGTCTGGATATTGAAGGTGTCGTACTCACCATGTATGACGAGCGGACCAACCTCGCCCAGCAGGTCACTCAGGAACTGAAGAAATTCTTTGCTGACAAGCTCTTGGACACCACCATCCCTCGTAATGTTCGACTTGCGGAAGCGCCTAGCTACGGCAAGCCAGCCCTGCTCTACGATGTGCGCTCACGCGGAGCTGAAAGCTACATCCGGCTTGCCAAAGAACTCATGGAGCGCCAGCAGAACAGCGTACCTAGGACAGAAGTGGGAGCTGCGGCATCGGCCGCCAACGATACAAACTCGCTGGAGCCAGAGCCACCGCAAGAGCAACAGCAAGATCAACAGCAAGATCAAGCATCGGAACCGGAGGAGGTCGAAGTTAAGCATGATCAATGACAAACGGAAGGCCCTGGGGCGTGGTTTGGAGTCGCTTTTGCCGGGCAGGCCCGTCTCAATTCCCCAACCGGCCGCTCCCGCCCCCGCTCCGACACTCAGCCAGAGCCCGGCCGAGATTGCTATTGATCTGATCGATCCCAATCCTTACCAGACTCGTCGCCAGATTCGCGAGGAATCACTGATTGAGCTGACGGATTCCATCCGTGCCAGCGGCGTGGTTCAGCCTGTGGTCCTGCGGCCCGCTGCGGGCGGCCGTTTCCAACTTGTCGCAGGTGAACGTCGTTGGCTGGCTTCAAAACGCGCAGGCAAGACCACCATTCCCGCCGTCGTGCGCCAGATCTCCAACGAACAGGCAATGGAGATCACCATCATTGAGAACCTGCAGCGTGAAGACCTGAATCCTATTGAGCAGGCCCGCGCGTTTGAGCGCCTTAGTCGCGAATTTGGCTTGACGCAGGAGCAGATTGCCACCCGCACAGGCAAAGATCGCGCCAGCATCGCCAATTTCATTCGCCTTCTCAAACTTCCTGCCACCGTGCAGGACAACCTGGAGAGTGGCGCTCTGAGTTTCGGGCATGGTAAGGCCCTGGTTTCACTTGCTGGCTTTCCCGATCACTTGGAAAAAGCTACCCATGAGGTGCTGCAGAAGCAGCTTTCAGTTCGTCAGACAGAGGAGTTGGTTAACAGGCTTCTGAATCCGGACATAAGCGAGAAGCCGAACGAAGCGAAAGCGGACGCGGTGGATCCCAATGTGCGCGAGGCGGCACGGACTCTTGAAAGATCACTAGGCGTCAAAGTAGAAATCCAGGACCGGAAAGGCAAGGGCAAGATCATCCTGAAATATTCATCGCTCGAGGATTTTGATCGCATCGTGGAAGTGCTGGGCACCCGCTAATACATCGACATCCATCGATGTATATCAACAGCTCATTCCCCGGCGTGTGAGCGGCGTTTTTAGCTTTTGAAGTGCGATCAGTTCCTGAGCCCGTTCCACTCTTCTGCGATCACAATGGAGTTGCCGGGATTGGAAGGATCGTATTTTATGGAAGTCATCAGCCCGGCCTTGCAGGAATGCAAATCCACACGATGCCGTAAGGCTGTCACGTCCTGTGAAGCTTCATAGCTCACGCCGGCCACGTCATACTGGTAGATCAGCAACTGGATCTCGCCATGGCCGTTGGCGGGCATTTCACTCACGTCAATAACGGTTCCGTCCGTGATCCGCCCAATCTCATTGATGCGGTCGCGACGCTCTCGCTCGCGTTGTTCAGGAGTGCGGCGACGGCTGCGCATCAGCGCGCGTGTGGCCGCGAACAGGCCAACTGCTGCTATCGCGATTACAGGATATAGACGAAGTGTAACGTTCATCAGAATCACGTCTCCGGAAGACGCTGAGGCCCACCTTAGGATGAGAATAGCGCAGCAATGGTCGCAGCAAAATCCGCAGGAGACCTTAAGACCACTGCCGCTTCGCCTCCATACGCGAAAATCATCCTCTCAGAACTCAGAAACCACAAGATGACCTTCGTTTTCCCATTTGTCTGCGAACAACTTACCCCCTGGTCACCTTACTTGACCGGGTTGCTGAGGGTTCCAATCCCTTCTACAGTGACTGACACTTCATCGCCTGAGGAAAGAGGTCCCACTCCGGCCGGCGTGCCGGTGAGTACGATGTCGCCCGGCAGCAAGGTCATCACCTGAGTAATATGGCGGATAATCCGGTCCAGAGGAAAGATGAAAATCTTGGTGCTGGCAGATTGCTTGACGACTGCATTTACGCGAGTTTCCACCTG
>DATEJX010000238.1:0-7444 GCA_035277785.1 Candidatus Angelobacter sp. | reverse complement strand
GCTGGCTTCTCTTCTTCTGCAGGGCCAGACCACCCGTAAGCGCACTACCGCGGGCGCTGTTGTCCCCAGTCCGCAGCAGATTGCTGAGACCATCCAGCACCTGGAAAGCGAGCTCCGCATTGCTACGATGAAAGGCGATGCGGCCTGGTTTGAGGAGCATTTGGCGCCAAATTACGCTGACGTAGATGCGCAAGGCAAAATCAGCACCCGGGCAGACATGATCCAGTTCTATCGCACAACTCAACCAGAATATGAGACCTGGAACCTCAGTGAGGGCACGGCCCTGACGTTTAACGCTGATACTGTGATTCTCACAGGCAAAGTTGAACTCGATGGAACGGTTCGGGGGCAGCATGTTTCCGGCAGCTTCCGCTATGTGCGGGTTTGGATTCGCCAGGGGCTCGACTGGCAATTGGCGGCACAACAAGCCACGCGCATAGCTGGATAACGCCGCCCATTTACTCCACTACCAGCTTGGCGGTCATGTCATCGTGATGCGGGCCGCAAATCACTCCGCACTTTACCGGGTATTCGCCCTTGGCCTTTGGCGTAAATGTAATAGTGGTTGTGTGACCTGGTTGCACTGCCTCTTTAATTCCCAGGTCAGGAACGTCAAATCCGTGCTGTACGTCGGCCGTGGTCACATCGAGCGACACCGGCTGCCCGCTCTTCACGCGAATGACCGCTGGGTCAATCGTGTATTTGCGCATGACTACATTGATGTGCTGTCCGGGACCTTCGCTCCTGTGGCATCCTGCCGCGAAGAAAAGGAAACTTAGAAGGATAAGGAAAAGCCAGGAATTCGTTTTCATATACACGGGATCAGAGCCGCGGCAGAACAAAAAGTTACGCCTCGGCCTGAGTCGCTCGAACGGAGCTCTTTTTTATTTGGAGTTGGTCCTTTCGGGCCGCAGAACATAGTAAATTATTTGAGTCGGAGTTGCATGCCAACCATCCAAAAGAAGGCTGTAGAAGGTGTTACTGATGAGATGGCGCTGGTCCACGCCGCTAAAGGCGGGGACTTAGAGGCCTTCAGTCAGCTGGTTAATCGGTATGACCGCAACATCTTTCGCATAGCGCAGCACATCACGCACAACGAGGAAGACGCCCAGGATGTAGTTCAGGACGCCTTTCTTAAGGCGTACCAGAATCTTGAGCAGTTCCAGGAAAACTCAAAGTTTTATACCTGGCTGGTCCGGATCGCCGTCAATGAAGCGTTGATGAAATTGCGCAAGCGCCGCACGGACCGCACGGTTTCGCTCGACGAAGACGTAGAGACGGAAGAAGGGTCCATGCCGCGCGAGGTAGCGGACTGGTCACCCAATCCTGAGCAGCTTTACGGGCAGTCAGAATTGGGGGATATTCTTAAGAAGACCATCCAAGGCCTTCCCCCGGGCTTCCGGACGGTGTTTGTGTTACGCGATGTTGAAGGACTTTCCACGGAGGAGACCGCAGAAATGCTGAACCTGAGCGTGCCGGCTGTGAAATCACGGCTCCTGCGTGCCCGGTTGCAGCTCCGGGAACGTCTGGCAAGATATTTCAAGTCCAAGAGGGACGGGGACGGGCGCCAGTGAAATGCAATGATTTCTTAAAAGAACTGTCTGATTACCTGGACGGCAAGATTACTGAAGGCCTTAAGGCTGAATTAGATGAGCACTTGCATTGGTGCCACGAATGCCATGTGGTTCTCAATACCACCAAGAAGACCATTGAAATCTATCGAGATAATCAGATTTACGAGCTTCCAGACCCCCTCCGGACCCGTCTTCATGACGCCATCATGAGCAAGTGCCGAAACTCTAAACACCACAAAAAAGACGTTTAAAGCCCTGTCCATCCCCGCGAAAGTGCATGAATTTGCATAACTCCTTGCTTTTCAATGGCTTAAGATAAACACCCTAATTTTTTCTACTCTGCTTGCCACCTTTTTCATCAGCTCTGAATCTAATGGGGTGAGTACGATAGGGGCATGACTTTTTATGTACCATTGGCCATGTCCTGTGGTACACTATCGCCTGAGTAGAAGCTAAGGACTTCGGCGGTAAGTCTCCAAGGTCCCTTAAACGGGGTGGTGAATTATGGCGAGTCTATTCGATGTGCTGTTTGGGTGTCATCACAAGAACTTCAGCTTCCCGATTACCAAAAAGCCGGGGCAAAGGCTTTCCCCGGTGGCTTCCGTCACTGGAACCTATGTGGCGTGTCTTGACTGCGGCAAGGAATTCGCCTATGACTGGCACGAAATGAAGGTTCTGACCTCAGTGCCCAAGGAATTCCAGGGCGTAGCAGCCAGCGCGACGGCTGAATCTTTTGGAAAGTCAGCGTAACCGGGGACAAGGCTGAGTACACCGAACTACTTTATCCGGGTCCCGGGATAATTCGCCTGCAACCGCTTTTGCGGACCCGCACAGATGGTTTCAAGTTTCAGTTGAGCCGCTCTTTGGACGTGCATTTTAGCCCGTTCAATCGGAGCGGCATTTGATTTTTCGGGCAGGCCCATTTGGCCAAGCCAAGCTGACCACTTTCAGGACTGGCTTTCTGAATTGGAGCGACCGAACCCAGCAAAAAGGCGGCCCGCAGGCCGCCTTTTTCCCTTGATCTGGATTGGCTCTAGTTGTTGTCGCGGCGATGCAAAGTCGGGCGATCATCATCCTTCTTGTCGCCATCCTTTGACCCATTGGTGTCCGCAGTGCGCCGCAGAGTGGGCTTGTTCGGGTTCTGATCATCCACTTTGTGACGATTTTCAATGGATGCCAGCCTGGCCTTTACATCGTTGAACTCAGAAGTAGTTTCAATGTACTGGTCGCGCGGAGGCAGAATGGTTGCAATTTCCTCCTGCGTCTTCTCGATTCGGTCTGGCGTCTGCGGGTGAGTCGCAAATGCCTTGGCTAGCGAGCCCGGCTTCTTTTTCTCCTGTGCCTGGATCTTTTCAAAGAAGTTCACAAACTCGTTGGGATCGTAGCCCGCCTTGTACATGTATTGCACGCCGAAGAAATCGGCTTCAGCTTCAAACCCGCGGGAGAACTTCAGGAAGGTCATCGGTAACCCGATTCCTGCCACCTGCCGCGCCGCATAACCAATTCCGCCTCCGACAAAGATCAGAGGGATGGACATGATGTTGGCTATGTCTGCCCGCGTCTGGCCACGGGTTCCGTGCCGCAGGGCCACGTGCGCAATCTCATGCGCCATTACGCCGGCTAGTTCAGCTTCATCGTCGGCCGCAAGAATCAAGCCTGAATTCACGTAAAAGAAGCCGCCCGGCAAAGCCATGGCGTTGATCTCGTCGGAATCCACCACTTTGATCGTGAACGGCACTTTGGCATCGGAGTTCCTCACCAGATTCTGCCCAACCCGGTTCACGTATTCAGTGACCACCGGATCGGTGATGAACTTCATGCTCTGCTCAATCTGCTGGGCATAAGTCTTACCGATTTTGATGTCCGTCTCAGTGGAATACCAATCCAACCCGCCTACATGCCGGTTCCCGATGGCATCCACATCGTCCTTGCTGCCATCGTGCTTATACTTTTTGTCTTTTTTATCTTTCTTGTCTTTTTTGTCTTTGTCTTTGTCCGTGGAATCTTTTGCCTGGTCCTGATCGGTCTGGTCGGCGGCAGTCTGGTCTTGCGCAACAGGCTGGGTCTGGTCGCTCGCAGGCTGCTGTGCCTGAGTCTGAGACGCGGGCTGCTGTGCCTGGGGCTGACTGGCAGGCTGTGCCTGAGTCTGAGACGACGTTTGATTTTGATTTTGTTGTTTGTCGTCTTGCTGTGCGACTGCAACAGAGACGCTTAGCAGGCCCATAATGGACGCTAGCAGCAAAGCACGGAATTTCATAGGCACACTCCTGCCGGAAACGATCCAGTGGCGGTTCTCAATAGCTTCATTATACCGCTGAACCATGGCTTGGCTCTTCCTTTTGGATTTTCTCCGTGATGGCTTTGATGCGGAATTCTTTTCAGTTGGTTATCCGGCAGCGCTTATTTGATGTGCCGTAAAGTTCTGTAAAGGCAGGACTTGTCGTTAAGCACTGTTGGTCACCAGGCGCAAGATCTCGACCCGCTTGGCGCGCCATTCTCCGCGGGAGTCCTGTTCAGCATAGACTCGCACTTCTTGCCCCACTTCCAGACAGTCCATATCGCATTTGCGCTTCTGGCTGGCCGGGACCTCTTCCCCGAAAACGATTGCCGCATGAGCCACTTCCACTCGACGCAGGCTGTGGTTTCGGCCCTGGACATAAATCCAACCGGGTTTCAGGTGGGCGACGTAAGGCGGATTCACCACTCTGCCCTGAAACATGCCTTCTACAGCGACCGAAGGCACGCAGCAGAGCAAGACGGTGACAAGCAGTACCCTGGCCCAGCCACGCTTCATAGAGAATCTGATGCCGTGTATCTGGGTGGTGTTCACTCAATCGTAATATTCCAGACCCAGATGCGTAATTAAATGCTCGCCGCGCAGATGGCGCAGCGTGTTCTTAAGCTTCATCGACTGGATGAACAGATCATGTTCCGGATAAAGGCCAGGAACCGTCATGGGCGATTTCAGATAGAAACTGAGCCATTCCTGAATGCCGATGCCGCGCAGTTGCTCACTACGCTGAGCAAGATCAAGGAACAACACCAGATCCAGCACGATCGGCGCCGCCAGAATTGAATCGCGGCACAGGAAATCGACTTTGATCTGCATGGGGTAGCCCAGCCAGCCGAAAATGTCGATGTTGTCCCAGCCCTCCTTGTTGTCGCCGCGCGGCGGGTAATAGTTGATCCGGACCTTGTGATAAAAGTCCTTGTAAAGCTGCGGATGCAGTGACGGCTGAAGGATCTGCTCCAGCACTGAAAGTTTGGATTCTTCCTTGGTTTTGAACGAACCGGGATCATCCAGCACTTCACCATCCCGGTTGCCGAGAATGTTGGTTGAAAACCACCCGTTCAGGCCCAGCATGCGCGCTTTAAAGCCGGGCGCAAGAATGGTCTTCATCAGCGTCTGCCCGGTCTTGAAATCCTTGCCGGCGATGGGAGCGTTGTTCTTTCGCGAAAGCTCCATCATGGCGGGTATATCCACCGTCAGGTTGGGAGCGCCATTTGCAAATGGAATTCCTTCAGAAAGCGCCGCGTAAGCGTAAATCATGGAAGGAGCAATGTTCTCGTCATTTTTTTCCAGCCCCTTCTCAAACGCCTTAACTGACGAATGCACCTCGCCGCGCTCCAGGAAGATCTCCGTGGATCCGCACCAGATCATCACCAGACGGTCTGCGCCGGACTTCTTCTTGAAATCGCGTATGTCGTCGCGCAATTGCTCGGCGAGGTCCATCTTGGTCTTGCCCTTTTTCACATGCTTGCCGTCAAGCTTCTTGACGTAGTTGCGATCAAACACCGCTTTGCGCGGCTGGATGGATTTCAAAAAAGGTTTGATCTGGTTGAGCAGGTCCTTCTCCAGCACTGCAGCGTGCATCGCGGATTCATACGCGTCTTCTTCGAAAATGTCCCAGCCGGTGAACACCAGGTCGTTGAGATTCGCGAGTGGAACAAATTCCTTGATCTTGGGAGAGCGTGCGTCAGTGCGTTTTCCCAGGCGTATGGTGCCCATTTGAGTGAGCGAGCCAATCGGTTCGGCTATGCCCTTACGAACGGCTTCCACACCAGCCATGAACGTAGTCGCAACTGCGCCCATGCCGGGAATCATGATGCCTAATTTGCCGCGCGCCGGCGCGATTTCTGATCCTTGTGCTTTTCCTGACTTTTCAGAAGACGACTTTGCTGCCATGTAGTTGAGAACCATCCTGAACAAGAATATGAGGAGCTGCTCTGAGCTGTTTGCGGCTTCAGCGCTCTACAGACGGACCTTGATGTGTGTGCAAACTCACTATCTTCTCGCATCGCCGCATCATTTGTAAACCTGAGATTGAGCAGCCGCCGTCATCCTGTTCTTCCAATGCGAGCGCACAAACCAGACCACGGCTGTCAGCAGGAGCAGAATGATCACAGCATCCATCCGGTGCAGCCATTGCTTCAGCCGCGGATCCTTGTCCCACTGCTCGCCCAGCTTCATTCCAATCCAGGCCAGAACAAAGCACCAGGGTAGCGATCCAGCGAAGGTGTAAAGATGAAATCGCAACCGCGGCATTCGCGCCACGCCCGCAGGCAGGGCAATAAATGTCCTGATCACCGGCAGCAACCGTGCGATGAACACCGCTGCCGATCCGAACTTTAAAAAGAAGCGGTCCGCCATCTCCAGATCATGGCGGTTAATCCACAGATACCGGCCATATTTTTCTACCAGTGGACGCCCACCGTAGCAGCCAATCTCATAAGCGATTACTGAGCCCACATTGCATCCGATGGCCCCTGCAATGGCGACAAGGTATAACGATAGCAATGAGGTGTTGTGGTAGCCGGCAACAGCCGGAACCGCAAGCGCACCTGCAAACGGCATGATGATTTCCGACGGCAGCGGAATACACGCCGATTCGATGGCCATGAGTATGATCACGCCGAGATATCCGGTCCGGGAGATCACGCCGATGATGATCGCGGCCAGTACAGCAACAATTTTTTCCGTCATTGGATGGCGGCGCTTTCCGCTTTAGAACTCCTGCGAGTCCTGGGTGAAGGTGTAGCCGGGCAAGGTCATGCCCTCATCTTGTCTTGAGACCTTGACACGAATGCTCTCAGCCTGGGGAGCGCTCACGTTTGCCGGGCGCAGCATGGCGTACTGGGTGAACAATTCGCTGTAAACCTTGGTGACAAGGAAATTTGCGCCGTTCTCATCATTGCGCCAAATCTGCCCTGCTTGAACTTGCTTGACCATGGAAAGAGACTAAACAGCACGGCGCGCTCCGGTCAAATTCCCCTGGTCACTGCGGCAATTTGCCCTTGCACAGATCTTCCAAACCTGCACCCGGCACGCGCACTCCCACAAAGAACTTCCCGAACAGTGCGTACACGGCGCTGACCTCGTCAAAGCGCATCTCGTAAATCAGTTTCTTGAAGATCATTGGATCATCGGCAAACAGGTCCACGCCCCACTCCCAGTCATCAAAGCCTATTGACCCGGTGATGATCTGCTTTACCGTGCCGGCATAGCGGCGGCCTACCAGCCCGTGTTCTTCCATCTGACGCTGGCGCTCTTCAATGGGCAGGCTGTACCAGTTCTTGTCTTCTCCACGACGGCGGTCCATGGGATAGAAGCAGATGTAACGCGCGGCCGGAATCTGCGGAAACAGCCGCGGCTGCATAGCTTCCGTCTGGCGTTTAATCGTGTCCTCAATCGCCGCGTTCCACTCCGGCGAATGCGGCTCAATTCCCTTGTCGCGCAAGGTGCGAAAAAGTTTTACCGACGATTCGTACAGACCCAGCTCGACTACCGACAAATATGACGACGTCAGCTCCAGAAAATCACTCAGCCGCAACCGTGCCAGTTCCAGTTCCGCCTGCTTGAGCTGGTCAAA
>DATEJX010000237.1:0-12663 GCA_035277785.1 Candidatus Angelobacter sp. | reverse complement strand
TCGCTATCCAGCATGACGATGGGCCGGCCATCATCGGATCCCATGAAAGAATCTTTGAGTCGAGTCTGCGTCAGCAGCACCACTGGCGCACTGTCTTCGATCATGAAGCGCAGCCGCTCTGCCGGAAACGTGGGATCCAGCGGCACATACGCTCCTCCGGCCTTGAGCACCGCCAGCAGTCCCACCACCATCTCAAGACCGCGTTCCGCGCAGATCACTACCCGCTTGTCCGGCTTCACACCCAGCTCTCTCAGATAATGCGCCAGCTGGTTCGCTCGCCGGTTCAATTCTCGGTAGGTCAGTGCTTGTTCCTGATAAGCGATGGCATTAGCATTCGGCGTCTTCTCCACCTGCTCCTCGAACAACTCATGCACGCACTTGTCTCGCGGATACTCCACTTCCGTCGCGTTCCACTCATAGAGAAGCTGCTGCCGTTCCTCTTGCGACAGCATCGGCAAACGATCCAACGTCTGCGTATCGTCAGCCACCATAGATCCCAACAGTGTGCGGAAGTATCCTATGTATCGCTCAATCGTCGATTGCTCGTACAGCGCCGTTGCATATTCCACCACACCCACAATCTGATTGACTTCTTCCCTTAACACCGGCATCAAATCGAATTTCGATATGTCATGCGGACCGGCAATGAAGGGGCTGACCTGCAACCCAGCAAGATCGATCATTCCTTTAGGAGTCAACCAGGTGAACATCACCTGGAACACCGGGTTGTGCGCCAGACTCCTTGGCGGCCGAACAATCTCCACCACCTGCTCAAAGGGAAGATCTTGATGCTCCTGCGCGGCCAAAACTTGTCCTTTGACCCGCTCAAGCAGTTCCCCCACCATTGCTGTCCCTCCAGCCCCCAGTCGCAATGCAAGCGTGTTGACGAAAAATCCAATCAGCCCTTCGATCTCCACTCGATTGCGATTGGCTGCCGGCGTACCGATTACAACCTCGTCCTGCCCCGACAACCGCGCCAGCAGCGCTGCCCAGCCCGCCAGCACAGTCATGTACAGCGTTGTCTTGTGTTTCCGGCTCAGTCCTTTCAACTCCGCTGTCAACTCTTCATCCAGCACCAGCCTGGCTGCGGCTCCGCTATAACTTTGTTGCTCAGGCCTTACATGATCTGTCGGTAATTGCAATACTTCCGGCGCTCCGGCTAAAGTCCTTTTCCAGTATTCCGCTTGCTTTCCCAGAACCTCGCCTTCCAGCCACTTCCGCTGCCAAACGGCATAGTCGGCATACTGGATCTTCAACTCCGGAAGAGGATCGGCCTCGCCACGCACAAACGTCCCATACAACGTGCTCAGTTCATTTGTGAACACCCCCAGCGACCAGCCATCGGAGACGATGTGGTGCATGGTGATCAACAGCGCATCTTCTTCGTCCGCGAGCCGGATCAGACGACCACGAATCAGCGGCCCTGCTTGCAGGTCGAAGGACGCACTCGACTCCTCTGCCGCCAGTCGCTTCAGTTCCTCCCTGGCATCGCTGCGTCCGCGCAGATCGTGCTCAACAAGATGGAAGCGGCTCTTCTCTGCTGGCGCGATTTGCTGAACCGGCTCCCCCTCCACAAAAGCAAAGATGGTGCGCAGCACTTCATGTCGCGCCACGATCCGGTCCAGTGCTTTACGCAACGCCGCACGGTCAAGACCGCCTTTCAGCTGCAAACCCATCGGAATGTGATAGGCCTGGCTCGCCCCCTCCATCTGCGCCAAAAACCACAAACGCTGCTGCGCCGGCGACAGTGGAATCCATTCGCCCCGAGGGACACGGGATATTGCCGGCAGCTCCGCAGGCGCGGCAACCGCCAGAGCGCTGGAAAAATCCTGCAGTACCGGCCGTGCGAACAAGTCCTTAATCGCTACTTCAACCTTCAGCGCTTCCCGCACTCGCGCAATCACCCGTACAGCCAGCAGTGAATGTCCGCCCAGATCAAAGAAGTTATCGTGACGGCCCACCCGCTTTAGGTTGAGCAACTTCGCCCAGATGCCTGCCAGCAACTCCTCGGTCGTCCCTTGGGGCGCCTCGTATTGCCGCATTACATAGGCATCTCCTTCCGGAGCTGGCAATGCCTTCCGATCCAATTTCCCGTTCGGCGTCAGCGGCAGCGATTCCAACTTCACGTATGCCGCCGGCACCATGTACTCCGGCAACTTCGTCGCTACATGCGCTCTCAACTTCTGGGCTCCCACACTGTTTTGCTCTCTCGTTGTGTAGTAAGCCACCAGCCGCTTATCGCCCGGCGTATCTTCACGGGCTAGCACCACTGCTTGCTGTACTTCCTCATGCTCGCGTAGCCGCGCCTCTATCTCTCCCAATTCAATCCGGAACCCTCGGATCTTTACCTGAAAATCGTTCCGCCCCAGAAACTCAATGTTGCCGTCCGCTAGCCGCCGTCCCAGGTCGCCTGTCCGGTACATCCGCGCACCCGGTTCATTCGAAAATGGATCTGGTACAAACCGATCCCCCGTCAACTCCGGCCGGTTCAGATACCCGCGCGCTACGCCCGCTCCCCCAATATGGATTTCTCCCGCCACTCCTATGGGAACAGGTTCCCCGTGTCTGTCGAATATGTAGATCTGCGTGTTCGCGATCGGTCGCCCGATTGAGACACCACTCAGGTCTTTTTCGAGTTGCTCTACGCTCGACCAGATGGTGGTCTCGGTAGGGCCATACAGATTCCAGGCTGAGTCACTTCGGCTTGCAAGCGTCCTGGCTAGATCAACATTCAGCGCTTCTCCACCGCAGAGCACTTTGAGCCGCTCTGTTCCCTCCAATCCAGCGTCAAGAAGCATTCGCCAGTTTGCTGGTGTCGCCTGCATCATCGTTACGTCACGCTTTATTTCTTTGGAAACATGAACGGCGTCCAGGTTGACCTCGCCTCCCCGTATTCGCAACTGCGCTCCCATTGTCAGTGGCAGGTACAACTCCAGCGCTGCAATGTCGAAAGACAGTCTCGTGGTCGCAAGCAATACATCATCCTTTTCGATACCTGGTTCTCGTCGCATTGACTGGAGAAAATTCGTCACTCCGCGATGCGCGACCATAACTCCTTTGGGTGTCCCCGTGGAACCCGAGGTGTAGATCACGTAGGCCAGATGTTCACTTGTCAGTCCCACACCGGCCTTCTCCAGGTTGGTCTCCGGCCACTCCTGCAACCCCACGCCCGGATCGCTCAGATCAATCACCGCCAGTTCCCGCTTCACTCCCCGCATCTGCTCTCGCAAATGACCTTGTGTCAGCAACACCTCCGGCACGCTGTCTTCCACCATGTACCGCAATCGCTCCCCAGGATAGGCCGGATCCAGCGGCACATACGCTCCTCCTGCCTTCATCACTGCAAGCAGCCCCACGATCATTTCCAGGCTGCGATCCACGCAGACGGCCACCAGCGTATCCGGCTTTACTCCCAAGCTCCGCAGATAATGCGCCAGCCGGTTGGCCCGCCGGTTCAGCTCCCCGTAGCTCAGTTGCTCACTCTCATACACCACCGCCACCGCTCCAGGTCTCCGCTCCACCTGCTCTTCGAACAACTCATGCACGCACTTGTCTCGCGGATACTCCACTTCCGTCGCGTTCCACTCATAGAGAAGCTGCTTCCGCTCCTCTTGCGGCAGCATGGGCAAACGATCCACCTTCTGGCTATCGTCCGCCACCATAGCTCCCAACAGTGTGCGGAAGTATCCTAGGTATCGCTCGATCGTCGGTCGCTCGTACAGCGCCGTCGCATACTCCAACTCGCCCACAATCTGATTGCCCTCTTCCTGCAACAAGAGTGTCAAATCGAATTTCGATATGTTATGCGGAACGGCAGTGAAGGGACTGACCTGCAACCCAGCAAGATTGATCGTTCCTTTAGGAGCGTTCTGCCATGCGAACATCACCTGGAACACCGGGTTGTGCGCCAGACTCCGTGGCGGCCGAACGATCTCCACCACCTGCTCAAACGGAAAGCCTTGATGTTCCTGTGCGGCAACAGCTTGCGATTTCACGTGGGCCAGCAATGTGCCAACGTCAGACGAATCCGAAACACCCAGCCGCAAGGCCAGCGTGTTGACGAAAAATCCAATCAGCCTTTCGATCTCCACTCGATTGCGATTGGCTGCCGGCGTACCGATTACAACCTCGTCCTGCCCCGACAGCCGCGCCAGCAGCGCTGCCCAGCCCGCCAGTACAGTCATATATAGCGTTGTCTTGTGCTTCCGGCTCAGTCCTCTAAGCCCCGCTGTCAACTCTTCATCCAGCATCAGCGTGACTGCCGCCCCGCTATAACTTTGTTGTTCAGGCCTTACATGATCCGTCGGTAATTGCAATACTTCCGGCGCTCCAGCTAAAGCCCTTTTCCAGTATTCCGCCTGCTTCCCCGGGACATCGCCTTCCATCCGCTTCCGCTGCCAGACAGCATAGTCCGCATACTGGATCTCCAGCTTCGGCAAACCATCCTCTTCTCCCCTCACATAGGCGCCGTACAGAGCGCTTAACTCTTTGCTAAAAAGGCCGAATGACCACGCGTCCGACACAATGTGATGAATGGTTATGAGTAATACATACTCTTCGTTACCTTGCCGGATCAGCCGTCCACGAATCAGGGGACCTGCCTGTAGGTCGATAGGTGTGCTGGCCTCTTCGCTTATAAGGCGATCGAGCTCTGCCGTGGCCCCGTCGTATTCCCGAAGATCATGCTCTGTGAGGTGAAACCGACTGTCACGTTCGTTCGCAATCCGTTGTAAAGGCTTCCCATCAACCAGCGCGAAAACTGTGCGCAATACCTCATGCCGTACCACGATTTGATTCAACGCTCGCCGAAGGGCGGTCCGATCCAATTCTCCCCGAAATTGGAGACCGTGCAGGTTCTGATACGCCTTACTACCGTCTATCTGCGCCAAAAACCACAGCCGCTCCTGCGCAAACGACAAAGGCAAATCACTTCTACATTTGACCTTGGGGATTGCAGCGGTTGCCGATAATCGGACACCGGTGCGGGCACTGTCCCCGGAGCCAGCCGTCGGGCCTGCAATAGTAGAATTACTCATCGCTTGGCCTTGCGCAGTGTTATGTCACAAAAAGAAAAATAAATGTGTTCCCTCTGGAAGTGGAGCGCAATACTCGGCAAGTCGGTTGCTTTGGGAAGAAATCGGTTTAGCCTGGAACGCGGTACGGAGCGATTGACTAGCTTCGCCAGAGCGCATGGCTTACAATTTAGTTTAAATTTCGAAAGCTCCATTGGGTCCTGCCAGAGGCGCTACTCCAACAAAATCGGGAACTAAGCGGCAACAGTGAAGCTATTCATTTCTGAGCGTTGTTGCTGGATCTACCTTTGCGGCCGCGCGTCCAGGTGCGTAGGTCGCGAAAAAGGCCACTGTCACCAGAAAAAGGCTGACGGCAGCAAAGGTAAGAGGATCGGCAGCCTTAACGCCATACAGCAGACTCGACAGGAACCTTGTGAGGCCCAGAGCCGCAGCGATTCCTATGGCGATGCCCACACACGTCAAAATCAACCCGTCGCCCACCACGAGCCTCAGCGCGTCATTCCTCTGTGCGCCCAACGCCATGCGAATACCAATCTCACGTTTGCGCAGCACTACGGAGTATGCCATCACGCCATGAAGTCCGACGGCTCCGACCAACAGCGCCATGCCCGCTGCAACAGCCAGAATCATCAGCATGAAGGAAGTATGAGCCATCGATCTGCTGTAGTAATAGTTCAGTGTGTGCACATCGAAGAGAGGAAGGTCGGGAGCCACGGACCGCACAGCGGACCGCACGTCCTTGCCGAAACTCTCCTGGCCCGTGCGCTGACTGCGCATGGCGAAAGCCACACGGCGCCGTACTCCCTCGGCTGGATTGCCATCGACCTCAAACGTCAAGATCGGCCAATACACTGTAATGGGCGCTTCCTTATCGACACTGTCCTGGTGAACGTCTCCCACAACACCGATAATCTCTCGCCACTCTTTCACCTCGCGAACCTTCTTGCCCAATGCATCCGCAGGATTGGCCCAGTACTGGCGCGCAAAGTTTTCGGATACCATGATTACCGGAGGCTTATTGTAGATCTCATTCCAGGTGAACTCGCGACCTGCAACTAGAGGTGTCCCCAGAGTCTTGAGAAAGCCCGGCGCCAGGAACCCAAACCGGGCGCGCGGAAGATTTTCGCCGGGAGCATAGACACGGCCCTCGATCACCATCGGCCCCGTCCAGGCGCTCTTGTCCATTGGAAGATTTCTGGAGATACCTACTGAAGATACGCCCGGAATAGCCTCAAGCTTATGCGCGATCGCCTCCTCAAGGCGAGTCACATCCATTGGGTCTTTCACCATCGTATCGGGGATGTCGACGCGGAATGTCTGCACTTCCGAAGGAGCAACGAATCCCAGGTTAACTCTGGTCAGGGCACGAAATGTGCGAATCATCAGTCCTGAGCTCACCAGCAAGACAAGAGCCAGCGCCACCTGGACGATGACTAGCAGGCTGCGCAAACGTTTCCGCGCACGGCTTTCGCTCAGGGATCGTCCACCTTCCCGCAGTCCGTTTCCAGGACCAGCACCCGCGTATTGAAGAGCTGGGGCAGAACCAAAAAGCAGGAGAGCAGCTGCGGACACTGCCAGTGTGAACAAAATAGCCTTCCCATCGATCCCAACCTCATCCAGCCGAGGTAGACTCGCGGGCGCCACCGCGATCAGGATTCTCAAAGCTCCGTAAGCCACTCCCAGGCCCAACAAACCGCCAAGTACCGCCAAAACGAGGCTCTCCGAAAAAAATTCCTTGGCAATGCGTCTGCTGCTTGCTCCTAACGCAGCGCGGATGGCCATCTCCTCCCTTCGCCCCTCGGCACGCACTAGAAGCAAGTTGGCCAGATTGGCGCAAGCAATAACCAGCAAGAGGCCAACGCCGGCCATCACTATCCACAAGACTTCGCCCACGTTCCCAATTACCGCCTGCTTCAGAGATTGCAATCTTGGCCCGATCCGAGCCTGACTCCACCTTTTGAAGCTTTCCGGCGTTGGGTGAGTCTGCCTGCCAAAGATGTCGAGCATTCGCGCAACATCCGCATTCGCCTCCGCCATTTTCATACCCGGCTTGAGTCGAGCGATGCCCACATAGTCCCAGTTATTAATCATGGGCCCTGCATGCTCTAGTTTCAGCGGCAAGAGCATGGCCAGGTCGGTACTGTTCAGGAAACGAAAGCTCTGAGGTAACACGCCGATGATCGTGTGCGGCTTGCCGTTCACGTCGATGACTTTTCCAATCACGGAGCGACCACCGAATTGACTGCGCCAAAAGCCGTAAGTCAGGATTGCCGTGTCCGCGCTGCCGGGTACCTCGTCCTCCTGGGTGAAGAATCGCCCAGATAACGGCGTAATCCGCAGAATGGGGAGCACATTAGCTGTTAAAGGGAGAGCCGGCACCCGTATTGGTTCATCGAGCCCGGTAATGCTCACGGTCTGACCGTCGTTGTTCATTCCAGGATCATAGAGCCCAATATCCTGGAATACATGTTTCTGTTCCTGAAAGGTGAAGTAGGCTGCCGGCGGTATGGTTATAACGTCCATCCGAAGCCCGGGGGCCGTAACTCTCACATCGAGGAGTTCCTCTGGATGCGAATAAGGAAGAGGCCGCAGCAGAATGCTATCAATGACGCTGAAAATGGCCGTGGTTGCTCCGATTCCCACCGCCAGGATCACCAATGTGACCGCCGTGAATAAGGGTGCACGACCAAGCCGCCGTACAATGCGCCCAAGCTGAGGCAACCATCCCATAGCTTTACTCCTAATCGTCTTCCAACCAGTAACCTCTGGCAGTGCAATCGCATGAAAACTTTAGGCGCCCAAAAGCTTGATTTTCGAGCGGTTGAACGACAGTTTCGATCTCCGCGAGGTTTACAACTTGTAGGCTCTTATTGATCTGTTCCCTTCCTTAGATATGAACACGGCTTCATTGTTCTCACTTTAGGGCTGACATTAATTTCCATAATCGAGCGGTTCGCCTTACCCGAAGCTGCCGTATGTTTCAAATCCAGGAACAGACAAGTACGTGACATTCTTATTCCAACTTCATTCGTTTGTTCATGAAAAGCTTGCACCTTAGAGAACTCTAAAGGCCGTGAGCCTACCACCCCTCCGACCCCCTAGTCAAGCGAGACTATAGCTACAGTGAGCTACGTGGTCGGGCGCGTAGCCTTTTTTCTGTTTGCTTGAGTACTGTTTTGGCACTTCAGTTCCATTTTGGAACTTGAGTACCATTTTGGACCGTGAGTCCCATTTTGGAACTTGAAGAATGCCATTTTGAAGCTTGATTATGTCGAAGTTAAATGTAGACTTGAGCCCGCCAAAAACGATACCCCGGCTTGGTATTTTATGTCCGCTAAAGCCAAATCGAACCCTGAATCGGCCAATTCATTCTGGCGGGCAAGCTTGGGTTGGAGTATCTTAATGTTCTGCAATTGGGGTCAGAGCAGGTAAAGACCGAGCTCTACTACGATTGGCAGCACAAGTGGGTTGGCGATCTTCTGTGATCGGAAAAGACGATTGACTGAATGACATCCCGCGTACCGGTCACTGAAGCGCATCTGGACCGCGGTGATTAAGGAAGGTAGACAGTAAGTTGATTGAAACTACGGATATTATTCGACAAATCAAGGATATCCTGGTGGAGGACATGCAACTCAATGTGGTCCGCGAAGAGATTCCTGACGACTATTCGCTACTAGAGAGTGGTTTGGGTCTCGATTCGATTTTGATAGCCGAATTGATTTCCCGAATTGAAGACAAATTCGGAGTGCAGCTTGATGATCGCGTACTAGACGTTGAACTGTTTAACAACCTCAGCCTTCTAGCTGGCTTCGTAGCTCAGGAGCGCCGCGTAGTTCAGTACAACGCAGGAAACAGCCAATCTTAGGATGGCAAAATGCTGAATGTGATACAGGATGAATTGGAAGTAACCCGGCGGGGGTTTGTAACGAATTACCCCGATTTTCGGCAGTGGCGCCCGGAGTCCGCAGAACATGGCCTGAACAGACAACCGCTGAACGTGTACCTGCACTTTCCCTATTGCATTCAGCGATGTGCTTATTGCCATTACAAGACCACAACCCTGCGCGAAACGGAACTTAGTGAAATTGACCGCTATGTCGACTCGCTCTGTCATGAGATCAAGATGGCCGCAGAACGATTCCATTTACGAGAGCGTCCTGCGATTTCAGTTTATTTCGGAGGGGGCACTCCCTCGCTTTTGAGCCCCGCGAACATTGAGCGCATCATGCAGACATTGCGCCAGAACCTCACACTTGTCGATCCGGAGATCAACTTCGAGGCAGAACCGGTGTCCCTGATTGCCCGCAAGGCCGAGATACTCACGCAACATGGGGTAAACCGTATCAATCTCGGCATTCAATCGTTCTGTGATGAAGTCGTTTTTCGCACAGGCCGCAAAGACACCGAAAAGCAGGCCTTGAAGGCAATCGAGACCGCCCTTTCAACCGGCGCGGTGGTAAATATTGATCTGATCAGCGGCTTGCAGGGCGAGACTCCTGAAACCTGGGCATACTCTATTCGCCGCGCTATCGAAAGCGGAGCTCACAGTGTCACCGTGTACAAGCTTGAGATTTACGCGAACACAGAGTACTACGCGAACCTGAGGCGCCAGAACATCTCCTTACCTTCGGATGACGAGGAGCTACAGCTGGCGCGTTACGCACTCGAGGAATTGACTGCCGCCGGCCTCCAGCCGGTTAACTTCTTTACTTTTAACCGAGGCGATCAATACACCCAGCGTCACATCACAACCAAATGGCAGGGTACCGACGTTTATGCTTTCGGAAGCTCTGCGTTCGGATCGCTTGGGAACTGGGCGTACCAAAATACGAATGATCTGGCACGCTATTCGGAGCTGGTGGAGCAGGGAAAACTGCCGTTGTTTCGGGGGTATGTGTACAACGACCTTGAGCTGATGACGCGAGACGTAATTTTGGGAATGAAGCTGATTCGATTTGACCGTAGCAGGTTCAAAAAGCGGCACGGACTCGATTTGGTAAGGCTTTGCGAGCCGGAGGTACGGCGACTTCAAGAGGAAGATTTCATCACCATTGAAGATGACGCTATTGCGCTGACCAGGAAAGGCATTCTTTACGGGGATTATGCCGGGCGGGTTCTGGCGACCTCGCTCGAATCACTGGCGAACTAGTGTTTCAGATTGGAGGTCGCGCGGAATGATCGAAAACAGCATCAACGGGAGTTCGGCAACCCCCGCCCTTGCAGAAACCGAAAGGACTTTGCTGCAGATCTGGTCTGAAGTACTGAATGCAGCTCCAATCGGCATCCACGATGATTTCCTGGGCCTGGGAGGCGACTCGCTGGCGGCCATGCGCTGCATTAATCGGATCATCGCGACGTTTGGCGTGGAGGTTCGGCTTGACCTGTTTCTCCTGGAGTCGGCAACTATCGCCCAAGTCGCTTCCGAGATTGCAAGCATACAGCCGACTGCCGGGCAGATTGTTGCGAGAGCGAACGCGTGAGCGACCTGGTAGTTGACGGACTGCCGATTCACGATCGGAGAGGATCGCTTATGCAGATCACTCCCGGGGCTGATGATGCATCCGCTATGGAGCTGTCATTTTCCGAGGAGCTGATGTGGCAGGCTGACGTAGGCGATCTGCAAACCTTGCCGTTCTTTGATTGTGCGCGAAGCCTGTGGCTGGCACTGCGACTCCATGGCGCACTGAACCAGGACGCCTTGAGGGCCAGCCTCGAAGCCATTGTTCAGCGTCACGAGGTGCTGCGCTCCAGATTTGTTACGCGAAATGGACACCCGCTAAGGTTGATCTCCCAATCCCCCTCGTTCACCTTTGCGATTGTAGATGGGCGGGGCTTCCCTTCCGCAAATCCATACGCACTGGTAGAGAAGGAGATCAAACCGCTGCTCGAGCAGTTCGATCTGGCTTGCGGTCCGCTCCTCCGCTCTGCCCTGGTGCAGTTGAGCAGCGATGAGCACATTCTGGCGATTGCAGTGCACCATATCGTCTTCGACCGCTGGTCCCGACGGTTGCTGGAGATAGAACTCAGACGGTTTTATTGTGCCTTCGTAACTGGCTCGGATCCAGGCATCCGTCCACTACCTGTTCAATACCAGGGTTATGTGTTGTGGCAGCGCGAACAACTGAACAGCGAGCGTGGCCGCATGCTCAGCTCATATTGGACAAATAAGCTAAGCGGGCTGCCTGTTCTTACGCTACCGCGCGACGGCGTTTGCAGGCCTGGGATTTCGACAAGATCCGGAACCTCATGGTTCACGATTCCGCAAGAAGAAGTGGATCGCCTGGTGGTTTTGAGTCGCCGATCCCGAACGACCCTGGCAGCAACCATGCTGGCGGTCTTCACAGTGTTTCTTTCTCGGCTTTGCAGCACGGATGATATTGCGGTAGGGGTGCCTCTATCCGATCGCCGTCGTCCTGAGTTTGAGGAAGTTATTGGTCTGTTCATGAATGTTGTTGTGGTGCGTGCCTCAATCTCGAACGGGTTGACGTTCCTCGACCTGCTGGATCGTGTACGCCGCAGCCTTGTGGACGCGTGCGTTCATCAAGACCTGCCATACGGTTATCTGCAGCAGATCATCGCCACGCGACCGGCTTACAAAGTTGTATTCAATTTCATGCCCACATTGGCGGGGGCGGATCCTGAGTGGGCCGGCACCCGGGCGGAACCTCTCCCGACTTCAATGGACCTTCAGTCATTTGCAGACCTGAGTCTGCACGTGCGCCATGAAGGGGAAGCGCTGTTGTGCCGGCTGGTATACAAAGCCGACCTGTTCTCAGAAGATTGCGGACAGAGCTTTGCGGCTCAAATTCAGACATTGACAACCGCCGTCGTGCAAGCTCCTCAAACTTCCGTGGATACATTTTAATGAGACGTATTAACTCAAGGTAGTTGGGCCTATTGGAAACACAGTGACCACATCAAACGTCAACCTGAGCACCATTTCTATTGATTCGAACTTGAAGGTCCAGCGGTTTATGGTCCTGGGGTCAGCTAGGACCGGTTCCAACCTTTTGCTCTCCCTGTTGAGTGCTCACCCACATATAAAGACTTATGGCGAATTGTTCAATCTGGACATGCTGCCCGAAACAAGCCTGATCGAAGTTCTGAATGATCCCGTTACATACTTGCAACAAAAGGTGTACCAGAACCATAAATTGGAAATCGCCGCTGTTGGTTTCAAGATGTTTTACGACCATTTGACGAGGGACTATTTCACAAAGCTCGTTGATATGTCCGATGCCGCCCCGCAGTTGCAGGAGAAATACACCCAGTTCTCAAGTTTTATAGAAAGAAATTACGCATGGGAGATTCTCGATAAACGCTTCCGGACAGCGTGGGAGTTTCTTCGCGCCGATCGGTCTCTCGAGGTGGTTCATTTGCAGCGCAGGAACATGCTGCATACGCTCATATCACTCAAGCGGGCCTACATGACAAGTCAATGGTGGAGTCTTAAAAGTGAGCCGCAGGCAATACCTCCTGTGCACCTGGATCCGGAGGAGTGCTGCAGGTATTTTGAAAAATTAAGCAGCGCTGCTGCGGAAGCGGATGCAGCTTTTGCCGAACATCCCAAAATCAACATAGTTCATGAAGAACTCATCGAGAATCAGCAAGACACAATGCAACGGAT
>DATEJX010000236.1:0-4191 GCA_035277785.1 Candidatus Angelobacter sp. | reverse complement strand
CAAATGCGCCGGCAGCAATTCCGGCAGTTTTGAGGAAGCGTCGTCGCGAAATGAAGGGATCTTTCATCCGATTCTCTCCGGGCTCTGGGCCGGCAGGACTGAGGCAACAGAACAGGATTTAAGTAGACCGGTCATTCTAATTGGAGGGCTACCAGCAAGAGGCAATGGCATGCAAGATCCGATGCAACTCAAGTTTTCGGGTTTCGAATGGCCGGATGTGTTGAGCCGGGGACACAGCCAGGCGCTCCTGTTGACAATCAACATAGCTTGCCCTATCTTGTGTTGGCAATCAACAGGAGAGAATTGAATGGCTGACTCCAAAGCCGATGTTCTGCAGGGCACGCTGGACCTGATGGTGCTGAAGACGCTGCAGGCGCTTGGGCCGTTACACGGATACGGGATCGCCCGCCGGATTGAGCAGTTATCTGAGAACCTGCTGGAGTTAAACCAGGGCACGCTCTATCCTGCGCTGCTTCGGCTGCAGCAGAAGAGATGGATCACTTCAAAGTGGGGCGTCTCTGACAACAATCGCAAAGCCAAGTTTTACAGCATTACGGAAGCAGGAAAGAAACAGCTTGCAAAAGAAACGGCGGAGTGGGAGCGCATTGCGGCAGTGATGTCGCGGCTGCTAAGCGGACCACAGGAGGCTTAAATATGCTCTGGTTACGAGTGCTCCTCTCGCGTCTACGCGGGGCCACAAAGCAGGCTGATACAGGACGCGATCTCAACGAAGAACTCCGGTCACACCTGGAGATGCTGGTGGACGAGAAGACCAGTCGCGGCATTCCGGCGGAAGAGGCGCGACGCCAGGCCATGCTGGAGTTGGGTAATGATGCGCAGATTCAGGAGGCATATCGCGACCAGGCGGGACTTCCCTTCTTTGAAGTTTTGTTTCAGGATGTTCGCTACTCTCTGCGCACCTTGCGGAGATATCCGGGATTTGCCGCCATCGCCATCATCACTCTTGCGCTTGGGATCGGCGCAAATACAGCCATCTTCAGCCTGGTAAACGGCGTCTTGCTGCGCCCGTTACCCTATGCCCATCCTGAGCAATTGGTTTCCGCGTTCAGCACGTTCAAGGGGCTGGGGAATTTTCTTGACGGGTCAACATCGCCTCCCGACTTCCGCACGTTGCGCGCACAGAACCACACGCTTTCAGGGCTCTCCGCATACTATCCCTCAGCCTGGAATCTCACCGGCGGGGAAAATCCTGAGCGGCTGCAGTCTCTAGTTGTTTCCGCTGACTACTTCACCACCCTTGGCGTGGAGCCTGCGCTGGGCAGGAATTTTGTTCGCAGCGAAGAACAATGGGGCTCGCACCATGTGGCGATCGTCAGCGATTCGTTCTGGCGCACGCACCTCAATGCCGATCGCGATCTCAGCGGCAAAACCTTGACCTTGAATGGCGAGGTTTACAACGTGATCGGCGTGATGCCGGCGGACTTTTACGTTGAAAGGCCGATCCAGCTGTGGCTGCCCATGGCCTGGCAGCCCAAGGACAACGCCGATACGCACAATAATTACTTCATCAGCATGGTTGGGAGGCTGCGCCCGGGAGTAACACAGGCGCAGGCTTCGGCTGACCTGAACGCCATTATGTTCAGCATCGCCCAGCAGTATCCGGAAAACAAAGGCATTGGCGGCGCTGTCAGGTCCTTTCGTGACACCTGGCTGGGCGACGTTCGCCCCGCGTTGATGGTGCTATTGGCTGCTGTCGCCTTTGTGCTGCTGATTGCCTGCGTGAACCTGGCCAACCTGCTGATGGCACGCTCCGCCGGCAGGCAAAAGGAAATTGCCATTCGTTCCGCTCTCGGCGCTAACCGTATGCGTTTGCTGCGGCAGTTCATCACAGAGAGCTTGTTGCTTTCTTTGATCGGCGGAGGCTTTGGTCTCATCCTTGCTTCGTTCTCGCTCCGCCTGATTCCATCAACGACCGATATTCTCCCCAGAGTAGACCAGATCCGGATGGACCATTGGGTTCTGCTGTTCACGCTGTGCGTAGCGGTTGTGACGGGGGTTCTTTTCGGCTTGATGCCTGCGTTGCAGAGCTCGCGTCCAGGCGGCGTAAATGAAAACCTGAAAGAAGGCGGAAGGAACACCTCATCTGCAGGAAACCAGCGACTGCGCGCCGGACTGGTGGTGAGTGAAGTAGCGCTAGCTTTGCTCCTGTTAATTGGATCAGGGCTGGCCATCAAGAGCTTTGCCCGACTCATGCATGTGAACGCTGGCTTCTCGCCGGATCACGTACTGACTTTTGCCACCAGCCTGCCAGACAGG
The DNA here is from genome assembly GCA_035277785.1 of Candidatus Angelobacter sp. Taxonomy (GTDB): domain Bacteria; phylum Acidobacteriota; class Terriglobia; order Terriglobales; family Acidobacteriaceae; genus Angelobacter. Next base: position 1,914 of record DATEJX010000236.1, on the reverse strand, counting down.
TACGATCCTCAACCTGATCCATTGCGGATCGGCGCTGCTCCGCGAGTAGCAGAATTCCTGGAAAGCAACATTGCACGCATCGAGCAGATTCCTGGGGTGAAAGCCGCTGGATGCATTTCCAGCCTGCCGCTGCACGGGGAAAACTGGGGCAAACTTTTCGTCGCGCTCGACCGGCCAATTCCTCCCAGCATGGATCAGCTCGAGCACATTCAATACCGCGCGGTTCTTGGCGATTACTTTGCTGCGTTGCACATCCCGCTGATCAAGGGCAGGCTGCTCAACGACCACGACCGCAAAGACAGTCCGTACGTGGTTGTTGTGAATCAGACTTTAGCGAAGAAGTATTGGCCGCAGCAGGACCCACTCGGCAAGACTGTTTTGCTGAGCCCGCCGGAGAATCTCCTACCGCCAGGATTAGCGCCGCCGGGCTATCATCCACAAAAGTTCACAATCGTTGGTGTGGTTGCTGACGCCCATTATGGCGGTATGACCGAAGCTCCAATGCCTCTGGTATACGCGTCTGTGCTGCAGCACGACTCCAACATGTCACCTTCATTCGCGGTGCGCACGGATGGCGATCCCGTGCTGGTGGCTTCTTCCATTCGCAGCGTTCTGAAACAGATTGACAAAGACATCCCCATGGCGCGCGTCATGACCATGGAAGAGACTGTGTCGAATTCAGTCGCCCAGCCGCGCCTGGAAACCATTCTGCTTGGGCTGTTTGGAGCACTCGCGCTGATCCTTGCAAGCGTTGGCATCTATGGAGTACTGGCTTATTCGGTCAGCCAGCGGACCAGCGAGATTGGTATTCGTATGGCTCTGGGCGCTTCGCGGTCCTCAGTGCTCGGGATGGTCTTGAGCCAGGGACTGCGGCTCGCCGCCGTGGGTATGGCGATTGGATTTGTACTCGCCATCGGCCTGACCCGCCTCATGGCAAGCATTCTGTTCGCCGTGAGCCCAACTGATCCGGCAACTTTCACCGCGGTTCTTCTGGTGCTGGCAACGATTGCGATGCTAGCCTGCTATCTGCCGGCGCGGCGCGCGACCAAAGTGGATCCCATGGTGGCACTGCGCTATGAATAGCGATCTGCGTGAGCAGAATGCTACACCTGCACCGCCGACTGGTACTCCTCGTATGTTCCTTTGAAGTCTTCGATTCGGTGTCCATCGAAGTGCCAGATGCGGGTTGCCACTTCATCGATCAGATCGTGATCGTGCGTTACCAGCAGCACCGTGCCCTGATAGCGCTGGAGTGCGATGTTCAAGGCATTGATGGACTCAAGATCAAGGTGGTTCGTGGGCTCGTCCAGCACCAGAACGTTTGGCTTCTGCAGCATGAGCTTGCAGAACAGGATGCGCGCCGCCTCGCCACCGGACAGCACGTCCGTCTTTTTATTCGCTTCATCGCGAGGAAAGAGCATTTGGCCAAGCAGGCCACGAATTTCTTCGTTCGACACGGAAGGATCCCACTGGAACAGCCAGTCGAAAATCGTCCTGCCCGGCTCAATCAGGCTGCGATGGTCCTGGGGAAAGAATCCCACTGCCGCTTCATGTCCCCATATTACTTTGCCGCTGCTGAGAAATGGCCCGTTGTAGCCGGACGTCTTCCGCAGTTCGGCCTCAGGCGTTGTGGGCGAGTTGGCCAGCAACGCGTTGAGCAATGTGGTCTTGCCGGCGCCGTTGCGGCCCATGAGCGCGATCTTCTCTCCACGCGTCACGCTCGCGGTAAAGCTCTCGATGACGGCTGCCTCGTCGTACTTCTTGCTCACAGCTTCCACCTCCAGGATGTGTTTTCCCGATGGCCGCTTCATTTCAAACTTAAGAAACGGACGCGCGATGTTCGACTTGGCCAGTTCTGTAACCTGCAGCCGCTCGACTTCCTTGCGTCGCGACTGCACCTGGCTCGAGCGGGTA